>JAEZIW010000062.1 GCA_023436525.1 Bacillota bacterium | reverse complement strand
ACCTACACCATGCTGTCGTCCGGCGCTGATGTGGTGAGTTTTTGCAGCATCATGCCCGGCCAGCGAATCGCGCGAAAGAACAGCGAATCGCCCTTGGCGGCGAATTTCAAAAACTCATACGATATGCCCGCCACAACGGGCAGCATCAGCAGCCGCAGGCCAATGCGCGCAAACCACGACGGGCTCCAGCCGAGCAGCGAGAACAGCAGTATAGAAATCACCATCACCAGCAGCAGGTAACTGGTTCCGCAGCGCGGATGCAGCGTTTTGTATTTTTGTATGTTCTGCACAGTCAACGGTTCCTCGTGTTCGAAGCAGTTAATTGTTTTATGTTCAGCCCCGTGGTATTTGAATACACGCTTAATTTCCTTCACGAGCGACACAAGCATCACATAACCGAAGAACAACAGCAGCCGAATGGCACCTTCAATCAGGTTCATCAGCACATGCGATGCAATCAGCGGCCGTACCAGGTTGGCCAGCACCGTGGGTAGTATGAAAAATATCCCCACGGCCAGCCCGATAGACAGTATCACGGCGAACACCATCGCCACATCCATCGCATCCTTGCCCGTTTTCTTCGCCACGAACTTTTCAAATTTGGATGGTTCAATCTCCTCGGTGGTTTCATCGAACATCTTAGCCGATTTTGTTATGGTTTTTACACCGAACACCATCATATCAAAAAACGAGACCACACCGCGAACAATGGGCAGCCCGTAGAACTTATTCTTTTTGGTTATGGATTCCACCTCTTCGCGGTCGTAGACAATCTCACCTGTCGTCTTTCTTACCGCAAGGCCGCATTTAGACGGCGAACGCATCATGACGCCTTCGAGCACGCCTTGTCCGCCGATATTGCACTTTTTCATTTCGCCCCTCGTTTCTTTTTAGGTGTTCCAAGTATACACTATTTTTAACGGAAAGTAAAACAGACCGTAATACCGGTCTGCTTGAAATCGTTTCTTCCTATTTAATGCCGTATCTTTTGTTGAAACGGTCTACGCGGCCGCCCGTATCCACCAGCTTCTGTTTGCCTGTGAAGAACGGATGACATTCCGAACAAATTTCGATTTTCAGTTCCTTCTTCACCGAGCCGGTTTTGAATGTCGCGCCGCATGCGCAGGTCACGGTACATTCGTGATACTCGGGATGTATGCCTTGTTTCATTTGCACTCACCTCTATTCTTATAAAACCGGCGGCAAACCGCTGCCAGCGTAAAAGTCACGAAATTCATTATAACATATGATGCCGAAAAATCAACGATTATTTTCAACGTTTATGCATTGTTCGCCAGAAAATAAACAGCCGCCGCCTGCGCGATCAACGCCAGCGGCACAATCACCATAAATTTGAGCTTTTTCGTTTTATGGTGAAACACCAGCATTGCCAGCCACACGCCGAGCGCACCGCCCGCAAAGGCAAGCAAAAAGAGCGTCCGCTCTCTGACGCGCCGATTATGTTTCACCGCCGCGCGCTTATCTGCTCCGCAAACTGCAAAGCTTATCAGGTTCACCGCAGCCAGAGCCACGATCAGCCATCCAGGCATATTAACTTCCTTCTAAATATAATGTCGCCTCTATTTTAATCGAAAACGGTCTAATGGTCAAAGCTTGTGAGGCATTAAATATGCGCTTTCTCATAAACTGTTAACTTGCTTACACTATCAATTAAGGCATGTGGTTATTGATTAATTACACAAAGTATTTATAATAGCAAATGAAGACTGATGATGCGATATCAGGATGAAACCGAATTCAGCTTGAAATCAAGCTGCTCCAAAACGCCTGCATCCATTGTTAACCCTGTTATTGTTAATAAATGCTTTTGCATTTTAAGGAGTTTATATGAGAAAAACAAAAATAATCTGCACGATCGGGCCCGCAACGGATACCGAAAAGCCGATGCGCCAGCTGATCGAAAACGGAATGGATGTGGCGCGGTTCAATTTCAGCCATGGCGACCATGCCACACACAAAGCCCGCATTGATCTGTTGAAAAAGCTGCGGGCTGAATACAAGCGGCCCATCGGTATCCTGCTGGATACAAAAGGCCCCGAGGTACGCGTCAAACGCTTTCTAAACGGCAGCACAAAACTTAAAGAGGGTGAAAAATTCACGTTATGCATGCATGACGTGGAGGGTGACGACACACAGGTGTCCATCACATACCCGCAGCTTGCAAACGAGCTGCCCCAAGGCACCCGCATTTTGCTGGATGACGGGCTGCTCGAGCTGGAGGCGGAAAGCGTTTCGCCGGAGGCGATTGAGTGCCGCGTAATCACCGGCGGGTTGCTCAAAGACAACAAATCGATCAACGTCCCAAGCGTCCACATGCAGATGGACTATATCAGCGACAAGGACAGAAGCGATATTCTTTTCGGCATCGAAAACGATGTGGATTTCATCGCCGCTTCTTTTTGCCGCACGGCGCAGGATGTGCTTGAGGTGCGGCAGATTCTCGAAAAGAACGGCGGCAAAAGCATACAGATCATTGCCAAGATCGAGAACGAAAGCGGCGTTAACAACATCGACGAGATCATCAAGGTGAGCGACGGCATCATGGTTGCGCGCGGTGATATGGGTGTGGAGATGGACATCGTCGACCTGCCGCGCATTCAAAAGCTATTGATTAAAAAAGCGTATTCGGCAGGCCGCAAGGTGATCACCGCCACACAGATGCTCGACTCGATGATTCATAACCCGCGGCCCACACGTGCGGAGGCCACCGATGTGGCCAACGCGGTATACGACGGCACCAGCGCCATCATGCTCTCAGGTGAAACGGCCGTGGGCAAATACCCCATCGAAAGCTTGGTAACGATGTCTCGCATTGCCGAGCACACGGAGAACAACATCCATTACAGAACGCGTTTTAACACGAGTATGCCGGATATATGCACGAGCGTCACCAGTGCGATATCGCTCGCCACCTGTTCAACGGCGCACAGCCTCGGTGCCAGCGCCATCATCGCTTTCACGAAATCGGGCCGCACCGCACGGATGGTTTCGAGCTTCCGTCCGGCCTTACCGATCATTGCGTGCTCGCCGGTAGAAAAAGTCTGCCACCAGCTTGCACTGTCGTGGGGCGTCTGCCCGGTACTCGGCAAAGAGCAGGACAACACGGACAGACTCTTCGAGCATGCGGTGGAGCGCGCCAAATCAACCGGGCTCGTGAAGCACGGCGAGGTGGTGGTGATTACAGCGGGCGTACCCATTGGCATCAGCGGCACCACCAACACGTTAAAAGTGCATATCGTGGGCAATGTGCTCGTTAAAGGCACGGGCTACAACAATATGGTGGCAAACGGCAAGCTTTGTGTTGCGCAAAGCGAGCAGACCGCGCGAGATCTGTTTGAACCGGGCGATATTCTCGTGATGCCACATACGAGCAACGGTTTGATGGATCTGCTCAAAGAAGCGTCCGGCATCATTACAGAACAGGGCGGCATGGATTCACATGCGGTCATTGTGGGGTTAACGCTCGGTATCCCGGTGCTCTGCGATGTGGAGAACGCGACCAGCATACTGAAAAACGGCACCTCCGTCACGCTGGATTCGGCGCGCGGAATGGTGTATACGGGTATTGCACAATAGCTTTATGTGAAGCGAGGAGGAATGGCGCACCCTGTGCCTGACAGCGATGAAATTATCTTCTTTGATGAACGATTTGTCATGCGGCATTTTCACAGAGCTGGCCGGAGAGAAGGCCAAGCTGAAGGCCAGCGGCATGGACGTGATTGATTTAAGCGTGGGCACGCCCAACATTGCCCCCGTCGCTGCCATCAAGCAAACCATTGCAGACGAAGCACTCAAAGACGAAAGCTACGTTTACGCGATTGACGACCTGCCGTCTCTTCGGCAGGCCGCCTCCACTTGGTATAAAAAACGTTACGGCGTTGACCTCAATGCGGATACCGAGGTGTGCGCCGTGCTCGGCACACAGGAAGGGCTCGCGCACTGCTGCCTGCCCATTATCGACCCGGGTGATACCGTGATATTGCAGGATCCTTGTTACCCCGCTTTTTTCACCGGTGCGGCGCTTGCGCGCGCCGATGTGTTCCGCGTGCCGCAGCGGCCCGAAAACAGCTTCATCATCGACTTTAACGATATCCCCGACAGCGTGGCTCGGCGCGCGAAGCTGATGATCGTTTCGTACCCGAACAACCCGACGACGGCTGTCGCGCCGCCGGAATTTTACGATGATTTGATTGCATTTGCAAAAAAGTACGATATATTCGTGATTCACGACAACGCCTACAGCGAGCTCAGCTTTGACGGGCTGCGTGTGGGCAGCTTCCTCGCTCACGAAGGCGCAAAGGACATCGGCGCGGAGTTTAACTCGCTCTCAAAATCGTACGGATATGCGGGTGCGCGGCTCGGGTTTTGCCTCGGCAACGCGGCGTATGTGTCGGCACTCAAACAGCTCAAATCGAACACGGATTACGGCATATTTCTGCCCGTGCAAAAGGCAGGCATATTGGCGCTGCAAAGCGACGAGCGCGTGGTACGCGAAACGGCGGCGGCTTATGAAAAGCGTCGTGATCTATTGATCAGCGCGTTCGCGCAGCACGGCTGGCAGATTAACAAACCGCGCGCGACGATGTTTGTGTGGGCGAAGATTCCCGAAAGCTTTGGTACCGACGATGTGGCGTTCGTTCAGCGGCTGATGCAGGCAACGGGCGTGCTCGTGGTGCCGGGCAGCGCTTTTGGCAGCTGCGGCCAAGGGTATGTGCGCATCGCGCTGGTGCAGAATGACGAGCGCATACTGACCGCGGCCGAGAGGATCGGGGCGTTTTTGAGAGGATAAATGTCTTGGAGGTGGGCCAAGATACCTAAAATCCAAAAGTCTAATCGACTAAAAGATTATGATTACTCGCAGAATGGTGCATATTTCGTTACAATTTGTACGAAGAACAGAGAGCCTTTACTATCGCAGATCGTAGGGGGCGGTTTCCATGCCGCCCCGCAGATTGAACTATCACGTATCGGTCTAGAAATTGATAATGCGATTCATTTTTATAGTCATAAATATGAAAATATATTTATAGATAAATATGTGATTATGCCTAATCACATTCATTTAATTATGATGATTAATTCCGGAACGTTCTTGGGCGGGCATGGAAACCCGCCCCTACAAAACACCGCGAAGTCATCGGATAAGCCACTCAGTGAAGATCTGCCCCTGCATTCAATAATCGGTCAACTCAAATCTTTTACAACAAAACAGTTTAATTTGCTTAACAACACTCAATATCATATACTATGGCAACGTTCATACCACGACCATATCATACGACATGAAGCTGAGTATCAGCAAATCTGGCGATACATCGATGAAAATCCGCTCAAATGGCAGCAGGATTGCTATTACTGCTAACCTAATAAACCGTTATTCCATCAACTCAAGCCCAAGATACTGAAAATGCATGGTATCAAAGCCCTCTTTAAATTCTCCGCCCCAAGACCATCCATACCTTTTAAATATATCGATGACGCTCTGTGGTATATAATATGGCGAAGATGGATCCCGTCTGTCCGCATCCAAATAAAAACGATTATACGCTTTGTTGATATCAATGCACGTCCCGAAGCTGTGCTGAGACAAATAGGGGTTGTTCCTCACACCGGGTACCGACATGCGCCGGTATTTATACCCGGAAATCGTTTTGATCGGATACTGTATATCCAGCGCATAGATTTCATTAAATATGGCCCGAGCCGAAGCCGCCAGCTTGTAATGAATTTTAAACGACATTTTCGAGGGCACCGTTCCTTTTTTTGTTAGCTTCCATACCGGCACTTTAACGGTCACCATATGCTTGGCCGCTTCCTTGCTGCCATTATAACCCCATGGCGGCGAGGTCATTGTGTAATACTTTGTCGTTGTTCCCAATATAAAGTTATATCTCTCATCGCTGGTGCCGAATATGGCCGCTTCGGCCGTCCACGCCTGAACGGCGGGCGTTGTAAACGAACAGACATTGCCTTTGTATATGCCGGCACGAGTCCGCACATAAGCACAGTAATAATATGTTGTCTGCGGCGCAAGCCCTGTCACCAATGCGTTCATTTTACCGCGTTGGATGGACTTTGAAGAAATCTTTTTTTTCATGGACTCCGGCGATTTACCGAAATAAAAGCCTTTATCCCTCACCCCGCTGTAGGTTGAGCCGGCTCCCAAAAACACCGCGCGATTAGAATCCAATATAATCGGATTTTCTGTGGTTACAACAATAGGCTCCTCTGCGGCCAGAACAGTTGTTGTGGTGCTCAAAGCAAATGACAGTGTGATCAGCAAAGCCAAAATAAAACCAGTCTTCTTCATTCTATAACTCCGTCTATAGATTGCTCCCGCGATAAACGGCGGAAAATGTATTTCATGCAGTTATAATGGATAATTAATGTATTTATAATAGTACATCACATTTTAACTGGCTGTCAACTTAACCGGACGGCGATGAATCTTACAATTACAGCATATAACATCAAACCAATCTTTTTTCGACATAATCAGCTTAATTCCTACACAATCTTTCCGTTTAAATGATATAATACCTTCAAAAACACATCTTAGGAGCGTACCATGAAGCAAAAGCGCACACTCCAACAGAAACTGGCCCTGAAGCACGCCAAAAAACCACCCGCACTCATCTATTTATTGCTCATCAATATCTGGCGGCTCGCACTGAACAAAAAGCTTGGCATTCATTTCACTTTTAAAGTGCGCCCATCTCAAGATAAAAATCCGTATATCCTCATCAGCAATCACGCGTCTCGCGTGGACTATTTGTATACTGCACCCGCCGTACTGCCGCATCGGCTGAACTATGTGGTGGGTTACAACGAGTTTTTCCGTTCGCACCTCTACCCTATTTTCGCTCTGATGCATGCCATTCCAAAGCGCAATTTTGTGCCGGATCCGCACGCCGTGAAAGAGATCATCCGCGTGATTCGGGGGGGCGGCCGCGTGTGTCTGTTTCCCGAAGGCATGAGTTCGATATCGGGCGGCGGACAGCCGTGTGCCATCGGCAGCGGCAAGCTGCTTAAATACTTAGGGGTTACGGTGTACTACACGAAAATTGCGGGCGGCTACATGACCAACACCAAGCACTGTCTCGACCAGCGACCGGGCCGGGTTGACATCGTGGTGGATAAGCTGTTAAGCCCCGAGCAGCTGAAGGAAATGAGCGCGGACGAGATACAAGCGTTGCTGAACCGCGAGCTTGCGCATGATGATTATCTGTGGAACAAAAAAGAGCGTGTGGAGTTTAACGGCCACGGTGAAATGGCCAAGAATCTGCATGATCTGTTGTACCTTTGCCCCAAATGCGGCAGCGTTTATACCATGAAAGCCGCGGGCGATACCATCCGCTGCGAGGCATGCGGCAACGGAGCCACCGTCAACGGCTGCTACGATCTTGCACCGCTGGACGACACCTGCATCATCCCCGAAACGATATCGTCCTGGTATCAGCTTCAGCGTGACAAAGCCAAGGCCGAGGTGCAAGCCGCCGATTTTAAGTTCAGCGAACGCGTGAAGCTCGGCATACTGCCGGAATTCAAGCGACTCACAAAAGGAGCCACCTCGCTGATTGCGGGCGAAGGCGAGCTTTCGCTCTCGCGCGAGGGCCTGAAATTTGTAGGCACCAAGCACGGTGAACCCTTTAGCTTCTCGCTGCCTACCGATTGCGTGCCCACCTTCGGCATGTGTACGGATATCTCCCGCTTTTACACATTCCATAAAAGCGAGTTTTACGAGTTCTATCCGGAGCGCAATGACACGATGCGCTGGTTCCATTTAACCGAGGAAATGCACCGTGCCTGCGGCGGACAATGGCACGCATAAAGCAACTGATACCAAGCATATAGATACGATTGGCAGATATTTGATCAATAACACTATCAATATTTGATGTTTCGTGTTATAATATGTAAAAACATCGAGGTGATATCATGACAGAATGGTGGAACGCGCTGAGCACTTTGCAGCATTTGTTCCTTTTCGCGGCGGTTCCTTTTACCGTGATACTGATCATACAGGTAATCCTTACGATCATCGGTCTCGGTCACGATTCCGACATGGACACAGGCTCCGATATCGATACACACGACGGCTTTGATTCTCATGCCGAAATGGAGACGCATGCTGACGGTTTTGGCGAGCACGTGAGCGCGGCGGATTTCCGCTTTTTCACGATCCGCGGGCTGGTCGCGTTTTTCTGCATTTTCGGCTGGACTGGCTACGCCATCAGCGGCTCGTCGCTCGGAACGGCGCTCGAGATTATCATTTCCGCAGCCGCAGGGCTGTTGGCCACGCTGCTCATCGGGTTAATGTTTTATTCGATGAAGCGTATGCAGCAAAGCGGTAATCTCCGTTATGCAAACGCAGTCGGCCTTGATGCCGAGGTATATCTGGCAGTTCCACCGTTGCGCAGCGGCAAGGGCAAGGTGATGGTGGCCTTTCAGGAACGGCTCGTGGAAGCTGATGCCATTACCGATAACGAAGAAAAAATCCCCACCGGCGCGGCAGTCCGCGTGGTTGGCAATGTTGGCAGCACACTGATTGTTAAAAGATAAAGGAGACGCTACATGGAAACAATGATTATCATCATCATCGCCGTTGTGATACTGTTCACAACATTCATCGCGATCTTAACGCGATACAAAAAGTGCCCGTCCGACAGGATATTGGTGGTATACGGTAAAGTTGGCCGGGGTGCCAACGGCGCAACCGCCAGCGCGAAATGCGTACACGGCGGCGCGGCATTTATCTGGCCCGTTTTTCAGAGCTACCAGTTTATGAGCTTAACGCCGATGTCCATTACGGTCGATTTGAAAAGCGCGCTGTCGAAGCAAAACATCCGTATCGATGTGCCGTCGCGCTTCACGGTTGGTATTTCCACCGAAACCGGCGTGATGCAAAACGCCGCCGAGCGTCTGCTGGGCCTTGGGCTTGATGAGATTGAAGAGCTCGCCAAGGATATCATATTCGGTCAGCTGCGTCTCGTTGTCGCCACGATGGACATTGAGGAGATCAACACCGACAGAGACCTCTTCCTTGAAGAAGTCTCGCGCAATGTGGAAACTGAATTGAAGAAAATCGGTCTGCGTCTGATTAACGTGAACGTGACGGACATCAACGACGAATCGGGTTATATTCAAGCGCTCGGTAAAGAAGCCGCCGCCAAAGCCATCAACGACGCGAGAAAGAGCGTGGCCGAGAAAAACAGAGACGGCTCCATCGGCGAAGCGATGGCTCAAAAGGATGAGAGAATCAACGTGGCTCAGGCCAACTCCGAAGCCATAGAGGGTGAAAACACCGCGAAAATTACCGTCGCGAATTCGGACGCGCTGCGCAGAGAAAGAGAAGCCGAGGCGTTAAGGCGCGCAACCGCCGCCGAAAAGGTGCAGACAGCCAAGGCGCTGCAGGAAGCGTATGCGGCAGAAGAAGAAGCCGAACGCCAAAGAGCCAGCCGCGAACAGGCATCTAAAGAAGCGGACATCATTGTTCAGGCCGAAATCGCCAAGCGGAAGGCCGAGATTGATGCCGAAGCCGAAGCCGAACGTCAAAGAAGAATGGCAAAGGGTGAAGCAGACGCGATATTTGCCAGAATGCAGGCACAGGCCAATGGTATCAACGAGGTGCTGACCAAGCAAGCCGAAGGCTTCAAGCAAATCATTGATGCGGCGGCGGGCGATGCCAACGCAGCTGTGCGCATGATGATTGCCGATAAGATGGAAGAGATCGTTAAGGTGCAGGTGGAAGCCATCAAGAACCTGAAGATCGACAAGGTGACCGTATGGGACAGCGGCAACGGCAAGGGCGAATCGTCCACGGCGAATTTTCTCTCCGGCCTGATGAAGAGCCTCCCGCCGATGAACGAGCTGTTTGACATGGCCGGCATGGAGCTGCCCGAATACCTCGGCAAGGATAAGCAGCGCGAGCTCGATAAGCAGGCGGCGCTGACCAAGGCCGAAGACGCAAAACCGGAGCCGGAAGTTAAGGAATAAGAATCCATCAAATACACGATCAAATCCTCTTTGCCAAGGTGAAGAGGATTTTTTTATTGTCAACCTTGTTTGAAATAACCTTATGAAGCTATTTATCAGATATCCACTTTTGCGCTTTTAAAGTGGATATATTCATCTTCAGCCACCAATTTTATTGTCGCCAGTGATATGAAAAGCACCTGATTCGATCATATACGCAATCAAATCCTCTTTGCCTGCGCGAAGAGGATTTTTTATTATCATCGCTATGCAAAGCAACTTATCCGGTCATTCTGAGTGAGCGGCGCGAGCGAAGAATCTGTGCGAATACAGTAACTTTCAAACGCTTTTCCACAACGCCGCCTGCGTTCGGCTCGGCGAATAGTATTTTGCTTTTTTGTGCTTTCTGTTATACTACAAATATTCTCCATATTGCAGAGGTTAACATGAAAAGAATCATTTCAAGAATCGCCATCATAGTCGGCTGTTTTGGGGTCGTTGCCGTCTTTGCGGCATTTGCAATGTTTTTTAACGAGCTTCGCAGCCTCTCTTCACTAAAAAAAGTGGACGAGCACCCGCTGTACACCATGACATATATCGGCGATTACGGCTTTGATGAGTTCCTGAAGGTCGGCGCCAAGGAAGACAGCGACATCGAAGCGTTCGTTACCAAGCGGTTGTTGAAAGGCCTGCCGATTGATCTTGGGGTCACCGGCGACGGCTGCACCGCGTTTGTGACGCATAACGAAAAAGGCGAGGTTATATTCGGCCGCAACTTTGATTTTGACTACACCCCCTCATTGCAGGTGAAAACAACGCCGGACAATGGCTACGCCTCCGTTTCCACCGTAAACTTAACGTTCGCGGGCTACGATAAGGATTATCTGCCCGAGGGCTTCAACACGTATTTAACTTTGGCCGCGCCGTATCTGCCTTTCGACGGTATCAACGAAAAAGGCGTTGCGATGGCGCTGCTCGCCGTCCCCGAAGTTCATTATCAAAGCGACTCAAGCAAAGTCACGCTGAACACCACCACGGCGATTCGCCTTGTGTTGGATAAGGCCGCAACCGTAGACGAGGCGGTTGAGTTGCTGAAGCAGTATAATATCTATTTCTCCGCCGATGTCGACTGCCATTACCTCATCGCCGATGCCACCGGCAAATCGGTGATTGTTGAATACTGGGATGGGCAGCTGCAAACCGTTATGCCGACGAAAGACTATCAGGTCGCTTCAAATTTTGTGGCGTACAGCGGGCTCAATATCGGCGAAGGCTTCACCGAGTTCGACCGATATGATGCGGTGGTGCAAGCCATTGAACAAAATGGCGGGAAGCTGACCGAAAAACAAGCCGTCGATCTGCTTGCACAAATCGGCATACGTGATGGTGATGAAGATAAGCTGCAATGGTCGGTTGTGTATAACTTAAAGTCTCTGGACGGCGTGATATTCGCGCACCGCAACACCGAGAACCAACTGCCGTTTACGTTGAAATAAATTAGTGTCCGTTTGCCACTCATTCGAAATAAAAGCAGGTTGCCGGTGAGCCTCCTTTATTAAAGGAGGTGGCACGCGCCAGCGTGACGGAGGATTGCGGCTATCGCAACAGATGCGTCTTTCCTCAATCCTCAGTCAGCTTCGCTGACAGCTCCTTTCAAAAGGAGCCTAGAGCGGACAACGAAGTTGTCATGTTGAGCTTGTCGAAACATCCCATGGCAAAACGCTTTATACATGGGATACCATTCCACTGCGTAGTCGACTCCGTTTCACTTCGCTCGGTATGACAGCAATCTCGACGACGCTATCGCTCCGCTCTGTATGACAGATTGCGACGACTAAGCTGACAACGAAGTTGTCATGTTGAGCTTGTCGAAACATCCCATGGCAGAACGCTTTATACATGGGATACCATTCCACTGCGTAGTCGACTCCGTTTCTCTTCGCTCGGTATGACAGCAATCTCGGCGACGTTATCGCTCACACGAAATGACACGGATATTTTATTCAGGTGCGGTTCAGCCGTGCTTTTCTTTTTTGACGGCTATCGTCGACTTTTTTGTATTTTTGCCGAATGAACCGCCGACGCTTGATTTTTGCTCTTCTTAATGCCTATAGTCATGGCATAAGCGGACCAAAGAAGAATGAGGTGAGCTATGA
>JAEZIW010000150.1 GCA_023436525.1 Bacillota bacterium | reverse complement strand
CTTGTAAAAACTTCAATTCACGACTTGTTAGGAAAATCCAATTGTTACAATTGGATAGTATAGTCTCTGCTTCTTCGGCATATCGCAAAATCAACTGATGTTTACTCTGTATAAATAGATTAAATCTAATATTCCGGCTTCTTGCAGCAGTAATCATTGCAGGAAAATCACTAATTGTTGGTAAAGATGAAAACTCATCTAAAATATAGTTTACTCTGATCTTCATCCGTCCGACTTTATAGCCCTGTCTTCCAATGTTTCTTTGCGCTTTATCAATTAGATATTCGTAACTTTGTTTTATAAATAAAGAAATTAAATTATGATAACTAGTTTTTTCATCTGGTAGAATCAAATATATCGCCGTAGGTTGTTCATCAACATCATCAAGACTTATCGTATTATCAGACAACATATTCACTAAATTAGGTTGTATTGAAAATATTCTCATTTTCTGATCAAAAACACTAAGTATTGAAGCTCTGGTGTCATTTGGTGCTGCAATAGTTCCAATTAATGAAGATGATATAAAATTGTCAGTTTTGGCATATTGCCACAGTGGCTGATTCTGTAATGTGGGATTGCCTTTTGATAGCATTATATTTCTTAAATTTATAACGTTACCAATATTAACAACATCCTTTGGATAGTTAAAATCTGCACAATATTTGAATAAAAGTACCGACAATCCAAAAAAGAGAGAGCCAGCGCTATTATCCCAAAACGGATCTTTAACAGAGGCTTCAGTCCTTGTTAAATTTACTGCTATATCATTTGTAAATTCATAAGCTTTGTCTAAATTTCCCTCACAAAAATATTTATATGGAACTTCAAGCGGATTCCAACCTTCACCATTATCCGGCGATCGCAAATTGAGAACTACTACTTTATATCCTATTTTGATTAACTCATTTGCTGTCCGGCCATATATTTCTGCTTTGGGATCAGAAATAATCATTGATTCTTTTGCAGCTCCAAGTATTTTTACTGTTGGCATAGCAATCAAGCGGCTTTTTTTTGAGCCAGTTGGACCTACAATTAGGGAGTGAGCATCTGTATTATCTATATATAAATAATTGTCATCATCACTTAATGATAATGGTACTCCTCCAATACCTTCCAAATCAAAATTCTCTCGTCTTAACTTAGATAACTGAATAATATGATTGTTTTCAAATGAATATTTATTATATATTCTTGCTAATGTTTCAGTAGATTCATAATAGAACTTTTTTATATCTTTGCTATCGGTATATGCTTTACTCATGTCTATTCTCCAATACTACAGATTTTTTTCTTTAATAATTCGCAATTGTTTTTCAACAGACGTAAGATTTTCCGAATCGGTTTGATTTCCTCCGCCAACTTCAATTTCTTCAACAGCTCTTCCACCGCTTGTATCACCCATAGGTGTATTGACAGTAATAAGAATTTCTGCTTTTAGACTTTGCAATTGTTTTTTTGCTAACTCCGATAATTGCGCCATACCTTCTTTGAATAAATTGCTAACTTTTTCAGTTAAGCTATACGGAGCATTTTCAAAATTGCTTTCAATTGTATTTATAATTTTCTCTTTAGTTTTTTCTAAAATTTCGATTTCATTTTTATTCTTTTTACAGAGTGGCACATCGATCAGCTCTGGCTTTACAGGAGTACTTCCGATAGACCATATATGATATGTAGCAACGCCGTGTTCTTTGCTAATGTCATAATTGCCGGTAACTAAACCAATAACTGTTGCCATCCCATATGGGGCACTTTTATTAATATGTGTTGGGCAACAAATTGCATCAATACTACTTGGCACATCTGGATTACCAAGTACAGTTGGTAATTCAAGCCCTAATGAATGAGCATGTCCATAGAAATAAGCAAACACATTCCGTTTCACAAACATCCGTACTAAGTTTGAATGTTCCATTCTTTTCATAAAAGACAGTGGATGATGTGCTAATACAATCTTTGGTTTTTCTTTTTCTGTATGCTCCAATACATCCATCACTTTGTTCGAGCCAATAAATAAGTTGTTGTTATCTTCCTTTGAACCTATTGATAATAATGAAGTATCTAAACACAATATATCAACATACTTTTCAGAAAACAAGAAATGACCACAGTGAAAAGCCTCGCCGCGTATGTCTTTATAAAAATCAATAAATTGTTTCCGAGGTTTAAGATTCTTCCACTCATTATTTAGAGAAGGTGAAACTTCGCCTCTAACAAAATCATAGTTCCCTACGGCCCTAATATGCTGTGCAGTTTTAAAACGCAAGCCCTCACCAGATACATCGTGATTGCCCGGCACTATGAACACATTTTTTGGTGATATGCCAAGCTTCTGAATTATTTCTAAAACAAATATTTTTGCATTTTCATAATGTTCTGTAATCTTACGTTTGTTATTTTTAGGAAATATAATATCCCCAGTAATAAATAAATACTCAGGAGTTTGCTTAACTGACTTAAAATATTCACACAAATAATCAGCGGCCTCATCATGAAATATTCTTGTAGCCACTCCTTCGCTATATCCAAAATGCAAGTCCGAAATATGAATCCAATTTACAACATCCAAGATGCTCACCCCCCCCTCACAATAAAAAACAACTTAATTTTATTATTTTAGCAATATCTTGGTAGTTTTATCTGTAAATGAGTATTTACTTCAGTGGGGTTTCCTGAGTACTGTAACCATAAACTTAAGCTTTGCAAATATCAAATTAAAGTTATGCTTACATAATTTTTATATATATTTATTTTATAGTACTATATACCATTATTTCTGTCAACGACAAGGTAAAAGTCCACGGAAAATTGATTTCTGGACATAGATGTATCACACTTTATTGTTTATCAGCGACAGCTCGGCATTCTCTGTTACAGCATTTGGCACGTTCATAACAATATAAACCAATATGTAGAATTGTGCGTATTCTGAAATAGATATAGATCACCGTTCGCGCTCATCTCGCTTTCTGACAATACGGCGCATATTGCGCCTTGCGTCGCGTTCTTCACGGTCTTTTAAGAAAATGTCTGAAATGAAGCTGAGCTTGATGCCAAACGAACAAAAAGAACAAAAATAAATAGTGTCCGGCAAAACAAACTTGTTGTTTCGCCGGACATTATCATGTCTGTTATGGAATTACTCTCCGATAAACATTTTGACGTTATAGTATCTAAACAGTATCACAGGAGCCTGAAACTCTAAAAAACCCAGTCATTCATGAGGCTTTTCTGGTTTCCGGTTCTTATTCCCACTCAATCGTCGCGGGCGGCTTGCTCGTGATATCATAGCAAATCCTGTTTACGCCCTTAACCTCATTGATGATGCGGTTGCTGATCTTCTCCATCACGTCATAAGGTATCCGCGCCCAGTCCGCTGTCATGCCGTCCACGCTTGTCACCGCCCGAAGCGCAATCGTATGGTCATACGTTCTCTCGTCGCCCATCACACCCACGCTGCGCATATCGGTTAATACCGCGAAGTACTGCCAGATTTCTAAGTCCAGCCCCGCGATGGCAATCTCCTCGCGGAATATCGCGTCGGCCAGCTGCAATGTGTGCACCTTTTCTTCGGTCACATCGCCGATGATGCGTATCGCAAGCCCCGGCCCCGGGAACGGCTGCCGCCAAACGATATGATGTGGCATCCCCAGCGCCTCGCCGAGCGCGCGTACTTCGTCTTTAAACAGCTCACGCAAGGGTTCTACAATTTCTTCAAAATCCACCGCGTCGGGCAGCCCGCCCACGTTATGATGGCTCTTAATAACCGCCGCATGCCCCTTGCCCGATTCAATCACATCGGGATATATTGTGCCCTGCGCAAGGAAATCCACCTTGCCGATTTTGGCAGCCTCTTCCTCAAACACACGGATAAACTCTTCGCCGATGATTTTACGCTTTTTCTCCGGCTCTGTTACACCCGCGAGCTTTGATAAAAAGCGTTCCGACGCATCCACGCACACGAGGTTCATGTCGTATGCGCCCTTGAATACCTCTTCCACCTGCCTGGCTTCGTCTTTTCTTAAAAGGCCGTGATCCACGAATATGCAGGTCAGCCGTTTGCCGACCGCTTTATCGAGCAGCACCGCCGCCACCGACGAATCCACACCGCCCGAGAGCCCGAGCAGCACGCGCCCGTCTCCCACGCGCCGCTGAATGTCTGCCACGGCTGTGTCCACATAATTCTCCATCGTCCAGCCGCCGCTGGCATGACACACTTCATACAAGAAGTTGCGAAGTATCTCGTTGCCGAACCGTGTGTGCACCACCTCGGGGTGAAACTGCACACCGTACAGCCCGCGCTGCGCATGGCTGTATGCCGCAACGGCACAGCTGCCCGTGGTTGCCACGATATCAAACCCTTCCGGCGCATTGTCCACATAATAGGTGTGGCTCATCCAGCATACGGAATCTTCGTCAAGCCCTTTAAACAGCGGGCTTTGCGTGTTATAACGGATATCCGTTTTGCCGTATTCGCGGTTCTCGGCGCGTTTCACGCTGCCGCCCAGCATCACGCCCATCAACTGAGCGCCGTAGCAGATACCCAAAATGGGTATGTTTGCACTGAAAAGGCGTTTGTCGCACATCGGAGCGCCCTCGTCCGTCACACTGCTGGGGCCGCCCGTGAATATTATACCGATCGGCTGATAGTCGAGTATTCTTTCGAGCGGCGCGTCATACGGCAATATCTCTGCGTACACACGCAAATCGCGCACACGTCGTGCTATCAGCTGATTGTACTGTCCACCAAAATCCAAAACTATGATTGTTTCTCTCACGCGTCTTTAAGACCTTCCTGTATAATTTGGCGCTTCTTTTGTGATGTATATGTCGTGCGGGTGATTCTCTGTGAGCCCCGCGCCTGTGATCTTGACAAACTGGGCCTTGTCACGCAGCTCTTCGAGCGTGCCCGCGCCGCAATAGCCCATGCCCGATTTCAGCCCGCCGACCATCTGGAACACTGTGTCGCTGAGCGGCCCCTTAAACGGCACACGTCCTTCCACACCCTCGGGCACCAGTTTGTCGGACTTCTCTTGAAAATACCTGTCTTTGCTGCCCTTCTGCATCGCCGCGAGAGACCCCATGCCGCGGTATACCTTGAAGCTGCGGCCCTGATAGATTTCCGTGTCTCCGGGGCTCTCTTCCGTACCCGCAAACAGGCTGCCGATCATCACGGCATGCGCACCCGCCGCAAGCGCTTTGGTGATGTCACCCGAGAATTTGATGCCGCCGTCGGCGATGACGGGGATGTCATATTTCCCGGCCGCTTCCGCACATGCCAGCACCGCCGTAAACTGCGGCACACCGATGCCTGCAATCACACGCGTGGTGCAGATGGAGCCGGGGCCCATACCCACCTTCACACAGTCGGCACCCGCCTTGATCAGGTCTTCGGTGCCCTGCGCCGTCGCCACATTGCCCGCTATCACCTGCAAACCGGGGAAATGGCTTTTCAGCTTTTCCACCGCGTCCAGCACGTTTTTGGAGTGGCCGTGGGCCGAGTCCACCGTCACGATATCCACCTTGGCCTTAACCAGCTCCGCCGCACGCTCCAGCAAATCGCCCGTTGCGCCGAGCGCCGCACCCGCAAGCAGCCGCCCGTTGGAGTCCTTTGCGCTGCTGGGGTATTGTATGGCCTTTTCAATGTCTTTGATGGTGATGAGGCCTTTGAGCATACCGTCTTTATCAACGAGCGGCAGTTTTTCGATTTTATGCCGTCCGAGCAGTTCCTGTGCTTCGGCAAGTGTGGTGCCGATAGATGCCGTCACGAGATTTTTCGATGTCATGACTTCATGAATTTTTCTTGAATAATCGGTTTCAAAACGCAGATCTCTGTTGGTTAAAATACCGACGAGTTTGCCGTCCTTGGTGATCGGAACACCCGAGATACGGTACCGCTCCATCAGCGCGTTCGCGTCGGAAATGAGATGGTCGGGAGACAGTGAGAACGGATCGGTAATCACGCCATGTTCGCTTCGTTTCACCTTGTCCACATCCGAGGCTTGCTCCTCAATGGTCATGTTTTTGTGGATGATGCCCACGCCGCCTTCTCTGGCCAGCGCGATCGCGAGACGCGCCTCTGTGACCGTGTCCATCGCCGCGCTCATAATCGGGATATTCAGGCTGACCGTTTTGGTCAGCCGCGTTTTTACCGTAATCTCTGACGGAACGAGCATGCTTTTCTGCGGTATGAGCAGCACGTCATCAAACGTCAACCCCTCCTGAATTTGTGAAACCCGCATATAGTAAACCGCCTTTCAGCAAAATAATAGACTTTAATAAATATTAAATGCTGCGCCGCGTCTTGTCAACGCCGCGGCTGTGCATCAGCCCAAATTGACTTTCAGCCGTAAGAATTGCGGCTCATCGCCCCAAGGGGCGAAAAGTATAACCTACTGTGTGGGCTTATATAAAAAAGGCTTCCGTTGCTAACGGACGAGCCTTTGTTCAACCTGCTCTGCCGAGGGAATCGACGGTATACCGCCCTTACCCTCAACGCACACGGAGGCCGCCGCGCAGCCAAACTCGGCAAACCGGCGCACATCCTCCAAGCTAAGCTCCTCCGGTGCTTTCCCGCTCTGTAAAAACTGCGAGAGCACCCCGCCCGTAAAGCAGTCTCCCGCGCCCGTCGCATCCACCGCCTTGGCGGCAAACGCCGCTGCTTTGCCCGTTCCCTTGGCGCACGCGAATACCGCGCCCTCACTGCCCATCGTCACAAACGCAAGCTGCGCGCCGCGCTCAACAAGCATCCGCGCCGCCTCTTCGTACGGCATCTTGCCAAACATCAAATCCACTTCATTGTCGGATATCTTGACGATATCCGCGTATTCCAGCCCTTTGAGCATCAGCTCTCTGGCCTCAGCTTCGCTGTCCCAAAGCGGTGCGCGGTAGTTCGGGTCATACGAAACCGTGACGCCTGACTCTTTGGCGATTCGCAGCATTTCCCAGGTGGCGCTTCGTGCCGGCTCACTGGTCAATGAGAGTGAGCCGAAATGAAAGATGCGCGCACGGTGTATCACATTTTTATCGACCATATCAGCCGAGAACATAATATCGGCGCAGTTTTTGCGGTAAAACGAAAAATCCCGCTCTCCGTTTTCAAACAGATGCACAAACGCCAGTGTGGTCGGATACGTTTCCGACAGCACCAGCCCCGCTGTATCCACGCCCTTGTTATCCATCACGGCTTTGAGATAATGCCCGAACGCGTCGCTGCCCGCCATGCCAAGGTACGCCGCGCTGCACCCGAAGCTTTTCACCGCCACAGCCACATTGGCCACCGCGCCGCCCGCGTTTTGCATAAACAGTTTCTGTCCGCCTTGCTCCCCCGACGGCGTAAAATCGATCAGTATTTCTCCGAAGGTGACAAAATCGCTCATGCGTCCACTCCTTTTCGAATTAATGGCTTCCCCTTCGAGGGGAAGCTGTCGCCGCCAGGCGACTGATGAGGTGTTCGTGCGAACTTATGATACCTCATCCGGTGCTGCGCACCACCTTCTCCTCAGGGAGAAGGGTTTTCTGAATTTTATGTCAATTTGTCTTCTGCACGATAAACAGCGTCGGGCACAACCCGCCCGATTCGAAGTTCTCTTCTTTTATAATGCTCAAAGCCGGCCGCTTGGAAATTTCGTCTCGCAGCAGCTTCTTTTCCTGTGTCAGCAAAAACGCATTCCCCCCATCTTTAAGCAGCGTTAATAGCTTGTCCGCAAACCCCGCATACAGCTTCAAATTGGATGTATGACCCGATACCCGAATGCCAAAAGGCATGTTCGTAACTATCTCATCATACCGTGCCGCACCATAGCCTAAAATGTCGCCGTGTATCAGCGCGATGCGCAGCCCGCTCGCACGCCGGTTCGCTATGGCAGCCTTGAGAGCCTGCTGCGAAATATCCACACCCACAAGCGAAGCCGCGCTTTTTAAAAAGGCGCGTTCAATCAGCATGGTGCCGCTGCCGCAAAACGGGTCGAGCACATCGGCATCCGGCTTCATGTACGGCTCACAGAGCCGCATAATACCCGCAGCCGTCACCGGATTGATGCTTGCCGCAATCGATTCCTTACGGTAGTCAAAACGATGGTCGTCCAGCTTCAAATACAGATGACCCCTGAGCAAGCGCAGCTCAAACGCATAGGCCGACGGATTATCCGTATACCCATACGCCGCAAGACCCGCACTCACCTTGGTGATGGCTTCCCGCCGTTTTTCCGGCTTCACCGCCCCTGCTTCAATGCGATAAAAATACCCCTTACAGCCCATGGCATCAAGCTTTTGGGCCGCAGAGCTGAAATCGCTTTCTTCCCCCACATCGATCAGTGCGTCTTCGAAACAGCGCAGATTCTTGGTGCTTGCCGTCGGCACATCGAAGGCATATTTTAACCGCGACGGACGATGCTGTATGCCCTTGGCTTGCAGCTCTGCCGCAAGCGCATCTTGCTTGAGTGAGGTTATTGTGCACCATTCGGGCAGCCGCAGCCGCAGCGGGGCTTGCTGCTGCACAGCCGCCTTTCCCGTGGCCTTCTTCAGCGCATCGCGCTCAGCCTGCACGTGCTTATCATCGCCGGGCTCCACAATATAGTTTTTCAGATAGTGCATTGGGTTTTTCGTGTTGCCCAGAGCCAATATGATGGACGGGCGTACGAAACGTGTCTGCTCACTTTTCAGTGCGGCAAAAAGCTTGTCCGAACATAAATCGGGCGCGACAAGACCGATCAGCTTGCACGCGCTCTTTCTCGCCTTGTCGTCGTCCAGTGAGAGCAGCATGTCCGCATCGCGAACCACCAGCTCTTCCAGCGCGTCTTTTCCTATCTTCTTCTTTGCGATATCCGTGAGCGTTCTTAAGGCCGCACGCTGTTCGTTGCTGTTTATCATGCCGAATATACGGCGCGGCGCATTCGGAAGCGCCAAAATCGCATCCATCGTTTGTTTGGCTTTATCGCCCGCTTCGGTCAGGTAACGCTTGACCAGCGGCAAAAGCGCGTCATTTTGCGGCATCGGCAATTATCCTCGCAACGGTGTCCGCCGCATCGGCGGCGTGTTCCTGTTTCATTCGTTTCTTTAGCTTATCGGCGTTCTTGTAAAGGTCTGTGATCGCGTTCATGAGCGTTTCTGCGTTCATATCCTCCTGCGGCAGCACGTGCGAAAAGCCCTGTTCCTTAAAGTATCGCGCGTTCAGTTCCTGATCGCCCCGGCTCGACGCTTTGCTTAAAGGAACCAGCAGCGCAGGCAGCGCAAGCGCGAGTATCTCAAAAACGGCTGTTGCACCGGCGCGCGATAGCATGATGTCCGACGCCGCATAGAGATCCGGCAGCTCGCTGTCGACGTAGCCAAACTGTTCGTACCCAACGGGCAGAAAACCGCTGATCCTGTTCTCCTTGCCGCGTATATGTATCACATCAAACGTCTTCGTTAAATCTTTCATGATGCTGTCGAGCACCTCGTTAACCGCCTGCGCACCGAGGCTGCCGCCCATTACCAACAGCACCGGTTTTCTGCCGGAAAAGCCGCAAAGCTTCAAGCCCGCTTCTCGGCTGCCGCGCAGCAGCGATTCTCTGATCGGCAGGCCGGTATATACACCCTTGCCCTGTGGTATGCTCTTGAGTGCCGACGAAAACGCCACGCAGATTTTATTCGCGCGCGGTATGCAAAGCCGGTTCGCGAGCCCCGGCGTATAATCTGATTCGTGCAGTACCACGGGTATGCCGAGCTTGTTCGCCGCAAACACGACGGGCACGCTGACAAAGCCGCCCTTGGAAAACACTACAGACGGCTGCAGTTTTTTGAGTATACGTTTGGCCTGCATGTATCCCGCAAATATCTTTGCGGGGTCGGTAAAGTTCTTGAGGCTGAAATAGCGCCGCAGCTTGCCCGCGCTGATGACGTGATACGGCAGCTCCGTTTTGCCGATAATCTCGTGCTCCATGCCTTTTTTTGTGCCTATGTATTCAATATGAAAACCCATCTCTTTCAGTTTTGGAATAATCGCCAGATTCGGCGTTACATGGCCGGCTGTGCCGCCGCCCGTCAGTACGACTGTTCTGCTCATACAACAATCCTCTCCGTAATCTTTTTGCATTATACCATACGGCCTGAAGAAAACACACTATCTATTCTATGATCCGCGCTCTGTGCACGTTAAACTCAATACGTCAATGCAGCAGTCAACTCTGGCAGTCACAATGATTAAGAATCAAAAAGGATCGGTCTTTATCTTAAAGCTTCTTGATTCGCTCATTATAATTAATGCATATCAAAAAGAGAGTTGTTGTTGGTATGCTCTGATATTAACCTGTAAAATTTGCATGCAGAAAATCAGCCATACAGTTAAGACAAGGCTTTTTGATAGTATAAAAAATGCCATCGACCGTATGACTGAATCCAGTGCCCACGAAATTCAAATGAGTTCATACAGTATGTAACTTATCTGCTTTTTAAATCTTGTTCATCTTAATCATCTGCGCAAGGCCTTCGAGCTTTTTTCGCTGCTCGGCATCCAGCATCGGTGCCACGTTTTGTATGAACCCATCGAGCATATCGTCGGTAAACGAACCGTCCTTGCGCCCCTGAGAAATCATGCGCTCGAGGTCGCTCATCAGCTCGCCTTCGCTTTTGTTCTCATACTGCGCTATCGTATCCTCAATATTCCTGACGTTCTCCTCCTCAATGCCGCTCGCATCTATATTGAGCTTCTGCGCCGTTTCCTTAAGCTCTTCCTGGCTGCACCGCATCTTTTCTTTCTTCATCTGCCGCAGGTCCTTCTTCGGCATACATTTCCCTCCCTTTTTGTGTTCCCGCCGCGAAGCAAACGGACGGTCATTACATATATATTCGCTGCAGCCGCCAAAGTGCACGAACTTAAGGCACCGAACATACGATGAATTGTAGATCAGTATTGAAGGAGAGATTTCCATGCCAAGGTTCCCTTTCGGCTCACGTCCGGCACCGCGGCGGCCGCAGCGCCAGCCGATGCGCTCCGCACAAGCACAGTCCCCTCCCGCACGCCAGATGGGCTATGGGGATATATTGAGCCACGCGTCGTTTTCGCCTGAACTCAGCTTTTTACTCGCCATGACAATGAAGGATGGCTTAAACCGCGAATCCACATTTGAAATGCTCAGGCGTATCGAGCCGTATGTCAGCGCCGGTGATAAAGAGGCCATCCGCAGTATTTTCAGCGCGCACACGATGTCGGAGGAATACCGCCGCCATCCGAATATGTCACCCCCGAGCCGCAGCGGCACCGGGCTTAATTCGTTCTCGCGTCTGTCGCGTCAGCAGTCTTTGCTTGATGTGCTGTCTCAATACGCAGGGAACGATACGAGAAGCATGATGCAGGGGCTTTCCCAGTCCGCGCGTATGCAGGAAAGCTTTGAGCGCATGACGCGCAGAATGGAGAAGCTGAGAAATATGAACACATCGTCTCCCGAGCAAATGTTTGAAGCCCTTTCTATGTTTATGCCGCCGGAGGAACAAGGCAAGTTTCGCAACATGCAAAACATGATGCGCATGATGGGCAACATGGGCAGCTTTAAGCCCGAAGACATGTTCAAATTCATGGGCGGCATGGGCGGCAACACCGCCGGCCCCAAAAACACCGGCCAAGCGAGCGGCACGGGCAACATGGGCGGTATGGGTAACATAGGCAGCATGATGAATATAATGAACATGATGGGCAATATGATGGGCGGTAATAAAAAGTAGCAGGCGCCTTTTTCGCAGGCACTGTTTTGTTGTATAATACCAAATATACATACGTAAATGAGAGGTATTATACGATGACATTATCCAAAGGCCTATCATTGCTGATTGTGCTGTTCGTTTACACAGCCGCGTTTTTTACGGGGCTGCTTATTTTTGCCCTGCTGCCGTTCAAGGGCATATTCGCATATTTAATTGCGGATGCTGCTGCCACGGTGGTGGTGTGGGCTGTGGGGCTCGTTTTCAAAAACGCGAGCCTTTACGACCCTTACTGGAGCGTTGCGCCGCTGGTGCTTTTCGTCTGCTTCCTTATTGAAACGCAATCTGTAGACGCTGTCGACATGCTCTACATTGCAGTGTTCACGGTGTGGGGCGTGCGCCTCACGCTGAACTGGGCTGTCGGCTGGCGCGGCATGACGCATCAAGACTGGCGTTACACAATGCTGCGTGACAAGAACCCAAAGCTTTGGCTGCTGACCAACTTTTTCGGCATCAATATGATGCCAACGCTTTTCGTATTTGTAAACATGCTGCCTGCTTACTTCTGCGCGGTTTCCGAATCGGATACCATCGGGTCAATTTCGATGCTCGGGTTCATCGTCTGCCTCGGGGCGGTGACGCTGCAGATTTTTTCGGACGGGCAGATGCTTAACTTCAGAAAAGAAAATGCGGACAGCGGCAAAAGCATTGAAACGGGGCTGTGGAAATACTCCCGTCATCCGAATTATCTCGGCGAGGTGTCGCTGTGGTGGGGCGTGTGGCTGATACAGCTGGGTGCGCACGGCACGTTGTGGTGGACGGCAATAGCGCCTGTGCTGATGACGCTGCTGTTCGTGATGATCAGCATACCGATGATGGAGAACCGGCTGAGTGACACAAAGCAGGGTTACGACGCTTATCAGAAGCGCACATCGATGCTGCTGCTTTTGCCGCCGAAAAAGGTGCAGGCCGAGGAAAGCATACCGGCTGAATAAATGCACGTACTCACAAAATAAAAAATAGAGATACCTGTACCCCGGAGGCGTGTGGTCACCCTTTTCCCATATATGCAAAAACACAGAGCATCGCGGCAAGCGCCGCCAACAGGACTCATTTTTAGTATTCAATACCAATTCATTTTCCTCAACCAAAAAAATCCATAAAAGAGATACCTATACCCCGGAGGGGTATGTCATGTCACCCGGAACGACATACCCCATTCGGGGCACAAGCGGAGGTCGTTCCCTACACTTGTCGTTTTTAATGAACAGCATCCTGATATATTGTTTTCCTCCTCCAGTCGCCTATCGGCGACAGCCCCTAAGAGGGAGCCAATATTCGAGCAAACTGCTATTTTCATAATGCCAATAGACTATTGCATGCGCCCTTGCCTCCCTCGTTCACTTGAAAAATAACATTATTTATCGGACCGTAGGGATCGACCTCTGTGTCGATCCCTTACGATGAGACGGAATTATGTTTCACATCCGGGGCATAAGCAGAGGTCGCTTCCTACGTTCTTTGCTTAACGCGTTCCGCTCAAACCGGGCCAACAAAAAAACAGGAAGCGCGAACTTCCTGTTTCAATACCTCTTTATTTAATCCATCTATTGCCGCTCGTCCGGCTCCTGCACTTCAACAAACTCCGCTTTGCAGTATGTCGCGATATCCTGCGCTGTCCAAGACGCGGGCACGGTGGCATGAAACGCATTGCCGTCCTGTTCCCAATATACAGCCGTGTTGCCCTCACCTGCATACAGGTAATGGGTGCCGTCATAGTTGAGCGCTGACAAATCACCGTACGTTTTCTCAAGCCAGTCGTTAAGGCCGTTGTCATCCAGCGCGTCGAGCCAGGCAAACGTCATCCCGTTTCCGTCAGCCAGCATGTACGAGAACACGAAGGATTCTTCATCCATCGATATGCTCGACAGTACAGCGCCCTGCGGCAATACCTCAGGTCTGTAATAGCTGCTCTGCTCGGCTGTAACAAAATCGCCCTCGGTTGCGTAAATGTAGGCGCCCATATCTTTGATTGAGGCCTCAACGGATTCTTCCGGAGCTGCCGGCCACAAGTCTTCCGTCGCTCCGTTCCCGTCTTCATCTGCTGCTTCCATAGAGAAAAGCTGCTCCTCTTCGGCGGGTGCCATTTGCGCCGCGGGTGATTCGTCTTTGGCTGCTGCCACGCCCGACTCCGCTCCGCCGGCTGACCTGGTGGCGTCCTTCATGCCGATGCCCGGCGTAAATATCACAACGAGTGCAACCACGGCAGCAACGGCAGCTGTGGCGGCAGACACATACATAAACAACGGTTTTTTGCTTTTTGCTTTTTTTATCGCAGACATGGCAAGCCCCTTTGGCGGCTCTATCTCGGGAAGAGACGCAAGCGCGTTTTTCAGGCGGACTGCATCATCAATTGCCTTTTGACACACGGCACATGTTGCGGCGTGCTTCAATAGCCGTTCACGGTCTTTCTCGTTTAAAAAACCGTCAACAAATAAATCGATATTCTCTTGTGCAATCCTGCAATCCATCCCCCACCACATCCTTAAACCACGTTTTCACCAATATGACGCAGGCCAGGCACGTTTTGTTCCATCAAAACGTAACTTTCAACAAAAATTATATATGAAAATCGAATAGCGCACAACGTAAATTTTAAATATCAGCCGCATTTCGAGTATCCGCAAGAGCGGCAGACCACACAGCCGCCTTCGTGCTCCATCTGTGAGGCGCATTCGGGACATTTGCCTGCGCTGCTGCTTTTGGGCTGAGTTGCGCTTTCATGCGCATGGCCCGCGCTGACAAGTTTGGGCTGTGCCGCTTGCGCTTCAATGTCCCTCAATTCAACAACGCGTTCCAGTACGCGGCCGATCGCATCCGGACACGACAGCACTTTGAGGCCCTTCTGGCGCAGCGTGGAATGGCAGCGAATGCCGCGCAGCTGCTCGATAATGCTGTCGACATCAACGCCGGAACGCAGCGCCATAGAAACAAGACGGCTCGTCGCCTCAGACTGAGACGGACATCCGCCCGCTCGCCCGACGTTGGTAAACACCTCACAAATGCCCTCGTTATCGTAGTTAACCGTCACATACAAATTGCCGCAGCCGATTTTTATTTTTTGTGTGATGCCCTTTGTGATTTCGGGGCGCTCACGCGGTGCCAAAACGGCATTTTCATCAACTTCTTCTTCGATCGGCTCGTCCTGCTGCTTTTCACCGACGCTCAGCACCTGGCCTTGACGGCTGCCATCGCGATAAATCGTGACGCCTTTGAGCCCCAGCTGATAGGCAAGGTCGTAAGCGGCGCGCACATCTTCCTTGGTGGCAGACTGCGCGAAGTTAACCGTTTTTGATACCGCGTTGTCGGTGGAATCCTGAAAGGCGCTTTGCATACGAATATGGTACTCCGGCGAGATATCGTGCGCCGTTACAAACACTTTTTGGACACTCTCCGGTATTTCGGCGATGCCGTGTAATGTGCCCCTGTTCGCGATGGTTTGCATCAGCTCTTTGCTGTAAAAACCGTTCTCGCGTGCGAACTGCTCAAAATAAGGATGCACCTCAACGAGCTTGTCATTGTCCATCACGTTGCGAATATACGAAATTGCAAACACCGGCTCGATGCCGCTCGATGTGCCCGCGATAATCGATATCGTGCCGGTCGGCGCGATCGTCGTCACCGTTGCGTTGCGCATGGCTTTGATGCCCTGCTGCTTGTACACGCTCTGCGCGAACATCGGGAAGCTGCCTCGCACCAGCGCCAAGGCCTGCGACGCTTCGCGCGCACGCAGCTGTATGAACGCCATGATGTCCTGCGCGGTTTTTACCGCTTGTTCACTGTTGTACGGTATGCCGAGGCGGTAAAGCATATCCGAAAAGCCCATGACGCCAAGGCCGATTTTGCGCATGCTTTTTGTGGTTTCTTCAATCTTTTGCAGCGGATAACGGTTCACATCAATCACGTTATCCAGAAAATGAACAGCCAGTTCCACCGTTTCACCGAGGCTTTCGTAATCGATCGCGCCGTTTTTCACGAACACGTTCAAATTGAGCGAGCCCAAGTTGCAGCTTTCAAACGGCAGCAGCGGCTGCTCGCCGCAAGGGTTTGTGCTCTCAATCTCGCCCGCTGCGGGCACTGGGTTCTCCTTATTTATGCGGTCAAGAAACACGATGCCCGGTTCCCCGCTCGTCCATGCCATCTCCACGATGGTATCGTACACCTCTTTGGCCCGCAGGCTGCCCGTTTTCTTTTTCGTATGCGGGTCAATCAGGTCGAATTTCTTATCGGCCAGCACGGCCTGCATAAATTTTTCGGTCAGGCCGACACTGATGTTGAAATTGGTCATCTGTGTCAGGTCGTTTTTACATTTGATGAACTCCATGATATCCGGATGATCGATACGTAGGATGCCCATGTTCGCGCCGCGCCGTGTGCCGCCCTGTTTCACCGCTTCGGTAGAAGCATTGAACACCTTCATAAAGCTGATGGGGCCGCTGGCCACACCACCCGTTGAATTCACGCTTGCGCCCGCCGGGCGAATACGTGAAAACGAAAAGCCTGTGCCGCCGCCGCTCTTGTGAATCATCGCGGCGTTCTTAAGCGTATCAAAAATGCCTTCCATCGTATCTTCGATGGGGAGCACAAAACAGGCCGAAAGCTGCCCGAGCTCACGCCCCGCGTTCATCAGCGTGGGCGAGTTGGGCAGGAATTTCAACGAATCCATCATATCAAAAAACGCGCCGGCGGTTTTGCCCACATCGCCGCCGTAAGCTGCATCGGCTGCGGCAATGGTATCCGCCACACGACGAATCATATCCTCCGGGCGCTCGCTTACACCGTTTTCATCCCTTTTTAAATAACGTCTTTCCAGCACAACACGCGCGTTATCTGATAAGTTCATGTCCCCTCCTATATACACCATTATGTATTGAAAATATATACTAACACAATATATAGATGCAATCAATAATTATTATTAATTAAAACATTTAATTTTAACCGTTATAGCTGCGGAATATCCGCTGAAAATGACCGATGGGAAGATTTTGATCGGAGGAGAAAAACTGAA
>JAEZIW010000219.1 GCA_023436525.1 Bacillota bacterium | reverse complement strand
CTCAAGGACAGCATACCCGGGCTGTTTGATGCGGCGAAGAAGAGCTACATTGAGGCGGTGAAGGCGAAGGGGCCGGAGATTGAGGCGACTTTCCAGAGTACGCTGAACAGCGGGTTCCAGCAGATGTATTACACCGTTTCGGTGTTTGCGGTGGTGGCGGCGATAGCGCTGATTTTCTACAAGAACAAGAAGAAGAAAGCCGATTCGGCGGACAGCTGGAGTGCCGAGGCGTAACAAAAGGATATGAGAGCAGGCTCCCTTGAAAGAGGGGGCTTGTTTTATATGGGGGAGGGAACGGCAAAGATTAAGCCGCTGTTTACCATGGTGGGGACGATGGCGCTGAACAGGCCGACACAGGTGATAGAGATAGAGATGGATGCGGGGGAAGGGGAGTGGTTTATGGGTGGGGAAGAGATATTGATTGAGTATTATTTATAAATCCTACCCAAGCATTTTTATTTTCATAATGCTCCATATATTGCTTGGAAATCTCTGAAATTCCTAAGAAACTAGCTGCAAATCCAGCAGCCACTAGATTTCCTGTACATGCAGAGTATATTGTAGCCGGCGTAGCAATCGCTGTTGTAATATTTGACCAACGTTTTATCTTTGGGAATAATTTTTTTATTCTCGTATTTATCCTTTTTTGTTTGTCCTCATATTCTCTCTTGATATCAGGGATATCAAGCCTATTGCTTGTTGAATATTTTAGCTCAATAATTTTCTCAAGCTCTTCTTTAGCTCGACTAATTTCATCATAGTCACGCCATTGCAAAATATTTTGAGTATTATCCTCAATTTCTTGTAGAAAAGTCGATTCACACAAATTTTTCTTTGCGCACGCATTGCATCTGGTATCATTTGTGAAGGCGTAATTATGTAAGACTAATTCATTGGGTATGTATACTGACATTATCTCATTTATTATAGCTGATCTATTCGGAAGTGATAAATCCGCACCACACTTATACTTCAAATACGCATAATCAGTTTCGCTTAATAAACTGTTAGCACCTAATTCATCTGCCAATTTTAAACTGCCATATAGGGATGCAATTTTCGGACTACAAAAACTTATTCCATCTACAATAATTTCATCAGGGACTCCAGCGTCACCTTTTTTAACAGAGTTGGGAAACAGTTCCTGAAGCCGCTTTGTATCGGACGAAACTTCACGCATAATGTCGTGTATAACTGTTTTTTGGAAAATATCTTTGGCATCAATATGTTCGATTAAGCCCTTTTCATACACTATATCAAGAACCAAATTAATACCTTTATTAGTCTTACCTGTTTTGTTTCGATTTTCCCAACTATTTTTCATGATTAGTATTTTATCAGCCCAAATCAATGTTGAAGGATTATTAATCAACCATGAATAATTCAAATTACAGGCTTCACAAATTCCAAAGCTATTGCCTACTCCAAGTCCAGTTACCAAGACTTTATTCATTGACTATACCCCACTTTTTTTCATTATGCACCTTAGGCAAATAGACATAATCAAGAAACTACTCTTGTCATTATTCGCCCTTTTTCCTTAAATCCCTTCATTTTTAGAATAAATACCCACTTCCCCTCGTTCTTGCCTAGGCCGCATCCAAACAACCCTCCCTCAAGCCGAACAAATGCCAAAGAGGGCTTGGGTCGATTCGAGTTGGCACAAGTTTGACAATCCCGCTTTGGGATGTTACTCTGTGTATGTACAAAAAAGGAAATTTCGTATACAAGGAGCCTCCCTATGAGCAACCAAAACTCCAGACTCGGCTACCTGATGAAACGCCTGGACATAACCGGCAAGGAACTATCCCAGCAGCTCTCCATCGATATGACCACCATCAGCAAATGGAAAAATAATCAGCGAAAGCTGGTCTGCAAATCAGAAAGCACGCGCAAAATTGCCGCGTATATGATACAAAACGAGCCGAAAAACAAAGCCGGGGAGATCGCACGGCTGCTGGCAGCGTATCTGCCGGGGCTGAACACCCAAAGCGAACAGCAAATGGTTGATGCGCTGTGCCTCTGGCTCTCCGACAACAACGAACCCGTCTTCGAGCAGCTTCGCCTCCCTGCGCATCAAAATGATGCCAAGGCTGACACCTATATGACGCAGGTCAAAATGTTCACGGGCCGCAACGGCGTCAGCGAAGCCATCACCGAATTTTTAACCTATGCACTGCAGGTGCCGCCGGGCCGAGAAATATTGATGACCGACTTTCGGGATATGGACTTTGAGCAGGACGATGCCGAGAACGTGCAGCGGTTCATGAAGCTCTTTATCGATGCCGCGCATTACGGACACACCATCAAGATTATCGACTGCGCCACCGATGTTTACCGCTCATATAAGGCGGTGTTAAGATGGCTGCCGATGTACCTCTCGGAGAACGTGGAAATATGGCGCTATCCCGAGTATTTCGACCGCGAGACGCGCACAACCACATTTGTGATGCCGGGTGAGCTGGCGCTGAACACATCGGCGGTGCTCTCAGAGCCCGTAACAAAGCACGGCATGCTGTTTGCCGATAAGCCCTCGGTCGATTTTTTAACGCGAAGCGCGCGCGGTGCGCTGGAAAAATCTAAGCGGATGATCGAAACGGTGGATACCTCAGACACGCTGCATATGCTCAGCGTGCTGGATGATAACTTGAAATCGCGGCAGCTCACATACATGCTCAACCCGATGCCCACCTACCGCAACATGAGCGAAGCTTTGCTGCGCCGCGTGCTGCAGGCCAATAACGTGGATGAAGCCACAGCGCGGGTGTGCATGGAGACGAGCGAGAAAACACGCGCCATCCGTAACCGATGCCAATACCGGCAGATATACGATCTGGATAGAATTGAAGCCTGTGTGCACGACGGAGCCATGCCGGATTACGATTTGTCTGCCATATGCAAAAGGCCCATGAAAATCGGCAGAGAGCATTTGAAAGAGTATTTACAGTATCTTATGAGCATCAGCAACACAGAGGATTATTCCATCACGCTGACGCCGTTTTCTCAGCTCGATCTGCTGCCTGCCGACGCGAGCTTTATCGTGCAGGACGACAGCCTTGTGGTGGCATGGGACGCACAGCGTTTCTCGCGCCGCATGCACTGCCGGGAGCTGGTGCTGGTATCCGGCTTTTACAAGCATATGGAGGGCATGTGGAAGGTGATACCCCCGCTGTGCAAGGGTGAAGATTGGCGAAATAAGCAGTTTGAGCGTATGATAAGCATGCTCTAACTTGGCGAAAAATTGGCACAAAAATATTTAAAGAAACATATTGACATAATGTTTGGCAAACTATATAATGAGGTCATCAAAAGACTAACACCTGAGGCGATGGCGGCTTGGAAACTAAAACATTGAGTTTTCGAGCCTTTTTTATTGAATACAGCCCAATTGCTGCTAGGACATAAGGGCAGCAAAGCGTACAACGTTGGCGCGGCAAGCAAAGGCTTGCGGTGCCTTTTTGTTTTAAAAGGCAGAGACGATAGACATCGTTCCAAAGATGGAAGGATTTCACTATATCAAAAGTTTACGAGTATAAAAAGGAGAATGAAAATGGGAACGAAAAAATTAGGTCTTTTCAGTGGTGTGGCGGTGTGTGTGGGCCTGATAGTGGCCACCAGCTGCCTGATCTCCCTCGGTAACGGTGTGGGTCTGGCCGGAAGCGGCTTTTTGCTTCCGCTTGGTATCGCGATGATTCTGAACATCTTTGTGGCGATCAGCTTTGGCGAGCTGCATTCGCTGATGCCAAAAGTGGAGGGCGGCCTTGGGCAGTACACGCTCGCAGCCATCGGGCCGGTGCCATCCATCATCTCGAATGTGTCGGCGTACGTGCTGTGCATGATACTCGCAGGCGGCGCGGAAGCGCTGATGTGCGGTATCGTGGTCAGCGAGGTGTTCCTGCCGGATGTGAATCCCGCCATCATCAGCGCGGTGGTTGTCGGCATATTGTTCTTAACCAACATGAGGGGGATCGATCTTTTCTCGAAAATACAGAACGTGGCGGTGACGCTGCTGATCGGTTCGCTCGCTGTGATGGCTGTTTTGAGTCTGTTCGGCCTTGGCTCGGGGCAGACGGTTCCGGCCGAGGTGCAGACAGCGCCCGCCATCAGCGGCTTTGGTGATCTGGCGAGTCTGTCGGCCATCGCATTTTGGCTGTTCATCGGTGTGGAGTTTATCATCCCTGTCGCCAAGAATTTAAAGAATGCCAAACGTGACGTGTTGCTCTCCATGGTGGTGGCACTGGTCGTGCTGTTTGTGGTGCAGGGCGCACTCGGCGTGGGCATGACGCATTATGTCGCGCTCGATGAGCTCTCTGTTTCCACAATGCCGCATATGCTGTTTGCCGAGAACCTGATGGGCGATGTCGGCAAGTACTGGATGGCCTTCGTCACGGTGCTGGCTGTGGTCAGCACGCTGAACACAGTGCTCGCCAGCAGCGCGCGCATTATGGGCGGGATGGCGGGAGAAAAGATGCTCCCCAAGGGTCTTTCACTTAAGAACAAGAAGGATGTGCCATACTTAAGCCTGCTGTTTATGGCGCTTGCGATGCTCGCGGTAATCATCAGCAACCCGAGCGATCTCATCATACTGATACTCGCGGGCTCGTGTTTCTGGCTCGTTTCGTACATCTTCACGCACATCAATGTGCTCGTGCTGCGCAAGAAATACCCGGATGCACCGCGCAACAAAAAGCTTGTGCTGTGGGGCATTCCGCAGATACTCGGTATTTCAGGCTGCGTTTACATGATCCTCAACATCTATCCGGACCCGGCTGTGAAAGCGCAGATATTCACGATATTCGGTATCGCGTTTACCGTGCTGGTGGTGTTCTCGGTAATTTGGGTGCGGTTTGGCATGAAGAGAAGCGTGTTTAAGGCAGAAAGAATTGAAGACATGGCGATCGCTGATGAAGCAGTGGAAGCCGCAGAATAAAGGAACGAATAAAACGGGGGACTGATTATGGCTATCGATATACTGACAGGCGAAGAGATGCCGTCTCACGACGACATTAAGCGATTAATCAAGGAAAAGAATATTGAAATGATAAGGCTCGAATACACCGATATTCTCGGTGTTAACAGAGGCAAAATGATGCCGGCCGAGATGATCGGCGAGGTCTTCGAAAAAGGGATTTGCTTCGGTGCGGGCAGCATGTGTATCGGTTACGACAACAGCGTGTCTTTAAGCGAAGGATTTATCGAAACGAACGATGATATGAAGGTGGTTGCCGACCCGTCCACATTTGTGGTGCTGCCGCATGAAGACAAAACAGCCATGCTGATCGGCGATCTTTACTATCACGGCAAGCCCATGAAGCAGTCTCCCCGTGCGTTTCTCAAACGGATTGTGAGGGAGTATCACAAGCTGGGGCTTGACCCGATTGCGGCGAGTGAGCTTGAGTTCTTCGTCTTTAAGAAAGAACCGGACGGCAGCGTGACGCCGTATACCGACCAGCAGGCCAACTGCTACACAAGCAACAAGAGAAGCGACCCGCAGGGCTTCCTGCGCAAGCTGACCGAAACGTTTAAAAACATGGATTTCAATGTGCTTTACATGAACCATGAATACTTCCCGAGCCAGTTTGAATACAACTGGTCTCACGCCAAAGCGGTGCGGTGTGCGGACGAAGCGGCACTGTTCAAATCGATCGGCAAGGATATCGCAGAAACGGACAACATGATGGTCACGTTTATGGGCCGTCCGCGATACGCCGAGGGCGGCAGCGGCTGTCACTTCCATATCTCGCTGAGCGATCTGGAAACGGGTAAAAACATATTCGGCGATGTCAGCAAGGAAGACGGTATTTCAGACATGATGAAATATTTCATCGGCGGTATATGCAGGCATGCGCTGCCCTTAACCGCGTTTCTCGCGCCCACGGTTAACTGCTACAAACGCTACCAGCCCGATTCTTTTGCGCCTGTGTTCATCGGCTGGGGTTACGACAACCGGACAACCTACATCCGCGTCCCGCAGGAGCGCGGCGGCGCCACGCGTGTGGAGGTGCGCGCCGCAAGCGCGGCGACCAATCCGTATCTCGCTTTGGGCGGCATACTGGCGGCGGGTCTCGACGGCATACAAAACAAAATCGAACCGCCCGAGGTGATCACGACAGACCTGTATCACGACGATTCGCGCCAGAATGAGGTGGTGCCAAGAAGCCTTTTTAAGGCCTTGAGCCTGCTTCAGGGAGACGAATGGTTCTGCGAGAAGGTGGGCAACGAGTTGGTTGACATATTCGTTAACTTGAAGATGAGAGAAATCAACAACTTTAAAAAACATGTGACCGATTGGGAATGGGAGACCTATTCCTATCACGTTTAAGGCAGCTTTAAGGCGGGCACTAAGGTAAAGGAGAAGGAAACTATGTGTGGGATTGCGGGAGTTATCTCTAAGCAGCAAATGGACATATCGCAAAGCCTGTTGTCGATGATGGAGCTGATTCAGCACAGAGGCCCCGATGCGGCAGGTATCGCGGTTTACGGCTACAGCGGCGGCGCAACGGTGCTGCGCTCCACAATGAAAGGGCGGGCGCTTTCGGCCTCGCTGATGGAGACGGTGAGCGGCTATGCCACCGTGCTCGGGCAGCAGGTGGCTGACTGGAGCCGGAACATGATTTTTTCCGAGATGAAGCTCGAGATGAACGAGAAGGACGTACCGGCGCTGCACGAGGCGATCAACAAGGTGCCGGGGCTCGCCGTTCATTCCATCGGCAAGGGCATGAAGGTATATAAGGAAGGCGGGCTGATCGCCAACCTGATCAACAACAACGAGATCGACAAAGCCGGGGCAACGCACGGCATCGGGCATGTGCGCATGGCGACCGAAAGCGCGGAAGACATCAATGCGGCGCATCCATTTGTATCGCCGTTCTACCCCGATCTGGCTATTGTGCACAACGGCCAGTTCACCAACTACTTCAACATGCGCCGGTTTCTGGAGAACAAGGGCGCCACATTTAAAACGATGAACGATTCCGAAGCCGCGAGCCACCTGATTGCGTACGCAATGAAGGAGAACGGCGGCGACTTAAGCTCAGCGCTCGAATACGCGCTTGATATGATGGACGGCGTGTTCAGCATCATTGCCGCAACATCCACGCAGGTGGGGTTCGTTAAGGATAAGCTCGGCATCAAGCCGCTGCTGATCTACGAGACAGATGACATGGTGCTGCTGGGGTCTGAGCAGATTGAGTTCACGGCGGTGCTGCAGGATGTTTATGCGGACGAGATCGGCCCCGGGGAGGTGAAGGTATGGACCGTATAGATGCGGCGGTGTTAAAGCCGCAGGAGCTGAATAATCAGCTGGCGGCGTTATCGGGAGAGATCGTGATTGAGAACCCGCATTCGATGCACAACATGTGTGCGGGGCTTAAGGGCGGCATGGACATTCGCATCGAGGGCAGCACGGGGCTGTACACGGGCAGTTTTTTGGAAGGGCCGCGCGTCACGGTGGAGGGCAACGTCGGCTGGTACGCGGGCGACGATATGATGAGCGGCGAGCTGATCGTCAAGAAGAACACCGGCTCGAATGTGGGCGCATATATCAACGACGGCACGATCGTGGTTTACGGCAGCACGGGCAGCCGCGTGGGCTACGGCATGAAGGGCGGCACAATCATTGTGTGCGGCAATGCGGGGCGATGGGCCGCGCAAATGTCGATGGGCGGCAATTTGATTATACTCGGCACCATCGGCCCCTCGGCGGCGGAATCGATGTACCGCGGAGCGGTGTTTGTGAGAGATAAAGAGGCGCATGACAAGCTCGGCAGCAACGTGTTTATTGATGCGGTGACAGTGCAGGAAAAGGATATGCTGACCGCTCAGTTTGACAAGTACGGCATTGAGGCGAGCGCTGATGAATTCAGGGTGATTCGGCCTGCGGTATCGGGGCGGCACACCTACACGCTGTTTAAGCCGGTGCTGAAGGTTGATGAAGCAAGAAAATATGCGGTGAAGTAACCGCTTAGACGTAATAGAAAAGCGTATCCATGAGGCGTTGGCAGACTGTTGATTAGTCTAGTTAATTTGCCGAGATGCAGCGGTTTCTGTCGCATGCTTTAGAATTACGATCTGACAGTGAACTCCCTCCGTCAAATGTCGGATTTCATCCGCCATTTGCCACCTCCCTCGGCGAGGGAGGCAGGGGTGCGATGCCGTACGGGTGAGTACGTACTATCGGAAATGATGACTGTCGCTCAGTCTGCGAATACACACGCATCAAGGAATCCGCAGTATGCACGAAATTTAGCTCCCTCTGGACTACCCCGCAGGGGTGGATTGGGGGCTGTCACCGACAGGTGACTGGGAGAGGAAATAAAATGTTATTGATTATTTCTTTTCGTCACAATGAACAAGTAAACGCTTTGCTATTTGAAGATCAACAGGAATATACACAACGACGCGTCCGGTTTGGGACGCCAGCAGGGAAGGAATACATATGAGTGGCAATATGAAAGAACCCGCCGATACGGCCAGAGGGGTTTGGAATAAGGATACGATCGCGGAGATTGACTACAAGGCATCGGCCGGGAAGTACCGCATACGCGGCTGCGCCACCCCGCGCGTGATGCCGGGCTTCGACGATTTGATGATACTGCCGGGGCAAATGACGCGCATGACCGTGGACACCTACCGCGAAGACTGCGAAACACGCACGGTGCTCGGCAAGCGGTTTGCCAAAAAACCGCTCGTGATTGAAACGCCGGTGATGATATCCGGTATGTCGTACGGGGCGCTCAGCAAGGAAGCCAAAACGGTGCTCGCGAAAGCGACGAAGCTTGTCGGCACGGTCATCAGCAACGGTGAGGGCGGCATACTGCCGGAGGAACTGGAGAACTCGTACCGCCAATCGATACAGGTGCTTGCCAGCCGCATGGGCTTCACGCGCCGCAACCTTGATGTGGCGGATATGCTCGAGTTTGTGTACGGCATCGGCGCGAAGCCGGGGCTTTCGGGCCATTTGATGGGCAGCAAAATCAGCCCCGAGGTGGCGGAGCTTCGCAAAATCCCCACCGGCATCGATCTGCACAGCCACCCGCGCTCGGGCGACGCCTTCGGCGCGGACGACATGGTTGTAAAGATGGAACAGATCAGAGAGCTGACCAACTTTGAGATACCGATATTCGTGAAAATAGCGGCGGGCCGCGTAAGGGAAGACGTGAAGATCGCCGTCAAGCTCGGCATCGACGGCATCATCATTGACGGCTGCCAGGCCGGGACGGGTGCCGCGCCTGTGATGGCGACGGATCACCTCGGGATTCCCACAATGCCCGCGCTGGTGCAGGCCGTGAGGGCGCTGGAGGAGATGGGCGTGAAGGACGAGGTGAGCCTGATTGCTTCGGGCGGCATCACGAACGGCGCCGACCTCGCCAAGGCAATCGCGATTGGCGCGGACGCAGTGGCAATCGGCACATCGGCGATGGTGGCCATGGGCTGCCGCGTGTGCATGCGCTGCCACACGGGCAAGTGCGCTTTCGGCATCGGCACGCAGGACCCGGAGCAGAGAAAAAACCTTAATATCGACGAAGCGGCGCAGCGTGTGGCGAACTACATCACTGCGATGACCAACGAAGCGGTGCTGCTGGCCAAGGCCGCGGGTAAATCGAAGCTAAAAAACATGGAGCGCGAGGATCTGCGCGCGTTAACGCTGGAAGCCGCCGCGATGACGGGCATACCGCTGGTGGGCAGCGACCTCGTGATTGGCCAGGGGTTTGGGTTTACCGCGACACAAGGAAACGGAGGCGGATGCGCGTGCGTATAGAAAACCACCCGATTATCGGGGAATTTGATAAGGGCGCTCGCGTGAGCTTTGAGTTCGACGGGCGAAGGCTCATAGGCTGCGAGGGAGAGCCGATCGCCACGGCGCTCAAAGCGGCGGGTGTGATGGTGCACCGGTATACCTCGCGGTTTCACAAGCCGCGCGGGATTTTCTGCGCGATTGGGCGCTGCACCGACTGCGTGATGATTGTGGACGGCAAGCCGAATGTGCGCACCTGTGTGACGCCGCTGCGAGAGGGGATGCGCGTGCAAACGCAGTATGGCGTGGAAGCCATGCATCAACAGGTAAGAGGCAATGATTATGGAAAGATATGAACTGATCGTGATCGGGGCGGGCCCGGCGGGTCTGTCGGCGGCGATTGAAGCGGCCAAGGCCGGGATGCGCGTGATTGTGTTCGACGAAAACGCAAAGCCGGGCGGCCAGCTTTTCAAGCAGATACATAAATTCTTCGGCTCCAAGGAGCACAAGGCCAAGATTCGCGGGTTTCGCATCGGCGAAGCGCTGCTTCAAGAAGCGACGAGCTTAAACGTGACCGTGCGCCTGAACGCCACTGTGATGGGCCTGTTCGCGAACAAAGAGATCACCGTGATGACGGACGACCGCATCGAACATTACAAGGGCGACAGCATCGTGATTGCCACCGGCGCGAGCGAGAACATGATACCGTTTGAGGGATGGACGCTGCCCGGCGTGATCGGCGCGGGCGCGGCACAGACGATGATGAATCTGCACGGCGTGAAGCCGGGTGAAAGGATATTGATGGTCGGCTCGGGCAACGTGGGGCTGGTGGTCAGCTTTCAATTGAAGCAGGCGGGCTGCGACGTGGTGGCCGTGGTGGACGCATCGCCGCGCGTGGGCGGCTACGGCGTGCACGCCGCCAAGGTGGCACGAACGGGCGTGCCGTTCTACATGGCGCACACGGTGGTGCGGGCCGAGGGCGATACGTGCGTCACCGGCGCGGTGATTGCCGAGGTGGATAGCAGCTGGCAGACGGTTGCGGGCAGCGAGAAGCACATTGAGGTGGATACAATCTGCCTCGCGGTGGGGCTCTCGCCGATGGCCCAGCTGGCGCGCATGGCGGGCTGCGAGATGCAGGACAGCCGCCTCAAGGGCGGGATGGTGCCTATTTGTGACGCGAGCGGCGAAACAACCGTGCCGGGCATTTTCGCGGCGGGCGACGTGGCGGGCATCGAAGAAGCGAGCAGCGCGATGGTGCAGGGGCGCATCGCGGGCGCGGCGGCGGCGAAAACCGGCGGCTACATGACCGGGGACGAATTCAACACAATCTACGACGAGCTGCAAGGCTCGCTCTCACGGCTGCGGCAGGGCATGTTCTGCCACGAAAACAAGGGCCGCACCGATTTGACAACGACGGACGAAGGCTATGCGCTGTCCGGCTCGCTGCTCGGCAAGGGCTACATTGAGGAAGCGGAGCTGTGTGCGTTCCCGTGCGCGGCGGGCCAAGCAACCGGCGGCGCGCATGTGGTGATTGAGTGCACACAGAACATACCGTGCAACCCGTGTCAGGATGCGTGCCCCAAGGGCTGCATCACCGTGGGCAGCTGCATCACGAGCCTGCCGCAGATGAACGCGGACTCAAACTGCAGCGGCTGCGGCCAATGTGTCGCGGTGTGCCCCGGTCAGGCGATATTTCTGGTGGACGAGGATATCGGCAACGGGTATGCGAGCGTCACGATACCATACGAGTTCTTCCCGTACCCGGAGGCGGGTGACGCGGGCACCGCGCTCGACCGGAGCGGCACGGCGGTTTGTGAGGCGGAAGTGATCAGCCTCAAGGCGCCCAAAAGCTTTGACGCGACGGCGCTGCTGACGATGCGCGTACCCGCTGACATGGCGGGCAAGGCCCGGTTTTTCAAAGGAGGCGCGGCATGACCAGAGACGATTTGCAGCAGGCGTTTGAGCCGCGAGACGGCGACGACATGATCATCTGCCGGTGCGAGGAGATCACGCGCGGTGAAATACGCCGGGCGGTGCACGACGGCATGCGCACGCTGCCCGAAATACGGCGGTATCTGCGCGCGGGCATGGGGCTGTGTCAGGGGCAAACCTGCGGCAGTCTCGTGCGCGGTATTGTGGCGCGGGAGCTGGGCATACGCCCTGAAGCTTTGAGCTATGCCACGCCGAGAACACCCGCGCGGCCTGTGGAGATGAGCGTGTACGCAAACGAGGTGAACGGCAATGAGTAAGCAGGCGGACGTGATTATTATCGGCGGCGGCATCATCGGGTGCGCGGCGGCCTATTATTCAGCCAAAAAAGGCTTGAAGAGCCTTGTGATAGAAAGATGTGAGATCGGCTTTGGCGGGTCGTCCCGCAACGGCGGCGGTGTGCGCCAGAGCGCGCGCGACAGCCGTGAGCTGCCGCTTGCGATGTACGGCGTGCGGCACCTTTGGCCGGGTCTGAGTGACGAGCTGGGCACCGATGTGGAATACTGCCAGCAGGGCAATTTGCGGCTCGGCAAAACGCCGCAGCACATCGCCATCCTCGAGAAGCTGGTGAGCGCGAGTGCGGCGGGCGGGCTGGATGTGCGGATGGTGAGCGGCGATGAGGCGCGCGCGATATGCCCGTATATGAGCGATGAGGTGATCGGCGCGAGCTGGTGCCCCACGGACGGCCACGCGAACCCGATGACCGCAACGCTCGGGTTTTACAAGCGCGCGCGGGAGCTGGGCGCGCGGTTTATCACGGGCGAGGGTGTGATCGGCCTTAAAAAGATCAAAGGCAGGCTCCGTCAGGTGATCACCGACGCGGGCGTGTATGAGGCGGATACCGTGATACTCGCGGCGGGGTACGATTCGCGCGCGATTGCGAATACGGTGGGCATCGACATACCGATGAAAAAGGTGATGCTGGAGGCGCTGGTGACCGAGATGCAGCCGCGGATGTTTGACCAGATGCTCGGCACAGCTGAGGCGGATTTCTACGGGCACCAGAGCAAGCACGGCTCGTTCGTGTTCGGCGGCTCGAGCGGCATCGACGAGTTTACCACCAACCCACAGAGCACCATGACGACATCGTTCACGGCACCCAGCATATGCCGGGGCATCATCAAGTATTTTCCGGGTCTTGCGGGCGTGAAGATTGTGCGCACGTGGGCGGGGTGGATAGACGACTGCGCGGACCATGTGCCGGTGATCAGCCCGGTGGATGAGGTGCCGGGGCTGATTGTGGCGGCCGGGTTTACGGGGCACGGGTTTGGCATATCGCCGACGGTGGGGCTGCTATTATCGCAGCTGGCGGCGGGGGAAGAGCCGGTGCTGAGTCTGCAAGCGTTTGGGTATGACCGGTTTAAGGCGAAAGCGTGAAAGGAGATAGCATGGATTTATCAAGAACGAATTATTCGAGCGGCGCGCCGCTGGAGGAGAAAGTGGGCTACAGCCGCATGGTGAAAACAGGGCCGTTTGTATTTGTGGGCGGAACCACCTCCGTTCAGCCGGACGGCAGCGTGTATGGCGAGTACGATGCGTATCTGCAAACGAAGTATGTGCTGGAAAAGCAGGTGAAGCTGCTGGAACAGGCGGGCGCGAAAAAGGAAGATGTGGTGAAGATAAAGGCGTACATCACGGATATCACCAAGGGGGCAGAGGCGTGCAGGGCTTACAGTGAGATTTTTAAGGAGATTAAGCCGCTGTTTACCATGGTGGGGACGAGCGCGCTGAACAGGCCGACGCAGGTGATAGAGATAGAGATGGATGCGGTGATAGGAGCCTAATTGATCTCAGTCAATTGGATATATATTGGGGAAAAGAAACAGCGCCGGGAGAGGCGCTGTTTTTATGGTAATTAAGGTATTATATAAGTAGTTTCTGTATTATACTCTATAGAACTCAAGCAAATTTGAGATGTTATCGCTGTTAAATTCATTATTCTTTATTATGTCAATTATTCTTGAATTCTCTATAGAATTTAAGTCGAAAGATTGTTTCCATAATAAAACTGACCCGTCGCTTTCATGTTCTTTTCTATTCATAATATATTCCTCTGGCATTGATAGAATATAGAAGAACTCTTCAATATTTGCTCCAAAAGCTTTATAAAAAAACTCTGCATTATGACCCACAACTCCATGAGTAGCATTTAATATGCATTGAATAGCTCGCAAATATTTTTTATTCCAAGATGGTCCAATGAAACGTCTGTTTGTACAATTTTCACCGAAAATCGGACAGTATTTCATTGGAAAAGACCATATCCTTGTAGACATACCCTTTTTCTTGAACTCATTATTTAACTTTATATTTATCTCCAAACGATAATATAAGTCTTCAGGTTTGTCATTAAAGTTAAACAAAATATAATTAGACAAATTTTTAATTCCAAATTCAGCAGCCATTCTAACTTTTTCAATATATAAATTCACGAACTTTTTATCAACGTGGTCAAAAGCTATCCTCAAAGGATCAATAGCTATAGATGAAAGCAATTCGCATTTTTTACTTGTTAAAAGTCGTGCATCAATACCTTGGTTAAAGTCAACACTTCTTTTTGCCTTAATTATTTTATTTCCATTATTGTATTCAAAGTATGAGCCTTTATGAAATTTCAATAATTTAATATCATCTATTATTTTTTCGAAACTTTTCGACGCCAAAACGTTATTATCTAAAAGAAGAAGATTCTTTTTTTCTCCAAAATTATTTTTAATATAATCAACTTGTTGCTTGATATCAATATAACCATCAAATTGTGGCTCAAGTATTGGAACTGCGCAGAATTTGCATTTCCTAATACACCCCCGGGTTGCATAAACAATGTAAGAATCACTTGTTGGGTAATTATAATTTAAATCTGTATTAATGTTTTGGTCTATAATAGAATAATCAGCGGGTAATGTATCTACTATAATTTCATCTTCACCAAGTATTCCTGATACATTTAATAATCCTTGAATAATGGTTATATCAAAAATGCACCTTAACTGTTCATGCATAAGGGTTGCCATAACCCCACCAATAAAAATATCTTTGCTTTTCCTTACTGAGTTATAATAATACTTTATTGTATCGACAGTTTTATCCCAATAAAAAGTAAAAAGAGTAGAGATATAAATTCTATCCCAAATACAATTTTTGATATCTTTATTTTTTCCTTTATAGAATATAACATTATCACCTTTTATTTTGTGATATGTAGCAATTTTCATTAAACCAATTGGGGGATATTTGTTTTTATAATCTGGTTCTATAAGTAATATGTTAGCCATATTTGCCTCAAAAAATAATTTTCTTGATAATATCATAAAAGTAGCGTTCGATCAATCGCAATATGGCGTTTCATTTAATTCACCATTCTCTATTACCAAGATCGCTTTATCAATACAGACTTTAAGTATATCCTTATTTACAGGAGGAGATATTGGTACAGAAGACAACCTAAAATGAAAAGAAAAATGTAACATCGGGGTATCCCTATTTCCTAAATAAAAAATGGGCTTATTCATTGCGCATAAATAGTTTTCTAATGCCGAATAACTCTTAATTATTGATAACACAAATACTTTAAGTCTAGTTATTTCTGAGGATATTGAGTCGTCAAGAAGAGAATCGATTCTCGAGCATAAATCTTGATCCGCAGTTTCTGCCTGCTCTCTAGCTTTAGAAAAATACTGTCTTAATATAGCAGGGTCATGCTTAAGGTTAACTGAGATAAACATTATGAACTCTGATTTTGAACGTGTTTTTTGGTACCTAAAAATTTTCTTTATTGCTTCTAATCTCTTAATATCATTTCTAATGAATCCGCTAGAATAATCCAAATTTATTAAATCTAGTGGTAAATTTAATCTCACTCCTTGCGTATCATTTTCTTGAAGAATAATATCATCAATATCGCCCCGGTACAAAACAAGTTTGTTAACGATTCCGTTTTTAAAAGCGGTGAGCATTAAATTATGTTGTCTTATATAGGTATTGTCTTCTCTAAAATCTCCATACTCAACAGCAAGGATAGTTTTTAAATAATCTTTCCATAGCAGCACGTCGCCCATTTCTTGAGAGGGTAAACCAAAATAAACCAAGCTATTCTTGGTTGATTTATAGATTCTATCTATAAATATTAAATCCAGTTTTCTAATACACTCTTTGTTTGTGGAAAATATTTCATTCATATTTATGTACTACTTAAGAAAATTTTGTTTTAAGCGATCGTGAATTCTTATTATTATTTTTTCAAGCAATCCTTGATTAGTAGAAAACTCGTCTTTCAAGTATTGAATAATGGTATCATATACTTGGCATGCATCAGCAGAAAGAGACAGTTCTTCTTTAATATTATAAAAAGGCTCCTCGGTAGGGTTTTCATTGATCTCTTTTTTACTTGGATCAAGGATGTCAATTAACATGCTTGCTTTACTTAAGGCTTGCTCTGCTCTTTCTTGGTACTCTTTGCTAGGAAGATCCCCTTTGCGTTTCTTTATTGTATTCAATGCCTCAAATACATTAAATAATTTTTCTCGCCTTAATTCTTGAGGTAGTGTATTTCCGTCTTGTATTGAATTTGTTACAATATTAATTTTATCTATGCTATCTTCAGTTTTAACAATAGCTGAATGTATTGTTGAAGAACGTCTCGCTATCCTATTCAAATCTTTTGAAATAGCTTTTGCTTGTTTATAGAAATCCTCTCGTTCATCATTGTGTTCAAAATTACTCCTGTCTGAAGATGGAATTAAAACATCTGTACAAATATGGATTTCTCCCCAAAACCAAAATGATAATTCTGGTGAGCTAGTCCATAAAGTTTGCCTTGGTAGATGACGATCCCCAATTCTAAAGCCTTTTAAATAATATGTTAGTCCAGAACATTTTTCATCTTCATATTGACAACTATTTTTATTTTCACAATACCAGCAGTATGCGATAGGTTCTTCACCTTCGTCATAGATGGGTTTAAAATCAGGTTCTTTACATTCGTTTGTAAATGGCTTATACACGTTCGATTCATTAACGGAAATCTCTATTGGGAAATAGGTATTAACATTTTCTGATAATTTATTATTTATTTTTTCAGAATATGTGAATGCCGGATCAAATTTCACAGGACAATTATTTCCGATATACTCTTTTACTGATTCTTCATCAAGTAAACATATCGAATTAGGTAAAATATTATTTAACTCAACAAGCGTATAATGATTATCAATGTCGCTATCTATATCTTTTCGCAATTCTGTGTGTTGAAGCATAAGACTCTCTAATAAAATATTATTACCTTCAGCCTTATTTCTAGTTATTGTGCTTAATAGATCAAATGCATTAAAAACCAAAACGTGTTTTTCGTTGGACCCCTTTTGTTTAGATGTAATTATTAATCTCTCTGATACTGATATTCCCGCTAACTTTCCGATACCTCGAAAACCTGCATTTTCGGGCATTTTTTTCCTCGAAAACCTATTTTTCTGCAATTAATAATTGCTTCTCTATTCATCCCGATTCCGTTGTCATATATAAAGATTGATTTTCCTTCTATTTTTAGCTGTATATTTAAATCTTCTGTTGAACCATAGCTTGTATTATATTCGCAAATTGCATCATATCCATTTTGTATGTATTCTCTAATAACATCGAATTTATTAGGATATAAACCCGTTGTAAGAACTTCAATAATATATCCGTATGCAAATTTATTTTCTTCATTTTCAAGCTCTGTATCGGAAAGTTCGGTTTCTTCATTTTCAAGCTCTGTATCGAAAAGTTCGGTTTCTTCCATTTTAGGGACTCCTTTTTGGTTAGGTAAAATTCTTTTTGCTGTGTGAAATCTACTCCTTGTCATTATTCGCCCTTTTTCCGCAAATTCCTTCATTTATAGCATAAATACCCACACGCCTTCCCATTCCTCCCACAAAAAAAGCGGCACCCCGCTTTTCCTCCGCGAGATGCCGCTTATGCTTCTTTCTATTAACCTAGGCTTAGCTTAGCTCACCGTCACCGTGCACGATGCAATCTGCCCGCCGCTCGTGGTCGCCGTAATCACAGCCGTGCCCGGCGCAATCGCCTTGAGCTTGCCCTTGGCATCCACCGTCACCACAGCCGGATTGCTGCTCGCCCACGTCACCGTCTTAAAATCGGTGTTCTTCGGCATAACCGTGGCCTTCAGCGAACTCGACTTGCCGGTTTTCAAGCTGAGCACCGCCTTCGAGAGCTTAATGCCTGTCGTGTAAATCGGCGTGACATTCACGGTGCAGCTCGCCGTCTTGCCGCTGCCAT
>JAEZIW010000216.1 GCA_023436525.1 Bacillota bacterium | reverse complement strand
CCTGTATGCCGATGCTTGCGTCTGCGATGGATGCCGCTTTTCCGCCCGGCACGAACACCACGATGAGCAGCACAGCAGCCACAACAACGCCTGTCCCAATATAGGCGAGAAGCATTCTTCTGCGGCGCTGCCGCTTGCTGACACGCTTGTGATTCATCGCAAATTCAAGCGCGGCGCTTTCCTTCGTCCGTTTACCCAAAATCGTATCTTTAGCCGTTTTCAGTTTACTCACTACTGTTTTTTTGCTGCTGCGATGACGGCGGCTCATATTCAGGCTGCCCGCAACCGGTTTAGATGTCACTTTAGCAGACTTCACCCGATAACCGGAATCAACATCGCCGGAGCGGCCGACAGTCCCAGTCTCGCTGATTTCTGATTGATCAAAAAAATCATCACTCGGCATCATTGCGGCTGGTCCGTGTATGTCATCGTCTTCATAATCGGGAACAGCAATCCGATGCGTCGGCACAGACTGTTTCTTTTTGCTTTTCAGTTTTTCAAGAATGCCTTGATGTTTGCCCATCTGGCTCTCTCCTTGTTAAAATGGATACGTATTCCCAGAGTCATCATAGCCGAAAAATCGCGCCGTGTCAATGTTTCCGTAATACAATTGTAACATTTCGCCAAATGATGCGATTATTCTGCAAGTATTTTTTTCAATTGCTCTTTTATATGTGTCGGCGATGCGGCTGCTCCCGGCTTGTCACCATGCAGACGAATCACCCGGGTTGCAGAAGCACCCTCTTGTTCCAGACGACGGATCAGCTTATTCAATCCTTCCGGAGGCAACGGGTTCGGGTCGGCCTGCAGTGTAAAAAAGATAATCTGTTTGCCCGCCGCGTTGAGTTGGCTTAAGAAGGTGTTAATCGCCGGAACGGTGCGGGAGGCCCAGATTGGCGACCCCAGATAAATCACGTCATAGTCCGCCAATATCTTCGCGGGGTTTTCTTTCAGCTTGCTTTTTTTGCCGATCAAAGCGCCAAAGGCTGCCGCCATAAACGACATCGGCTTTCCGCTCCTTTTTTTGACCTCTTCCAGTTCAAACACCGGTGCGCCGACGCGCTGCGCGATCTGTACCGCAGCCTCTTTGGTGCTGCCGTCCATCGAATAGTAAACCACCGCCGTTTTCATTTCGTTTTCCTCCTCGTATTACAGAGCGAACAGCGCCTCCTTTATGCCAAGTGTTTTTGCCGTCATTTCGCGTATGCCGCTCTTTGTTTCGTCGCTTTGCACAGGCTTGTAATGCAAATATGAATCGATACCCAAAAACGCAATGGCTGCACACGCAGACGGGTTCTTCAGGCGAAAATAACCTTCGTCGATGCCTTCCGACACCACGTCTTCAAGCAGCGGAAGCAGCGCCAGCATGCGTTCTTCCTTAACCACCGTGGCATACCATTCCGGCTCAAAATCCTTAAAATATGAGTTGGCTTCGTTGGCTGTATCGCCTTGTTCAATCAACGCGGATACGAAAAACTCTGCTTTCGATATCGCGTCGCCGAGTGTTTCCATCTGTTCTCTCAAGTGTCTGCCATATTCGTTCAGCTGCATCGCGACGATATAGCGTACGATGGACTGTTTGCTTTCAAAATGATAAAAAAATGTTCCTTTTGCAATGCCGGCCAGCGCACAAATCTCCTCGACGGGCGTATTGTCGTAGCCTTTTTCGCTGAAAAGCGTACGCGCGCTGCTTAATATAAGCATTTTCGTTGCTCTTTCTACAGACATAACATCCTCCTTTGTCATTGTCAATATTTTCGCCTTGATTATTGACCAAAGTCGGAAATTATATACCTGAGAGCGATGTCAGAACAGCTGCGTCAGCACGCTGCTGTCGTTATAGATACGAAGCCTCGCGAACCCGGACGGACGGACATCATAGCTAAAGCAGTGCCGGTAATCACCATGCAGCAGAAACGACAGCGCAGCCGTAATCACGCCTTTGTGCGTGACGATGAGCACCCTGTGTTCATCATGTGCATCAATGATCTGCCGGACGGCTTCGTATGCGCTTTCGAGAAAGTGCTGCACACTGTCACCTCCCGGGAAGGTGAAGCCCAGCAGGTCGTTCAAGTACGCGTCCCAAGCCTTGGGCATACGCTGTGCAATGTCGTCTGCATGGTGCCCTTCAAACTCTCCGAAGTCTATTTCGCGCAGCGTTTGCATGATGATGGCAGGTCTGTGCGGCGCAATGATGCGCGCAGTCTGCACCGCGCGGTGGCTGGCGCTCACATACACGGCGTCCGGCTCCAGCGCTTCAAGCTGCCTTGCGGTGCGCTTGGCTTCGGCAATGCCCTGAGGCGAAAGCGGCGGGTTGCTGCTGCCGCAATACACCCCTTTTTCGTTAAATGCTGTTTTACCGTGTCTCAGCAAAATGAGTTCCGTCATAGCTCCCTCAAACAGATAAAAAGATTTCAGGTTATACCGTATTATAATAGATGACATCGGTGAATTCTCATTGATGCTGTTATTAATGGCCTACCCTCAGGGGAAGCTCAGGCTGTAGATAAACCCTGTTTTGTCATTCCGAGCCTGTCGACTACGAAGTGGATTGGAATCCCATGAAAATCGCTTTGTAGAAGGAGATTCCTCGATCGCTTACGCTCCAGCGGAATGACGCAAGTACCTTTTTTGACACACTGGGCTTCCCCTCGAGGGGAAGGCAAGTATATATATAGTTGTTTTTCATGCAAAGACCACAGAGTTTATCGACGATCTAGCCTTTTCCTCAAGTGAAGCTGTCACCGAAGGTGACTGATGAGATGTCAATTTGTGAATACCGGCTCAACACCTCATCCGGCGCTGCGCGCCACCTTCCCCTCGAGGGGAAGGCTTATCTTTGTTCAATCAAAAAACGCCGCAATGAATGCAGCGTTTGTTTAAAATCAGTCGATATTGCGGCTCTTGCGCCCGGCTCTTAAGCGCACCATGGCTCTGGCCAGCGCAATTTGGTTCTGCATGTATTCCTGGTGGCTGAGCTGCTGGCGCAACTTCTCTTCGGCGCGCTCCTTGGCTTCCTGAGCGCGGCGCAGATCGATTTCATTCGGCCACTCGGCCGTCTGCGAAAAGATGATCGTTTCGTCGGGGCGCACCTCAACAAACCCCTCCGAAGTGGTGCATTCCATCCATTCGCCGTCCGCGAATATCCTCATCGTACCGATTTTGATGGCCGCCACCATCGGCTCGTGCATTTTTTGTATGCTCATGAACCCATCCGGTGCCGGAATGATGACGCTTTCCACCTCACCGCGAAAGAAAATCCGCTCAGGTGTGATGATTTCCAGCATGTATTTTGCAGGCATAACCTAACCCACCGCCTTATCCTTTTTCACCCTTTGCTTCACATCCTCAATGTCGCCCGCCATAAAGAAAGCGCCTTCGGGGATGTCATCCACTTCGCCGTCGACCACAGCACGGAAGCTCTCGATGGTGCGCTCCAGCGGCACATACTTGCCGGGAATACCCGAGAACACCTCAGCCACCGACATCGGCTGAGAGAAGAAACGCTGAATCTTTCTCGCACGGTACACGATGGTTTTGTCCGTGTCGCTTAAATCCTCCATACCGAGTATCGCGATGATGTCCTGCAGCTCTTTGTAACGCTGCAGCACTTCCTGAACACGCCGCGCAACGTTGTAATGCTTGTCGCCGATGATACGCGGATCAAGAATACGCGACGACGATTCCAACGGATTGATAGCGGGATAGATACCAAGCTCCGCGATCTGGCGCGAAAGCACGGTGGTCGCATCAAGATGCGTAAACGTCGTGGCCGGTGCGGGGTCTGTCAGGTCGTCTGCGGGCACATAAATGGCCTGCACCGATGTAATAGAACCGCCCTTTGTAGACGTGATGCGCTCCTGCAGCGCGCCCAGCTCATAAGCGAGTGTCGGCTGGTAACCCACCGCGGACGGAATACGCCCGAGCAGCGCCGAAACCTCGGAACCGGCTTGTATAAAACGATAGATGTTGTCGATAAACAGCAGCACGTCCTGATGCTCTTCGTCACGAAGCTGCTCTGCAAGCGTGAGCCCGGTGAAAGCGACGCGCATTCTTGAGCCCGGCGGTTCGTTCATCTGCCCGAAAGCCAAACACGTCTTTTCAATAACGCCGGATTCACTCATTTCCTCGATGAGTTCGTTGCCTTCGCGGCTTCTCTCGCCCACCCCCGTGAACACGCTGTAGCCGCCATGCTCTGTGGCGATGTTGCGGATCAGCTCCATGATCAACACGGTTTTGCCCACGCCCGCGCCGCCAAAGAGGCCTATTTTACCGCCCTTTGCGTACGGGGCCAGCAGATCAATCACCTTGATACCCGTTTCAAACTGCTCCGTTGCCGGGTTCTGATCGGCAAACTTGGGCGGCTGGCGGTGGATCGGCAGCTTAACAGCGGCATTGATGGGGCCTTTGCCGTCAATAGGCTCGCCGATTGCATTCATCACGCGCCCCAGCGCCTTCTGCCCCACAGGTATGGTGATACGATTTCCCGTATTAATAACCGCGAGCCCGCAATACAGGCCTTCTGTTGCGTGCAGCGCGATGCAGCGCACCGTATCGTCGCCGATATGCATCGCGACCTCCAGCCAAACCTCACGATCCTGCAGCCTGATAACCAGCGCGTAGTATATGGCAGGCAAATGGCCGTCATAGAATTTTACGTCCAACACCGGCCCTGTGATTCGTATCAACTCGCCTTTGTTGACGATAGTGTAATCATCCATAAAGTACTCCTATTTCAATGCATCGAGCGCCCCGATAATTTCGGAGATCTCGTTTGTTATCGCAAACTGGCGGGCCCTGTTGTACTCCATTGAAAGTCTTTCTATCATGTCTTCGGCGTTGTTGGTCGCACTCTCCATGGCCGTCATGCGCGCGCATTGCTCGCTTGCATAGCTTTGCACGAGACATCCGTAGACGAGGCCGATGATATACTGCGGCACCAGTACGTCGAACACCTGCTTGGGTGTCGGGTGATAAAAAAGCTCTGCGTTGTATTGCGATTCCGCCGATACGTCAATCAAATCACCGATATGCAGCGGCAGCAGCTTTAACAAACGCGCTTCCTGCTTCATAACGGAAACAAACTTGGTGTACACCACATACACTTCGTCCATGATGTCGTTGTCAAAAAGCTCGAGAATATCGCTTGTGATATTGCGCGCGTTATAAAGCGTCGGGTTTTGGGAAATATGCATGAATTCAACGTCGATCATATAACCACGTCTCTCGAAAAACGCGCGGGCGATCTGCCCGACCGTGAGAATATACCGTTCCGGCACGTCTTCCATACGTTTAAGCGCCAGATTAAGCACGTTGTGGTTATAACCGCCGCACATGCCCTTATCGGCAGAAATCACAATATAGGCCGCCCGTTTTCCCTTGCTTTCGCCCACATACGGATGCTCGATCTCTTTTGTATGCGACAAAACATCCTTCAGCACACCCTGCACACGTTCAAAATGCACATGGTTCGATTCATACTTGCTAATCGCCTTTTTCATTTTGGACGTGGATATCAGGTGCATCGCCCGCGTGATCTGTTCCGTTTCGGAAATCGAGCGTATGCTGTGCTTAATATCCGCCATGCTCGCCATTACTCGTTTTCCTCTTCTTCCAGTTTAATTCCGTTCTGCTGGCAATACTGCTTTAAGAATTCCTCTGCCGCTTTTTTGAGCGAGCCGATTGACGAATCGGATAAATCGCCTGTTTTATTGATGCCGATTCGTACTTCGGGATAATTTATATCAACATGCTGCAGGTACTGGCTTAAGAACGGCTTGACATGCGTCATGGGCAGCTTAATCAGGTATTTGTTCACAGAAATATAGAGAAGTATAACCTGACTGGCTGTCTGATACGGCGAGTACTGCCCCTGTTTGAGCGATTCGGTTAACCGCGCGCCCTGCTCCAGCGTTTCGCGCGTCGCTTTATCAAGGTCAGACGCAAACTGAGCGAACACCGCGAGTTCACGGTATTGCGCCAGATCTAGGCGTAAACGCCCCGCCACCTTTCTCATCGCTTTTGTTTGGGCACTGCCGCCCACGCGCGACACGGAAAGGCCGACGTTAACCGCCGGACGAATGCCCGCGTTAAAAAGCTCAGATTCCAGGAATATCTGTCCGTCTGTAATGGAAATCACGTTGGTCGGTATGTATGCGGATATATCACCCGCCATTGTCTCAATAATCGGCAGTGCCGTCATTGAGCCGCCGCCTCTCTCATCGTTCAGCTTTGCGGCACGTTCCAGCAACCGCGAATGCAGATAGAAAACGTCGCCTGGATAGGCTTCGCGGCCCGGCGGGCGGCGCAGCAGCAATGACATTGTTCTGTAAGCCACAGCATGCTTCGATAAATCATCGTATACGATCAACACGTCTTTACCGTTGTACATGAACTCTTCGGCAATCGCGCATCCCGCATACGGCGCAATGTACTGCATAGACGGCATGTCGCTGCCTGTGGAAACCACAACAATGGTATACTCCATCGCGCCTTCTTCTTCGAGCGTCTGTATGATGGACGCAATCGTAGAGGCTTTCTGCCCGATGGCAACATACACGCAATAGACGTTTTTACCCTTTTGATTCAGTATCGTATCCACAGCCACAGCCGTTTTGCCCGTCTGCCGGTCCCCGATGATCAGCTCTCTTTGGCCTTTGCCAATCGGGATCATGCTGTCGATGCTCAAAATGCCCGTTTCCAGCGGCTGTCTGACACCCGTCCTGTCGAAAATCATCGGCGCTTCCGCTTCAATCGTGCGGTATTTGGTTGCGGCGATTTTACCCTTGTTGTCCATCGGCACGCCAAGCGGGCTCACAATACGCCCGAGCAGCACGTCGCCCACCGGCACCTGAACCACCGTGCCCGTGTTGCGCACGGTAGACCCTTCGGTAACATCCTGCGCGCCGCTTAGCAGCACCGCGCCGAGGCTTTCCTTTGATAGGTTCATAACGATACCGTAGGCACCGCTTTCAAACTCCAGCAGTTCGCCGTATTTACAGCCTTCCAGCCCGGCCACATGCACGATGCCGTCGCCCGCATAAGTCACCGTACCCACTTCTGTGGTATCAATAGCACCCTTGAATCTGTCGATTCTTTCTCTGGCTGCCTCACTGAACTCCTCGGCGTCAAAATCCAAATTGAAATCGCCCGCTTCCAGGGCATCCTCCTGATACGGGGTCTCGGTATCGATAATGTAATTCTTGATTTTTCCCAAATGAGAGCGAACACTTCTGTCGTAGACCTTGTTGTTGATCACCACAACAAAACCGCCCAATAATTCCGGCACGATCTCTGTTTTGAACGTGATATCCGCGCCGGTGAGCGCTTCAAAGCGCTTTTTGATCGACTGTACTGTCAGTTCATCGAGCGGCACAGCCGATTTGAGTTTTCCTTCGATAACCACTTATCCCACCCTCTCGAAGAACTCGTCAATGATCTTATGGTTATCATCCAAAGAAATTTCTCTTTCCAGCACCTTTTCGGCAATCTGTATGCTCATCTCGGCTATCTGCTTGCGCATATCCAAGCGTGCTTGTACCTTCTCGGCTTCAATCTCTTTTTTAGCTCTGACCACAAGGTTCCTTGCGTGTTCTTTAGCGTTGTCAACAATCTCACGTGCATGATCCCTAGCCATCTCATTGCTTTTAGTGATAAGTTCAGCTGCCTCGTTATGCGCCTCTGCCAGCAGATGCTCATACTCTTCCTTTTGCTGTATCAATTGTTTTTCACGTGCATCAAGTTCATCGATTTTATCCGAAACCGAATGCTCGCGTTTTTTCATGAACTTCAAAATCGGCTTGTAAACAAGCAGTTTGAGCACGAAAAACATGATGACAACATTCAATACATGCAGTCCTATCTGCAAAGGCTGTATATCCAGCATAATTACACCTCGTTTAATGGTTGGTTACGTATTGCCCCCGGTCAGATCTTCCCGAACATCAATATGGCAATAACAAAACCGTAAATAGCCGTCGTCTCGGCAAAAGCAAGGCCGATAAGCAGCATTGTGCTGATTTTACCGCTGGCTTCGGGTTGCCGTGCCACCGCTTCCGTCGCGCCTTTAGTCGCGAGACCCATGCCGATACCTGCGCCGAGTCCTGTTAAAACCGCGATACCCACACCGATCCCAATAAGTGCCGTTCCCATGATTGTTTACCTCCAGTAATTATAAGCTTTATTTTAATTTTATCTTTTAGCCCCGTACAACACCGTCTCCTCCATGAAGGACAGTGTCAGCACGAGGAATATGTACGTTTGAATGCCCACATGCGCCAGGTTAAAGTACATGGCCAAAAAAGCCGGTACCCCGATAGACAAATATGTCACGCTGTACAGTAAGTCCATCACAACCAGACCCGCAAACATATTGCCGAAAAGACGGAATGAGAGCGAAACCGGTATAACCGCGTGCGTGACGATATTGATGGGAAGCATAAAACCGATGGGTTTGACAAACCATTTTAAGCGGCCGAGAAAGCCTGTGGCATAGAAGCCGAACGCGTTGATAAGCACGAACGACATCAGCGCGAGCGCAATGGTGAAATTGATATCCGTGGCCGGTGCGCGAAAACCGAAAAGCTCAATCATGCTGGTGGAAACAATCATCACGGCAATTGTGAACACATAGGCCGCATACGATGCGCCGCGTTTGCCCAGCTGCGTGTTTGTGAATTTTTCGCAAAACTCCACAAACATCTCGAGTACATTTTGTATACCTTTGGGAACTGTTTTGAATTTAGGGATGATAAGAATACGAACCAAAATTGCAGCTACAATCAAAATGAGCATCACGATCCATGTGAAAAAAAGTGTTTCTGGAATTTCCAGCCCAAACAATGAAACCTTTGGAGGGGTCACAGTTACCTGCTCCGCTTCAAATGCCATCCGTCCAATACCAGTAGACAAAAGCTGTGTCATCGCTGCTGTCCTTTCCGCCGTGATTTCGCGGTCTATGTTTTCATTTTATTATTCCGAATGTTGATGAACACCAGTGCCGCAATAAGACCTAAAAACATGCCGACTGCTGTCCATATCACATGTGTGAGGGAAACTGAGGAGATAAGAATGATGATAAACACAATCAGCGCGATTTTTAAAAAAATTAAAAATACACCAAGCGCCTTTGCTTTTATACTTTCACCGGTTATCATCTTCGTGAATGCGTTCAGGCCAATCACCTGCAGCATCCCGATGGCGATCCCCACAAACAATCCCCACATAACAATCTATTGTAATCAATATGCCTCAAAAATGCAAGTCTTCTTCGGCACAAAAAAACGCCCGGTTTGGTGTTCGTGCCGATTTGCCCCGCAGTGAACAATACGTGCCAGTTCCGCGACATCAAGGGTGCTGCGCGCCCCGCCTGCCGTGTTGTTCCATGAAGCAAAATCGTCCTTTACATCGATCTCTTCCAGCAATTCCTGAGCATCGAAAGCGTTGAGCAACGCGTGAACATCCACCACGCGCGCCATGCCATGCTTCACGGCATCCATGCCATCCGACGGTATAGTATATTCGGCCATGTGATGCCCTTGTGACAGCACATGCGCAAGCAGCGCCCCAATATCTTCTTCATCCCGGTAAACTGTCTCAATGATGTCGGCCTTGCCGTCAGTGCTGTGATAAAGCATATACGCACCGGCCCGGCCATCTTTAAGCAGCACAGCACTGCGCCCGTTGTCGCTTTTAAGTTCACCCAAACGCCATTGCCATTCGCGTTTGCCTCTAACCACATAACCGTCGTACGCACGCATCATGCCCTCGTATATCGGCGCAAGCACATCAGCATCCGCTGTTTCAATCACTTCGGTGCCGCGCAGACGGCTGGCCGCGCTGACATTCTGGCGGCTGACATACGAATAAGCCGTCCAGCCGAATGCCTCATAAAACGCGTGGCTGAACGGATACAAATGCGTGATAAATATACCGCGCGCTTTTAAGAGGCTGAGCGATTCCAAAAGCATTGTGCGCATCAGCCCTTCCCCGCGGCGGTTTAAAGCAGTGGCCACGCCGGCAATGAAGGCCGAATTAACCGGTTTGCCCTGAATTCGGATTGTGTACGGAATTAAATGAACGATGGAAATGAGCTTGCCGCCCTCAAACATGCAAAGTGAACTGCCTTCCGGCAGCTTATTCGCAAAATACCAGTTGATAAACGCGTCTGAGTCATTAAAGGCCTCTTTCCACAGCGCCTTGGCCAGCGGCCGTTCATCTTCACAAAGCAGGCGAATATCCTTGCTCATAAGTTTCTCACACCCACAAATTTCTCCTTCAGACAAGCGGGATAATACGACAGCTTGGCTTTGCGCAGCCCCTCGATGCCCATATCCTCTTCCCTGTTAATATACTTCACATCGCTGAACTCCCGGCTCGCGAACTCTTTGTTGATCAGTGCAAATACGCCCTGAATATCCGGGTTTGCCTTTTCGATATGGATGATCGCCATATCGTCAAACTTTTCGCCGATCGAATAGGCCTCAAGGCTGCCGTCTACATAGAGCATGCCGCACTTTAGGCCCAGCGTATCAATGTTTTTCAGCGCATCCTTGGCGGCATTCAATTCGTTTATGTAGCTTTGCGACGCTTCGCCCTTGTTTTCCATCCACCGCTCCTGCAGCGCAATGCACTTTTCGTAATCCTCGTTTGTGTAGCGGCGGTATTCGAACGTATGCTCTTTTAAAAACTTGTTGATATGGTTACGCTTCGCGTGATACTTTTTGCCCTCCAGTGTTATCAAATCCTGCGCGTTGTAAACATATTCAAAGCTGTCTCTGTCGGCGGTAAACGTGTACCAGCCGGGGCAGTCGTGCTCTATCTTTTCCTTTTGTTCGGTGGTCACACCCTTTAAAAGCGGCTTTTCTCCGCGAGACGCGAAAAATTCGTCATACCGTCTCAGCGGTTCTTCCATGCTTTCGTCGCAGCAATCCAGAAACGGCGGCAAAGCGAATGAAACACTGCCGTTGCTTAAGTGCAGATACAATGCAAGATCATCGGTTGCCATTTTGATGTTCCACGCCCGCCGCCAAATAAAAATGTTGGCGAATGACGCTTCAAGATTATGATAACCATGACACACCGTATAAATTTCAAAGTTCGTTTTGTCTTCGAGTTCTATCGGTTTAAAACT
>JAEZIW010000144.1 GCA_023436525.1 Bacillota bacterium | reverse complement strand
GTTGTAAAACGCCGTTTGCGACAGCAATATCACAACAAAGCTCAATGGCACTGATAAGCTGCGGCGCATATTGTCAAATATCTGGTATTTGGCAAGCCCGGAAAGCGGATTGGCTGTTTTACCCGTTTTGGTGGGCACCATGCGTTTCAGCCACGGCAGCAGCTGCCAATCACCGCGCACCCACCGATGCTGACGGCTCGCCCATGCCGTATACCGCGCCGGGCAGCCGTCCATCAGCACCACATCGCTCAGCAGCGCGCATCTTATATGGCTGCCTTCCAGCAGATCGTGGCTTAATATGCTGTTGTCGGGGAATCTGTCTTTAAGCACGGCTGCGTAAACGTGTCTGTTGAATATGCCCTTGCCCGTAAAAATACCGGTACCGAAGCCATCCTGATAAACGTCGGAAGCGGCGCTTGCATACGTATCGAGACCGCCTTTACCCGAAAGCACCAGAGAAAAGCGCGTTTTTGCGGCACTGACCACATCAATCCCGATGCGCGGCTGCATCACACCAAAGCCCGATTTAACAATGCCCGTCTGCTTGTCAATCACGGGGCGGTTTAAAGGATGCTCCATCGCGCCCACCATTTTAACGGCTGCGTCTCGTGACAGCTCGGTATCTGCATCCAGCGAAATGATATATTTTATGCCTGCCGGAATTCCCTTTGTCACATGGGCAAACGCGGACGTATTGCCGCTAAGCAGCGCGCAAAAATCCAGCAGCGCGCCGCGTTTGCGTTCATAGCCGCCAAACCGGCCATTTTCTTTTATCAGCGTGCGCTTGCGCTGCGCATAGAAAAAAAGCGCCCGACCGTATTGGGTGTTCAACCGGCCAACCATCGATTCCATGCTTTCAATGGTCTTTTCATCCTGTGCGGCAATTTCGTTTTTATCTTCCTTAAAGTCGCTGAGCAGCGTAAAATAAATGTTCTTCTGCTGGTTCGCCGCCCAGTAAACCTCCATCTTTGAAAGCAGCTCGCGCCCTTCCTCTTCGCTGGTGACCAGCGCCGGAATCACCACCATCGTTGCGCAGTCGTCCGGTATTCCGTTTTTGAAGCTCATTTTAGGAATCAGCGTTGGTTTATTGATCAGCGTAAACAGCCTGTTGCTGATCGCAATGGCCACCGTATAGATTGGAATCAGGCTGATGATAATGCCAACGATGCCATAGATGGGCGGAAACTTAAAAAACAGCGGCAGTGTTAATAATGCCGCGCTGATCAGCGTGGAGACAGCCGCACCGCCCGCATAAAAAAGCAGCATGTGTCTTTTGAAAAAATCAACTAGCCGCACCTTGAACGGCAGCCTGCCGAACCGCGCGTAAAGCTCCCTTTTCCGAGTGCCGACAATAAATTCGCCCACATGCGCACCGGATTCCTCCGCCAATTCAGCAGCGGCCCGCGCCACGGCGGGTTCGGGCGTTTTGAGACTATCGGCAATCGCGGATACGGATGAACGATAATATTCACGCGAGTGGAAATCCATATTCGGGTAATCTGGGTCTTCACTCAAATATTTATGAACGGCGGAAACGCTCTCAAACACAGGCTCAAAATTAACCTTGGCAAGAAGCCGCAGCGATGAAATGGCCCCGGATATAAAAAGTATGTTGTTGGCCTGCGCTGTGTGCGCTTTTTTGATGAGCTGCTCTGCCTTGAGCCCTTTTAGCTTCATCTTAAAATTGATCTGCTTAACCACCGAGGACGCATGCGGACTGTCTCTCAGCATCACCATGGCGTGCTCCAAAAAATCCTGATTGAACAGCACGCTTTTATAGGCGTTCAGGCTGACAGGTTCGGCCATCGTATCCTTTTCAATAGACTCGCAGAATTTTTCCGACCGATTCCACATGGCAATCGTGCGAACGCTGTCTGCCGCGAGCACCGCCACGGCGCGCAGCAGCGTAACCTTGAGCATATCGGTGAATGCCCAAAGCTCACCCGAATTGAGTTCGGATTCCTTTTGGTAAACCTCCAAAAACTCCTGTATGCCCGCAACTGATATATTGAGCGCGCTGTGCCCGAGCAGCAGCATGGCAAGCGCTAGGCTGCGCGGCAGATTCGCGAAGCGGCCTGATTTTAAATGAGGCAGACGAAAAACACGTTTTTGCGTCTCGATCTGCTTAATTTGCTCCATTAACAAAAATCGGTTGTCGTAAAACCATTCCGAGAGCGGCGGCAGCTCAAGCCCCCTGTATTTGCGCTGTCGCGCGGCTAAATAAGCGCTTTCAATTTGTCGGCGCTCATCAGACAGATTCATCAGGCTGTCGTCAATCTTTTTTGTGTAAACCTTGTCTTTGAGCGATAAGTCTGCGGCAACTTTGAGAAGTTCCTGCCGTGAGAGCGTAAAATCGTCAAGAATGGTATTGCCGTATTTGCCCTGCATAGACCCTCCGTTGCATGTGATTCTTCGTTTATTATTGTCTAGCAACGTTGGATAAATACAAAAAAGAAGTCTGCCCGAAAGCTTCTTTTTAATATGAAAGCATGTCAGAATTGATGCGACAGAAATGCAAAGCGATAAAAACGTGAATGTGCCAAACAAAACTTACCCTGTGCTTTTTTTGTGTGTTGACTTTTGTTCCAGCTTCAGCCTTCTTTGCGTGAATTGACAATTCATATAATAATAGATATGATAATTGGCATCAATCCCATTTTTAATGAAACGGAAACGAACATAATCCATGAAATATCAGAAGATACACTTATTATTAGCGGCATTATTCATTTCAGTTGTCATGATGACATGTGCACTAACCGGCTGTTCCAATATCCAAGATACTTTTGATATTGTTGAAAGCTATAAAATGACTATACCGTCAGGACAAACGGCGTGGCTGCAGGTGGACCTTCCTATAAGCTACGGGTATCAACAGGTTAACGAGCTTAAGATTGAAGGCTCTGAAAGCTGGAATATAGAAACACATGACGATTATCAGACAATGCTATGCACAATAAAGGGAACCGGAAGCGAACAGCTTGTCAGCATCAGCTATACAGTGACGTTGCTCGGTGATACCGACAGCTGGCAGATGCCGAATCGCGATGAATATATGCTGCCAGGTGAATTTGCAGATTCAGATCATGCCGCCATACAAGCAGCCGTTGAACCGCTGATTGTTGATGGCAATGACTACGAAACCGCAAAAAATATACACCAATTTGTTACGAGTACTGTAAGTCCCCGGGCAGGCGATTCCATCAATCAAATGACGATGAAAGCATCTGAGGTGTTGGATACCCGAACAGGTGTCTGTGGCGACTATGCGCACCTGATGACCGCTTTGCTTCGCGCAGCAGGGATACCCGCCAGAGATGTGGCTGGCAACGCAATGAGGAATTTAAGAAAACCGAGCGATTGGTCGCACCCGGGCGATGCCCATGCGTGGGTGGAGTTTTATGCGGATGGCGGCTGGCACTTTGCCGACCCAACCTGGGGCAACGGTACTTTTGACAATGCTGACTCTTGGCATCTGTCCTATGGCACGGCGATGTCCGACATCAACTCGCAAAAGATCATCGATTTTTATGATGGTATTAAGCAGAAGGGATATTTCATATTTGGAGGAATGACCGCGCCCCTCCATTTTACTGCGTGGTGCACAAGTGACGGCGCCACGATAACGCCACGCGCTCAAATCGGGTGAAATGATCGCAATCTATAGTCGGGTAAACCCCGTCATAAGGTTTCTAGAAAGCACTTTTCATGGGATTTTTCGACTCGTTTCACTCGCTCAAAATGACATTTGGCCGTTTGTCAGCAGGCTAACTTTTGCATCGAATGAGAAGGCTTATTGGGCAGAAAAAAAGAAGCCGTTAAAGCTTCTTTTCATTCAAGTTGTTGAGACAAGCCTGTAAGCCGAGTTCTGTCGAGAACGGTCATCTATCTACGCCTGCGGTTGCCAGCAGGCTCCAGCGATTACATGGGGCGCGGCGGGCTACCGCTTCATGCCCACTATCAATCTTGCACCGGACGGGGTTTACATAGCAGCCAAGTCGCCAAGGCTCTGGTGAGCTCTTACCTCACCTTTCCACCCTTGCCGGCAAAAGCCGGCGGTATATCTCTGTTGCACTATCCTTAGAGTCGCCTCCACCGGGAGTTACCCGGCGTCCTGCCCTGCGGAGCTCGGACTTTCCTCCCATCTTTCGACGGGCGACCGTTCAGCTTGCTCAAACTTATTATATCAGATAGAGGATACGGCCGCAATTCTCACATTCCACAATCACGCCGTCTTTCTTAAGCTTCGCCAAATCCCTTGACGGCAGCTCCATATTACAGCCCATGCAGCGGCCATCTTTGAGCATTGTGACCGGCTGCGGCCTGTTTTGCTTAATGCGGTTGTAGCGCTCGAGCAGCGCAGGCTCCACCTTAGATGCCGCCAGATCAACCGCCTTGCGCAGCTTTTCGAGCGTATCAGAACCGGCACGCAGCTCATCCTCGTGCTGTTTTTTCAGCGTCGCAAAATCCTTCTGTGCCTTGCTGACACTGACAAGAATCTCTTTAAGCCGCGCTTCCGTCTCCTCCGCCTTTTTCTGAACGGCGACGGCCCTGCTCTTCTGCTTCACGATATTATCGTATGTTGTCTCATACTCGTGAACGAGATCGCGGACAACGTTATAATCGAGTTCCTCCGGATCCATCTTCTCGTATTCACCGATGTTCTTGTGCTTTTTATTCAGCAGTTCAATCATGCGTTCGTACTGAGAATCGATCTCCAATAGCGCGTTTTGCTCCACCAGCGCCTTGTTTTCCATATCACGAAGCACAGCCTGCTGCTTCTTTAAATAATTCTGAAGCTTAATCAGCTGTTTGCGCGTCGGTGTGTTTTTTAGATTTTTCTCATAAGCCTCGAGCTCGGCGTCTGCCTGCTGGTACTCATACAGTAATGCCAGCTTATCCAAATAATTGATCCTCCCAACTTCAACGCGTCTATCTTATTCAAACGCGTATGGTGCCGTATCGTTTTCAGCCTTTATAAGGCCTAAATCTAATTGTACCTCATTTATAAGGGATTGTAAACTCATATCTATTCTGTCGGCGAACGCACATTCCGTATGAAAATGCCCCGCCTCAATCAGCAGCAGACCCGCTGCCGCCGCTTCAATGAAATGGTGATGCTTCGCTTCTCCCGTCACAAGCGCCTGTGCCCCGGCGCTTTTAGCCGCCGCAACAAAATCGCCGCCGCTGCCGCCCACCACAGCCACGCGTGATACGCCGCCAAAATCACCGGCAGATACCTTGACCGCTGGCACGCCAAGCGCTTCTTTCACGCGCGTAACCAGCGCCTGCTTATCGTATGTTTGAGCCAGCTGACCTGTGCGCATCAGCAGCTCCCCCGCATCCGGCACGGTTCGAATATCGCAAAGGCCCAGCCGTTGCGCCAGCGCATCGCCGATACCGCCTTGCGCACGGTCGAAACTTGTGTGCGCCGCATATAGCGAAATGTTTGCGTGTATCAGCGTCATCAGCACAGCATCTGCGGCATTGTCACAGCTAAGCGATTTCAGCGGCGAAAAAATCAGCGGATGATGCACGAGCAGCATGTCGCAGTTTTTGTCCTGCGCTTCCTTGGCCACAGCCGGTGTCGCGTCCAGCGCGATGAGCACCCGGCTCACCGTGTGGCCGCAGCGCAGCAGCAGCCCCGAATTGTCCCACGGGTAAGCCAGTTCGTGTGGCGCAATTTTTTCGACGATCCGCACAAATTCTTCAACGGTTACAGGCATTTTAACACCTCTTCATACAGCCGCAGACGATCTTCGATGCCGCTCAACAGCTCGTCTTTTTTTGCCGCGTCTGTTGTCGTCAGCGTGCTGCGTATTCTTTTCGTCTGCTTGATACGCTGCGCCACAAAGCTTTTGAGCATCTCGGGTTTTTTAGCAAGCAGCACTGGGCCGAATTCGAGTTCCGCGTCTGTCAGCGGAGCGCTGAACCCTCTTACCGCGCGGATAATGGGGTAATAATGCCTGTTCTCCAGCACGATCTCTTCATCGTTGATGACAAAACCGTTGCGCACAAGCCAGCCTCGCAGCACGTCCGCATCCCGCTGGCAGGCAAGAACGAGCGTATCCGGCAGCCTGTCCTTCCCTTGTTCGAGCAGCGACGTCATCAGTACTCCGCCCATACCGGCAATCACAGCCGTATCGGCTTCGCCCATTTTCAGCACGTCAAACCCGCTGCCCACACGCAGTGAGACGGCGTGCTGCAAACCCATCGTCATCGCGAGTCTGCGCGCTTTCTCCAGCGACGGGGCGCTGATATCACTGCATATGGCGTATTGGGCCCGTCCGTTTTTCAACAGCCACAAAGCCAGCTTTCCGTGATCGCACCCGATATCGGCCACAGCTTGGCATTCGGGCACCATCGAGGCGATGGCTATGAGCCTGTTAGACAGCATGCCCTTCCCCCTTACAATCCTTTATGCATAACAGAGGCAGCCCCCGGCTGCCTCGATTTTCTCATATATATGCGGATTATCATTAATCCAGAAAGTCTCTGAGTTTTTTGCTGCGGCTCGGGTGGCGCAGCTTACGCAGCGCCTTCGCTTCAATTTGACGGATGCGTTCTCTGGTCACCATAAACTCTTTGCCGACTTCTTCGAGCGTGCGCGCACGTCCGTCGTCCAGCCCAAAACGCAAACGCAGCACCTTTTCTTCACGCGGCGTCAGTGTATCAAGCACGTCCATCAGCTGTTCTTTCAGCAAAGTGAATGCCGCCGCTTCGGCCGGTGCGGGTGCATCGTCGTCAGGAATAAAATCGCCGAGGTGGCTGTCTTCCTCTTCGCCGATCGGTGTTTCCAGCGACACCGGCTCCTGCGCGATTTTGATAATCTCTCGCACCTTGTCTTCGCTGATGTCCATCTCGCGCGCCACCTCTTCGGGCAGCGGGTCGCGCCCGTATTGCTGAAGCAGCTGCCGCGACACGCGGATCAGCTTGTTGATCGTTTCCACCATGTGAACGGGGATACGGATCGTACGTGCCTGATCGGCAATGGCGCGGGTAATGGCCTGACGAATCCACCATGTTGCGTATGTTGAAAACTTATAGCCTTTGGTATAGTCAAACTTTTCGACGGCTTTAATAAGCCCTAAGTTGCCTTCCTGAATTAAATCAAGAAACAGCATACCGCGGCCCACATACCGTTTGGCAATGCTCACAACCAGCCTCAAGTTCGCTTCGGCCAGCCTGCGCTTGGCTTCGTCGTCTCCCTCGGCCATCAGCTTGGCAAGCTGCACCTCTTCGTCCGCAGACAGCAGATTGACTTTGCCGATCTCCTTCAAGTACATTCTGACCGGATCGTCAATACTGATGCCCTCCGGCATCGACAGATCGATATCCGCATCAACGTCTTCTTCGTCTTCGCTTATTTCCTTCTCGAATTCTCCGTCGACAACGTCGATCTTCATCTCTTCGAGCGCGCCCAAAAGCTTATCAAGATTCTCGGCGTCGATTTCCGCGCCGTCGAGCGCATCGTTGATTTCCTTGTATGTTAAAACGCCCTTCTTCTTGCCCGATTCTATGATGTCTTTTAGCTTTTCCTCTTTGTCTGACTGCGACACGACGCTGAGCGCCTGAAGCCTGGCAAGGTTCTCCTTAGACAGCGTTACATCCGATTCGGGCTGTATCGGCTTTTCCTTGCTTTTTTGCTTCGCGTCCGTTGAAACCGCCTGCTTGGGCTGGGTTTGTTCTGCCTGCTCTTGGCTCACGGATGGCTTATTCTTTGTTTTCGGCTGCACTGCCGGTTTTTTATTCAAAATACAATCACCCTATTCACTCAAACCTTTTTCAGGTTCAATTCTTTATCTATCTCACCGATCTCGGCGAGCAGCTTTCTGCGTTCGTCTGACGATGCGCCGCGAAGTGCTTCCATCAGCTCTCCCCGCTTATTCTCGAGCCCCTGAATGCGTATTCGCAAAATACAATCTCGAAGATATACAACCGGATCGTCGGCAGCCGCGTTCACGCCCATCAGCCGTGCCGCCTCGTTTCGATCCACTTCGTCATCAATCTGCGATAATACTTCGGCATATGTTGGCTGAATTCCTCTTTTTACGCTGTCATATAACGCAGAAAAAATAATTTTATGCGATTTATGAAAGAACTCATCCACACTGATTTCATCCGCCACATCCGTAAAATACCTGACCTCTGCCAATGCACAAGCCAAAAAAGCGCTTTGCGGGCTGTCCGCGGTTTTTTCAGTCTTATTATACCTATAATTGGTATTAGTATTCTCACTTACGGTTCTCTTATGCATTTGGCCCAAAATCGACGCCGCGCTGTATCCGGTTTGCTCTGCCACCGCTTCGGCATAGCGCTCGCGCTTTATCGGGCTATCAATCCCCGCGATGATTTTTGCGGCTTCAATCGCATACCCCTCCCGCCCGTCCTCGGTATCAAGCAGAAAGTCGCGCTTCTTCATTTCCAGACGATACCCCAGGGCAGACGGTGCCGCCTTGACCTTTTTGGCGAATCCGTTCAACCCGTATTTGCGGATAAAGTCGTCCGGGTCCATCCCGTCGTTAAAGCGAATCACGCGCACACTGAAGCCCTCGGCTTCGAGTATTCCCATGGCTTTTTGCGTCGCGATCTCGCCGGCCTCGTCTCCGTCGTACGCGATAAACACATCGCTGGTATAGCGCTTAAGCAGCACAGCCTGCTCTCTTGTCAGCGCGGTCCCGAGAGACGCCACCACCGATTTGACGCCGCCCGCAAACATCGACACCACATCCATATACCCTTCAACGATCACGGCGCTTTTGATGCTTTTCTGCCGACGCAGCAGATCGATGCCGTAGAGGTTGCGCCGTTTGTTAAACAGCACGGTATCTCTCGTGTTCAGGTACTTGGGCGTGGAATCATCGAGAACCCGCCCGCCAAATGCGATGACCTCGCCGAACACGTTGATAATGGGGTACATCACACGGTTGCGGAACGTGTCAAACAGCTTGCCGTTCTTTTCCGTGATAAGGCCGCTCTCGCCGATGATTGAGGACGAATAGCCGCTCTGAGTCAGCAGCGATGCAACCGTGTCCCATTTATCAGGCGCGTAACCGAGCCCGAAGCGTTTGACGACATCCTCGCCTATGCCGCGCCGCTTTAAGTACGCGAGTGCCCCGGCTCCTTCGGCTGACATCAGCGTATCGTGGTAAACCCTTGCAGCCGCTTTGTGCATCTCGGCAATCAGCTTCTTTTTTTCCTTGACCTCCCGGTACTGCTTATCGTCAATCATCTGTGGCATAGGCAGGTTGCTGCGCCGCGCCAGCAGCTCCACAGATTCTCCGAATGTGAGGTTCTCGGTTTTCATGATAAAATTGGCAACGTTGCCGCCCTGCTTGCAGCCGAAACAGTAATACAGCTGTTTCTCACGGTTCACCGAAAAAGACGGTGTCTTTTCGTGATGAAAAGGGCACAGCCCCCAATAGTTGCCGCCCTTCTCCGTCAAAGCTGTATAATCGGAAACGACGTCGACAATATCTGTTTTGTTGTAAAGCTCAGAAAGCCAGCTGTCGCTGAACCTTGCCACTAATACTTATACCAGCCTTTCGGAATGTAAATGTCTCTGAACAGTGCCACGGCGTAGCGGTCAGTCATGCCTGCGATATAATCGGTCACAGTGACTTTGAGCCCAAACGTCTCAATGCGGCGCGGCGCGTCGTCCCCCATCATATGCGGCTGCTTTGTAAACAGATCGAACAGCATTTCGAGCATATGCTCAGCCTTAATTTCTTCTGTTTTGGCTGCAGACCCCAAATACACCTTTTCGAACATGAACTGCCGCAGCGTTTCGGTGAGAGCCGCCGTCGTTTCCGACATGGCGACCTGCGGCTTGTTCACGCTGCTGCGCACCACATCCGTTATCATTGTGTTGATGCGCTCGCCATGCGTCTGCCCGAGCCCGTCGGCACATTCTTTGGGGATGCCGCTGATAATGCCCGCTCTGAGCGCGTCGTCAATATCGTGATTGATGTAGGCGATTCTGTCTGAAAAATTGACGACCATGCCTTCAAGCGTCTGCGGCTTGCCGGATTTGCGGTGGTTGAGTATACCATCGCGCACTTCATATGTCAAATTAAGCCCCGTGCCGTTTTCCAGCAGCTCCACCACGCGCAGGCTCTGTTCACTGTGCGCAAAATGGCCGGTCAGCTTCTGCAGTACGCGTTCGCCCGCGTGCCCGAACGGTGTGTGCCCCAGGTCGTGCCCGAGCGCAATGGCTTCGGTTAAATCCTCGTTGAGCTTCAGGCAGCGCGCAATCGTCCGCGCGATCTGCGACACCTCCAGCGTGTGCGTGAGGCGCGTGCGGTAATGGTCTCCCTCGGGCGAGAGGAACACCTGCGTTTTGTGTTTCAAGCGCCGGAACGATTTGCAGTGGATAATGCGGTCGCGATCGCGCTGAAAATCGGTGCGCAGCGGGCACGGCGTAATCGGGCGCTCGCGTCCTTTGGACTGCGCCGCCTTGGCCGCGTACGGTGACAAATGCGCAATCTCGTTATTCTCACTGATTTCGCGGAAATTCGCTTCGTTCATATCCATACATAGTATTTAAACACGAAATGAAAAAGTCCTGCACGAGGCGTACAAATTTTCGATATATTCACAAAGCATTCACAGAGTGAAAAAGGCGGAGCATCTGCCCCGCCTGTGTTAATTCGGCTATTTTACATTCTTAAAACTTAATTAAGAGGGTTCGGGTTCATAACCGATAAACTCCCAGTTATCCTCCGAAACCGAGAATGAACTGCCATCGAATCCTATCATATAATCCAGCTCTTTCGGATTATCGGAGGTTTCGTTACGCACAAAATCCACTACGAGCTGCCAAGCGTTTTTTTGTTCTTTTGTTTGCTTGTTTTCATATATCATACTTTGCAAACCTTCGGCAGATGCCGACATTATCTCGTCCGCACCATTATTTCGCACATATTCATTAACCAGATTCAGATCGTCAACACTTATTTCCGGCTGCTCAGAAAATTCGTTCACTGAAACGTCCGCAGCTTTCTTAGACTGTTCAGCATTCACAACCGGTTTGTCACTTGTCTGTCCGACGCAGGCAGTAAAAAGCAAAACAATAAGCAGTAATATTGTGGTCAATAGCCTTGTAGACCTCTTTAGTCTCATTTGTTCACCTCCGTTTTATTTGATAATATTGTTGTATACTGAAAACTACTTGTTTAAGTTTCTCTCATCAATATCCCAAGCAACTTTATCGTTGCTTATAAAGATAATGTAGTATATTATTATCTAACTGTCAATTTTTAATATAATTATATAATGAAAAAGGCGGAGCCTGCGCTCCGCCTCTATAAGTGTTTAGTTTTTTTGTTATGCCTGTTTCTCGAGTATCGCCGCATGCGCCGCCGCAAGCCGTGCAATCGGCACACGGAACGGTGAGCACGAAACGTACTGCAGACCGATATCGTGGCAGAACTTGACCGAGCTGGGCTCGCCGCCGTGCTCGCCGCA
>JAEZIW010000137.1 GCA_023436525.1 Bacillota bacterium | reverse complement strand
GTTTATATCAGGCTCTTATACAGGCTTCGAACACAAAGCAGAAATATTCTCCCTAAAAAAGGGCCTTATCTTCTGCTGGCCAATCACTGCAACAATTTCGACGGCCTTTTTCTGCAATGTCTGATTCCGCAAACAATCAGCTTTGTTGTCACAGATGCGATGTTTAAAAACAAGGCCCTCGGAAAACTCATGGCGTTTGTGGGTTATATTCCGAAGCGAAAAAATGTAACGGACAGCAGTGCCATACGCCAGATCATACGCGCGGTGAAGCAAAACCGTATTGTGGGCATATTCCCCGAAGGCGGGCGCAATTGGGACGGCAAAACAGGCACCATCTCCCCCGCCACATTTCGTCTTGCGAAAATGCTTGGCGTTCCCGTGGTCACCGCGCGCATTAAAGGCTCTTATCTTTCCGAGCCGCGCTGGGCGAACACCAAACGACGCGGGCGTGTGGAGATTGACTTTCAGCTTCATTTTGCCGACGGTGCGATTAAAAGCCTCGAGGCAGCCGAAGAGACGATTACCGGCGCCTTGGCGCACAATGAGGCCGACTGGCAGCAGCACCGGCATATACCGTACAAAGGCAAAGCACCGGCCAAAGGCCTTGAGCGTCTGCTGTTTACCTGCCCGACATGCGAGTCGATAGGCACGCTGCGCTCGTCTGACGACCGCCTGACCTGCCTTATGTGCGATGCCGCGTATTCTATTGATGCATTCGGTTATCTACATGCTCAAAACGGTACGCTTCCATCCGAACGCATTGACCAAATCAATGCATGGCAGCAACGTCTGCTCGCGCAAAAATTTGATCACGCAGCCGCAGCCGCTGTGCTTTTAACCGATGAACGTGCGTGTCTTTACTGTGCCAGCGCCCAACATGCGCCTTTTGAACCGGAAGATGAAGGCACACTCACGTTGACCAAAACCGAGCTGAGCATCGGCAGCCATCGTTTCGATATCGATAAAATCAACGGAGTTGCCGTTTATTTCAAAACTCATCTGGAATTTCGGTATGACGGACTAGACCGTCGAATCGGGTTTTACGATCGGCACATATCCGCGTATAAATGGGAAATCGCACTACGGACATTAAAGAATGATGCAAAGGAGAATTAACACATGGGCAATGTCGGCGGATGGGACTTGGTTCTGCAATTCGGGTGTTTGTTTGGGCTCCTCGGAGTATCGCTAATCCTCAAAACGGTGATTCCCTTTTTCAGCCGTCATCTGGTGCCCACGGCTTTGTTCGGCGGTTTTATCGGCTTAATACTCGGGCCGGAGGTTCTCCACGTGATTCCATTCGATCGAGAAATGCTGGAGAATATGGTCTATCACTTTATGGCCATCGGTTTCATTGCCATGGCGCTTAAAAAGCGCAGCAAAAAATCCACTGAAAACATCACCAATACCGGATTTGCGATAGTCAACACATACATCTGGCAGGCCGCTTTGGGGCTTGGGATTACTCTGCTGCTGTTCTTCACAGTAATGCCGGAGCTGTTCCCGAATTTTGGCCTGCTGCTGCCTTTGTCTTATGCCCAGGGCCCCGGGCAGGCCTTCTCGACGGGGCAGTCTTTCGAAATGCTGGAGCCCGCATCCAAGGCGCTTGCAAACGGAGGAAATGTTGGTCTTTCAATGGCCAACCTCGGTTTTCTTTGGGCAATCATCGGCGGTATACCGTTTATGTATTTCATGAGAAAAAAATACAACAAAGGTAAAAAGGGCATCTCATCATCTACGGTAACCACCTCGGCGGCTTCTCCCGATATACAGGAGCATACAAGCAAAGTTCCGATCACCCTTTATCTTGATGATCTGACCATTCAAGTGGTTTTGATCGGTATCTGCTATTTGCTCACATATCTGCTGCTGCTCGGCCTCGAAGCGCTGCTTGGTTCTCAAAGTACGCTCATGAAGCTCTTCTGGGGGTTCCAGTTCCTTTTCGGCACGCTGATTGCCATGATTGCGCGTTTTGTTTTCAACAAGCTCTATAAAAAAGGCACCATCCGTACCGATTATGCCGATAATTATCTGCTGCAGCGCATCTCATCCACAGCTTTTGATATCATGATTGTTGCATCAGTCTGTGCCGTGTCGCTGAGTGTGCTTTCGCAGTATTGGGTGCCTGTGTTGATTCTGTCAACAGTCGGCGGCCTTTTCACAATGGTCTACTCGGCAAAAATGGCCAAGTGGATCTACCGCGAAGAGGTGATTGAGCATGCGGTGGCACTTTACGGTATGTGGACCGGAACCGTGGTGACCGCGATGGCGCTGCTTAAAGAGATGGACCCGGACGGCAAAACGAGCGTGCCCGAAAGCCTCGTGCTCGGCAGCGGCTTCGGCGCGATCATCGGCATTCCTTTAATGATGGTGCTCAGCATACCCGTATCGGCCTGGGTTGACGATAAGCCGTGGCTTTATATTGTTACATTCGGCATATTCGTGGTGTATTCCGCGATCTGCCTGATAGGCATTAAATTCAGCAAGAAGCATTATTCTAAAAAACTAAGAGATTAGATAGATTTAACGGGGGTATTATGACGGGAGACAAACTCAGTTCAAAAACAAAAATCGGTTACGGTATCGGGACGCTCTCTTACGGCATCCCTTTCCAACTGGTTTCGGCATGTTTTGTGTTCTATTCAACGATGGTGCTCGGCATTTCGGGCGCGCTAACCGGGCTTTTGGTTTCTGTCAGCACCATTTGGGACGCGGTGACTGACCCGGTCATGGGGTATATCTCCGACCACACCAAAAGCAAAATTTTCTTGGGCCGCCGTCTTTTCTACGTTCTAATAGGCGCGTTCGGGCTCGCGTTATGCACCTTGCTGCTTTGGCAGGTCAGTCCGGAGCTTCCCTATGCCTCAAAAGCGGTTTTACTCGGAGCGCTGCTGATATTGCTCAAAACGTTTTCCACGATCTATGCAACGCCTTATATGGCACTCGGTGCCGAGCTTTCTACAGATTACGGCGAACGAACCGCTGTGCAGTCTTACCGTACCGCGTTCTTCTTTCTGGGGTTTATGTTCCCCACCATACTCGGTATGGCTGTGTTCTTCAAGCCGACACCCCAGTACGCCGACGGGCAGCTTAACCCGCAGGCTTACGCGTATCTGGCCATCGTTACCGCTGTCATCACGCTGATCAGTGCGGCTGTCTGCATCGCGCTGACCTATAAAAAACAGCCGGACTATACGCCGCCGATAAAAAAGAAAAACGCGATTATCGGCATATTCAAGGAAACCGCAGAAGCGCTGAAATGTTCGGATTTTCGCAATGTGAGCATCGGGCTGCTATTCGTCAACATGGCGATGAGCATTGTGGGTGCCGTCGGCATGCACGTCTTCACCTATACCTTCGGCTTAAAGTCGGGCCAGATTGCCATCGTTTTCGGTGCTTTGTTTTTAATGGCACTCGCGGCGCAGCCCGTTTGGCTCTATATCGCAAATAAATTCGAGAAAAAAACAGGCATGATGGCCTGCCTTTTCATCAACATTGGCGTCACAGTACTGTTCTTTGTCTTTGTGTTCGCAAACGAATGGGTTTCGGCGCATTACATAGCCATTGTGCCGCTGGCCATGCTGACCGGTTTTTCTATCGGCGGCAGCATCGCGCTGCCTTATTCGATGATTACCGACACCATTGATAAAGACGCGTATTACTCGGGCACACGCAAGGAAGGTGTTTTTTACGGCTGTGCCACATTCATGTTTAAGCTGTCGCAATCTTTGGCTGTTGTATTCGCGGGAACGATGCTGGATATTATCGGTTTTAATAAAGGCGCCGATTTGACGGCACTGAAATTGGAGTTCGATCAAGTGACTGCGCAGATTTCAGAATTTATAACGGGACAATCAGGGGCTTCACTTGAACAGCTCAAAAACCAGGCGGCTGAGCTCGGCACCCAGATCGGGCAAAAAAGTGACGTTAATTTAATGCTTGGCCTGATACTGCCTGTGGGTTTTTTAATAAGCTTTGTGCTGGCGCTGGTTTTTATCAGCCGCTACACGCTGAACAAGGAAAAGGTCGCTTTCTATCAGTCCGGTATTAACGGCTGTGCGCATGAACAAGAACCAACTTGAATTTGAGATAGCCTTCCTGATTGTCGCTGTCGCTGACGGTGACCGTTGCAGCGCCTGCGGCTTTCATAAACTCAAGGAATAGTATTGCGCCGAATACGATAACATCCGCCTTTTTTTCAGGCAGACCATTGATTTGCTTTCTCTGGTCTTTTGTTTTGCTTTTGAGCATGCCGCAGAGCTCTTCCGCACGTTTCAGCGAAATCACATGCCCCTGTACACGTTTGGATGAGTACTCGGTCAGCCCTAAATCGAGCATGGCGAGAGCCGTGGCAGTGCCTCCGATGCCGGTGCAGATGGATGAGCCGGTATGCGGCACGCCGAAAAACGTCTGTGCCGCTAATGCATGGGCTTGCTTAAACGCTTGCGTGTCTGCCTCGTCGCCGCCCGGAAACATCTGGTGCATGCGCACCGTGCCGATTTGAAAGCTGTGGGCAAAGCGTACATCGGCGAGACTCCCCTGCATCACCTCGGTGCTGCCGCCGCCGATATCAAACATATACCCGTCACCGTCTATGCAGCCCGCAAACCCAAGCTGAGCTTCCTTATCTCCCGAAATAATATCGATACCGATGCCGCATGCATTTTTAATGTAATCAACAAAAGCGTCGCGGTTTTCCGCGTCGCGAATCGCGCTGGTTCCAAAAGCGAAAAAGTCATCCTGCTCCACGCCGTAGTCGCGGCTAATCACAAGGTATTCGTTCAGCGCTTCCTTGGCACGTTCCATCGCGGCGGGCACAATTTCCCGTTTACCGACCATCCCTTCGCCCATTCGGATGAGCCTCAGTGTTTTATAGTCGGCAATAATCTGCTCGTTATCTGTGTGTGCAATCATCAGCCTCGCGGAGTTTGTCCCGATATCCACCACTGCGTAACGCTTCATGTTTGTCCTCGCTTTGTTGTTGTCGTTTTTCTGTAAGTCAATTTATTATATCTTCGATGACTTTAATCGGCAATAAAAGAGTGCCACTATTTGGGGCGGTCTAACAGGGATTATTATCTCTAAAAAAACGGTTTAGTCGTGTGAAGCGGCTACGCCGTTTTTTCATACCTGCATGGAAGTTGCACCACTCCAATGCAGTTGTAGAAGATTTGGATTCGCTGAATCCTACTATCCGATTTCTTTTCGGCTTTGAACACAATAATCTTGTCAATAAACTCCCGAACAATTTCAGCGTCCAATTCAGGGATTTCCGTGTACTTTTTGACAAGAGCAAGAAACCTTTCTGTGTTCAGAGACTGCTGTTTTGCGGATTCAAGTGCCTGTTTCAAAGAAATCGCCCTCTCAGTAATTGATTTTTGCTCGTTTTCATAATCCGCAGACATCTTGTAAAACCTCTCATCGGATATTTTGCCGAGGACATTATCCTCATAGAGTTTTCGTATGATTTTATCAAGGGTCGCAATCCTTTCCTGAACCTGTTCGTATTCCTTTAGATTATGCCGATGTTCTGCGGCATGTTCGATTTCCGAACTTCTCCGTAAGGTTTCAATGAACTCCTGCTCATGGTGCCTTGCAAAATCCGTTATCATACGCAAATCCTCCAGCACAAGCTGTTCAATCACAACGTTGCGGATTTGATGCGAACTGCAGCCCCCTTTTACCTTACGGTAGGTCGCGCAGACGAAGTATTCTTTGTCGTGCGTCCACCCATTTGCCCGTACCTGATACAGCTTCGCTCCGCAGTCAGCGCAGTACATCATACCTGAAAGCATCCCCATCTCGCCCATGCGCGAAGGTCTGCGTTTACCGTCCCGAATTTTCTGCACCGTTTCCCAAATACCTTCCTCAATAATTGCTTCATGGGTATTCTTGAAAACCAGCCAGTCCTCAGGGTTGTTCCACAGCTTGACCTTGCTTTTGTAGGATTTTTTGAAGGTTTTAAAGTTCACAGTATGTCCGAGGTACTCCATCTTCTCAAGGATATCCGCAACGGTTCGCCCCTGCCATGCATAAGGATTTTCTGGCGCTCTTGCGGGAGTGTTGATTCCCATACTTTGAAGATGAACTGTGGGCACCACAATCCGGCGTTCTTCAAGTTGTCTAGCAATCTGCGTGGGGCCGTAACCAGACATACACAGTCTGAAAATACGCCGAACCACATCTGCTGCTTCCGTATCAACTACCCACTTGTGCTTATCCTCAGGGTCTTTCAGGTACCCGTATGGCGGGTTAGTGCAGAGCGGCTTGCCCGATTGACCTTTGGACTTGAATACCGCGCGGATTTTCTTGCTGGTGTCCTTGGCGTACCATTCGTTGATGATATTTAAGAATGGGGTAAAGTCGCTGTCCGTCTGGTTTGCGCTGTCGATGCCGTTATTGATGGCAATGAAGCGGACACTCGCCTCGGGGAATACAACTTCCGTGTAATACCCGACCTTCAGATAGTCTCTGCCGAACCGTGACATATCCTTTATAATAATTGTCCCAATCCTGCCAGCCTCCACATCCGCCATCATTCGGTTGAAGTCCGGACGGTCGAAGGTCGTGCCGCTCACACCGTCATCGGCATAAAACTCCGTGTTCCGAAATCCGTTGTCATCCGCATACTTTTTAAGGATTGCCTTCTGGTTCACGATGCTGTTACTGTCACCCATGAGTTCATCGTCCCGCGATAATCTGCAATACAGCGCAGTAATCTGAGATTCATCAATACCCAGTGCCACTTTGGTTGTTTTCATATTTATTAACTGTCTATTCATATAATCCTCCATTTCCGACAGTCTTCAAGCGGTTAGCACTGTGTACATTACCGTACTATTTTGAAGAAGTCGAGTTGATTTGCGTTGTTTTATTGATACCGCCTAATGCCTTTTTAGGGTCTTTGGCGTTAGTCGTTATGAGCCTTTTTATCTTGGTGTATGCGTTTTCCTTGGCTCTGTCGCTCTCCCTTGATTCCACCACATAGACCGTTCCGCCGATTGAGGTTTCGGTTATGCGGCATTTTTGTTCTTTTTCCATTCAGTTGCCCCCATAAAGGAGGCACCGAGCCTATATGACCCGGTGCCTATATAGTGATTCTTATTCTGCCATCTGCATAACCTTCACAGCTTCTGGCATTATCAGTCTGCCGTCCATACGTTCATAAGCAGAAAAACCTATCTGCCCTTCACGCGCATAAAGTTCGCTCAGCCGCATTACAGACAAAGGTCTGCGTTCAATGACCCAGTAATAGGAGAGATCACCGAATGCGATGGGTTTCGAGCCTGCTGCTATTGAAGGCATACTAGATGAAGTAACGACGGGCTTGCTGAAAATCGTATCGTTTGATGAATTCCACAGAGGTGTCCCGCTGTTATCTTTGAGCGTCCGCAAGAACATGGCTGTCTCATCGTGCATTAGGAACACGGCGTTTGCGCGGTACTCGGCTTTGAGGGAGAAATATAGCTTCACCACTTCGTCATAGGCTATCTTCGCGGCCTCCGCAGCCGTTATTCCGATTTCGCCGCCGCTAGTACTGAGGATGCCGGAAGGCCGGGTTATCCCATCGCCGTTGATAAACGCGTTTTCCTCCGCTTTGCCGAAACGCCGGGTATACTCTTTGAGCAGGTAGCGTTCAAGGTTAAAATTTATATCGTTGACGAAACCCTCTTTCAGCCTTGTAAGGCTGGCCAGTTTATAGGATTTGATTGGGAACTGCATGAATGTATCGGAGCTCTCTGGGATCGCTGTGCTTTCCGGTACCCATTCCGCTGAGCCAGTTGAAGCCACGGCTTGAATTGTGCCGTCTGTAAACGAGGCTTGAATGACCGTGGCTAGTCTGCGGAACAGGTTGTCCTTTTCGAGCGCGGCGTTAAATTTCTCTCTGAACTCACCCGGTAATAAAAAAGAGCCGGCTGAGTCGGCTCCCTCGGACAAGTCGTTGACCTCATGTTTCTTTCCTCGCATCGCGTTCCAGAAAGAACGGTTGTAGATACTTGATGTTACCATGTTTGATATTCCTCCTAATATTTGATGGTTCTGCTGTGAGCCAGAACATACTGCTGCCAGCTTTTTTCCTTGGCTCTTTTGGTGTTGTTGCTGATTTTTTGGGTAACGAAAAGAGGCATGTACGCATACCCCTTTTTACGCTTTCGACAGGCTTTTTTGGACATGCCTCGGCCTCCTTATCGATTGCTTCTGAATGTACGCGCGGTCAGAAGTCGCTCCATCACATCGTCCTGCGGATTGTTACCTCTGCAATCCATCGCGCTGTTGTCACGCACGACCGCATAGATTTGGTTCCACAAGGCGTTTGCGTGTTTGGAATACTCCCGCGATATCGCTACATATGGTGATGCTATCGCCGCTCCGGTGGTAGGGTGTTTTGCCAGAAACCCGAACTGTGATATTGCTTGCTCACACTGTATCCACCGGGCTGCAGCCATTGAGAATTGCTCAAGGCTCTGTTGCGTGACGAGATGTTCACAGCGGTATTTTTTTAGCCACCCCCAAGTACTGCGGTAGATTTCCGCAGCAGCCATATCCTCGCCGCCTTTCTGTGCTGCCGACAGAAACTCTTTAGGCGGAGGCATCTCCTCGCCTGTCAGTTCCGTTCCGTCCGGCAGACTGACCACCTTTAATTTTTCTTTGCCGGGGTTTCCGTCCAGCAGCTTGTCCGACAAAGGCTTCCTCGGCCTACCGCCTGTATTGGGCTGTGGCCCTCGTTTTCCCATAAAAATCACTTCCTTTCACATATTTGATTTGATTAATGCCGGGATACTTTCCACAATTGGGTCAATACCCCGAAAACTTATCCGTTTTTTCGCGCGTGACCCACGCACCGTTCCCCAAGGCAAAACCTGTAGAGATTTAACCCGCCCCTGGGGGACATCGGGGCAGCTTGTGGCAGGGAATACAGGTAATTCTCTATAGAGAATAAAACATATAAAACTACCTAAAATACCTGCCACAGTTTGCCCCGTGTCAGACTACGCCAGAAACTCAACGCCTCTGAGCAGCTTGCGTCCGATAACCACGGTGGTTTTCTCGCCGCCGGTGCGAGGACGTTTGCGTTCTATCCGAACGGTGTTGGCTAGTGCGGTTTTGAAGTTCTTAACGTTTTCAGAGTAGTATCCGTTTTCTTTGCACCAGCCTTGATAGGCGTAATAAATATCCGCCGTTCTTTCTTCACAGTTTTCATCTTCAATCAGCCTTTCCTCAATGAAAAGACCGACCTTGTCATTCTCGCGATGGTAGGATAGTGTAGCGTCCTTTACTGATTGGGGTATTTCAAAGCCTGTTTCCCGGAGTTTTGCGTAACCTTCAAGCACCCAGTTCAGAATGCCGCTGAGGTTTTCAGACTTCGAGAATTCATCTTTTAGCCCGAGATCGCGCTCATGCTCCGCGAAGTGCCGCTCGAAAGGGATGATTTTGACACGCCCGCTGGAAAGCAGGGTCAGGTCGGTTACCGTAGGAAGGTGATTGGTGTTTGCGAATATTTTGAATTGTGGTTTGAAGTCAAAACTATTTTCGTGCAGAAACCGGGCATTGACCGTATCACTCCCTGTCAACGTTTTCAAAAGCGCGGCGCTAAGGGTCAGCTTCTTATCCGGTTCGCTGATATTAACAAATCTTGCACCGGCAAGCCTTGCGACATCTTCAGAGGGACTTGAGCTGCTGTTATACGGCTTCATCCCGATGGTTTCCGGTCTACAGGTCTTGCCGTAATCGCCGCATATCCTTAAGAATGTTTCCATAGAAGTACCTTTGCCGTTACGGGTTGTTGCGCCATATAGTATAAACATGGTTTCATAACGGGTATCACCCGTTAATGAATAGCCCAGGCTTTTCTGCAGGAATTCAGCTTTTTCCTTATCACCGCTCATGACCTCGTCAATAAATCGCTCCCAGCGCGGGCATCGCGCTAGAGGGTCGTACCTTATCCCTGCTACTTTTGTAATGAAGTCGGATGCCCTGTGGGGATAGAATCCGCCGTTCTGCAAATCCAGCGTTCCGTTTAGGCAGTTTAGAAGATAAATATTAGTATCAAAGGAACTCATAGAAATTGGATGAACGTCCTGAGCGTCTTTGAGAATGGTTTCCCGGCTCCTCCTAAGTTGCCACTTACGGACATAATCGATGTATAC
>JAEZIW010000136.1 GCA_023436525.1 Bacillota bacterium | reverse complement strand
AGATAATACTGTGGCGGCACAGCTCACTGAGCTTAACAACAACGGCTTCTATCAAAACGATTTCCTCGGCTTTGCCACACGTACCGATGTGATTGACATATGCAAGAGCCTTCGTTCTTTGATACTGCCGGGCATATTCGAGCCGCTGAACCGCAAGCGGCTTCATGCTGTGATGGCTTCGCAGCTCTCTACCACCGCGATGCAGCTTTGCGATTTAATTCACGGCGTGCTGAAGCGCACTTGCGAAAATGACAGCGATGCCGATTGCCTCAGCCGTGCCGAGGCTCTCACCATCCGCATACTCGACGGACTGCCGGACATCCGCGAGCTGCTCAGCACCGACATTGAAGCCGCGTTTGAGGGAGACCCGGCCGCTAAATCGGCCGAGGAGATTATGCTGAGCTATCCGTCGCTGGAGGCCATGAGCATTTTTCGCATTGCGCATCATATTTACACCTGCGGTGTGCCTGTGATGCCGCGCATTATGACCGAATACGCGCACCGAAATACGGGTATCGACATTCACCCGGGCGCGACGATCGGCCGCAAGTTTTTTATCGACCACGGCACGGGCGTTGTTATCGGCGAAACGTGCACCATCGGCAACAACGTGAAGCTCTATCAGGGCGTAACGCTCGGCGCGAAGAGCTTTCCGCTCGACGAGCAAGGCAACCCGATAAAGGGTATCAAGCGCCATCCGGATATTGAAGATAACGTGGTGATTTACGCTGGCGCGACGATATTGGGCGGCGACACGCGTATCGGGCACGATTCGGTGATTGGCGGCAATGTGTGGCTCACGCATTCGGTGCCGCCGTATTCCACGGTGTTTAACGCGCAGCCCTCCCCCGTGATTAAGCCGATGGAGGGGTAGCACATATATGAATCAATCCTCAGTCAGCTTCGCTGACAGCTCCTTTCAAAAGGAGCCTTTTTTGTTTGAACACCTTGCATAGCATGAATGCTGCGAATTGTAGGGAACGACCCCTGTGTCGTTCAGGGAAACGATGTCGCCACCTATCAAGTGGTCTTCCCTTTTGAACTCCTTCCGTCAATTGTCCGATAAATCGGCCAATTGCCACCTCCCTCTAAGAGGGAGGCAAGGGTGTTGCGATAAATATGCTTTTTTTCAATCCTCAGTCAGCTTCGCTGACAGCCCCTTTCCAAAGGAGCCTTTTTCGTTTTGAAGCCACCATTAAGAGCATTAACCCATGGGATACCTCGACTCCGTTTCACTTCGCTCGGTATGACAGGATTGCGTGGAGCAACGAAGCTGTCATCCTGAGCTTGTCGAAGGATCCCATGGCATAACGCTTGAACTTGGAATGCTATTCCATTACAAAGCGGGCCCCGCATCGCTCCGCTCAGCATGACATAATAAGTGAAAGCCTCCTTTATTAAAGGAGGGTGGCGCGTGCAGCGCGACGGAGGATTATGCCCATAAAAAAACAGCCCATCAACGGATGAGCTGTTCGTCTCTTTATGCTTATTCTCCGAATTCCTTTTTCACGGCATCCAGTGCTGAAGCGATTGTCTTGTCCATGTCGTAATAACGGTATTCCGCGAGCCGCCCGCCGAATATCACCTGACTCTGCTGTTTCGCCAGCGCCGCATACTTCTCCCTCAGCGCTTCGTTCTTCTCGTCGTTCACCGGATAATACGGTTCATCGCCTTTTTGCCACTCCTGCGGGTACTCCCACGTTACATGCGTCACATCCTGCGTGCCAAACTCAAAATGCTTGTGCTCAATCACGCGCGTATACGGCGTATCACCGTCGGTGTAGTTCATCACCGCCACGCCCTGATAGTTGTCTGTATCAAAGCGCTTGGTCTCAAACTTTAAGCCCCGGTAATCAAGGCTGCCGTAACAGCTGTCGAAAAACGCGTCCAGCTGACCCGTGTAGACGACTTTGTCCGCCCGCGCCGAGAGACGCTCACGCTCGGCATTGAAATCAACACCCAGCTCTACCTTCACGCCGTCCAGCAGCTTCTCGATGATGGGCGTATAGCCACCGATCGGTATGCCCTGATACGGGTCGCTGAAATAATTGTTGTCAAACGTGTAGCGCACAGGCAGCCGCTTAATGATGAACGGCGGCAGGTCTTTGCAGATGCGCCCCCATTGCTTCTCCGTATAGCCCTTAATCAGCTTTTCGAATATATCGCGCCCGACCAGTGAAATCGCCTGCTCCTCAAGGTTTTGCGGATCACCCGCTATTTCGCCGCGTTGCTGCTGTATTTTCTCCTTGGCCTGCTGCGGCGTGATGATGCCCCACATTCTGCTGAATGTGTTCATGTTAAAAGGCATGTTGTAAAGCTCGCCGTGGTAATTCGCCACAGGCGAATTGATGTAATGATTAAACTCAGCGAACTGCCGGATATAATCCCAAACTTCCTTTATGTTCGTATGAAAGATATGCGCGCCATAGGTATGAATGTTGATGCCGTCGCGCCGCTCGGTATAGATGTTGCCGCCGACATGGCCGCGCCGCTCAATCACAAGACAGGTTTTGCGCCTTTTCTTGGCTTCATGCGCAAACACCGCCCCAAAAAGACCGCTTCCCACGATCAGATAGTCGTACTTCATTAATTGCCCTCTCATATAGCCGTTTTTCGTTATAAAGTCACAATGTCTAATGATTATAACGCGATGCTGATAAAATAGCAACGCACGCTGCCGGATGCAAGCATCACCTTCTGTAAACTATAATTGACATTGGTGTATATTTCCTGTTAAAGTGTCTTATATATACTCGACCAATATCTTCCGCCAGGATCACTGAATATATAGGACAAACAATTTTAGGAGAGTGTTATGAAAAAATCCGTCCGATCTCTTGTTATCAGTTTAGCACCGGCTGCCATTATCATCGTATATTCCTTCTTTCAGTCATTAGCCGATAATTATTCAGGCAGATATTACGACACGCTACCATCACTTATTACCGGCATCGCAGGATACGTTTTGATTGGTGTAACGATATTTATAATTATTAAGATTACTTTAAAAAACGAAGATATCACTAGGATACCTTTTGAATATCTTATTGGCGCAATCCTTGTGGTATTTCCAATACTCTACTATTTTATCCCGATTGTCATACCATTTTTCAATTTTATTTACCGATATGGTCTTGGCTTATCATGCCTGTTTATCGGCATATATATCAGCTTGTTTGTGGTTTTGTTTCGCCGTCGAGCCAAAGCACTCAAAGCTCGAACAGCAGATCAGAATAATTAACTGCCATAGTAAAAGTAAGTTTTATTTAGGAGCGTATCATGAAGAAAATCATTCGATTTATCGTTATCAGTTTTGCACCGACTGCCATTGTCATCGTATATTCCCTATTTCAATCATTGGCCGATAACTATGCAAGCAGATATTACGAATCGACACCGCTCATGATAACGATCATTGTAGGATATTTATTAATCGGAATCGCGTTGCTATTTATATGCAAAAAGGCCTTGGAGCAAAAAGAAGTGACGCGAATTCCATTGGCGTTTTTTATAGGGATGTTGTTATTGGTTGTTACAAATCTCTACTATTTTGTCCCCGAGATTCCATTCCCTCAAATATTCGCTTTGGTTCCCGGTATTGGCATGCCAATTACCGGACTGTTTATTGGGGTATACTCCATGTTGTTTGTCATCTTGCTTCATCGTCGCCGTAAAGCACTCAAAGCTCAGAAAACAGAGCCGCAAGCATAAATCGTTCATCTTGACAAGCCCCACAGCATAATATAAAATAATTGGTATCTCTTTGCACTGCAGACATTCGCACAAAAAAGAATGGGCGTTCAACAGTACAAACTGAGCAGGCGATGAACCGTCTTTACGGTTCGTGGGGCCGGGCCGCACTTTGCGGCAGCAGACGACGTTTACAGCGTATCTGTGGGACAGTGTATGTTATCCACGGG
>JAEZIW010000108.1 GCA_023436525.1 Bacillota bacterium | reverse complement strand
GCCATCCACCGAGTGTTAACGGCGCTTGCCCCAAATCTTTTTTCATAAGAACTCCTGCTTATAAATAGAAAAATAATAGTATCAACACAAATTAACATAGATGGACTAATATATGGATTGATTATACATAACGCACCTGATGCCGTCCATAGCCAAATCTGTATTTCTTGATAGCATTACAAAACGGGGGGTTAGCTGTTGACAATGCGGCGCAGTGTATCATATAATAATTTCAATTATAGATTTTTAACGGCTGTGATGGGGATCAGTAATTTTGCAGGCTTGCGAACAGAGAGCCGCCGGATGGTGCAAGGTGGACGCGGCAGCAAGGTGAACTCGCCCCGGAGCTTCAGTGCTGAATGGAGTAAGCGCTGACGACTTTTCTTACGCGTTAGTTAAGAATAGGACTGCGGCTGCTTGGCCGTAAGCCCTAGATTGAGCTGGCGGGATAACCCCGCAAGCAGAGTGGTACCGCGAAGTCTTTCGTCTCTGTATTGAGACGAAGGCTTTTTTTATATCCAAGTGGACTAATTTGGGAATTAATATTGGAGGGGGATATCATGCCGGAATTTATTCATATGACAATTGGTGATTGGTTGGATATGAAAGCGAAGGAGTACCCAAACAAGGAATGCAGCGTTCATCCATTGGAAGGGCTTCGCTTTACAACGGCCGAGTTTGCAGCCGAGTGCGACAAAGTAGCGCGCGGTTTGATGGCGATGGGCGTAAAAAAGGGCGACCATGTGGCCATTTGGGCTACGAACTACCCGCAGTGGGTGCAGACGCAGTTTGCCACGGCCAAAATCGGCGCTGTGCTGGTAACGGTAAACACCAACTACAAAAAATATGAGTTGGAATATCTTTTAAAGCAGTCCGATTCTAAAATGCTCATTATGATGGGCGGCACGAAGGACAACAATTATGTTGAGCATATAAATGCTGTGTGCCCCGAGCTGGAAAAGAGCGAGCCCGGCAAGTTAAGCAGCAAAAAGCTGCCGCTGCTTAAAACGGTGGTATTCTTAGATGAAGACAAACACCCCGGCATGTACAACTGGAGCGATGTGCTGAAGCTTTCCGATAAGGTCAGCGAGCAGGAGCGCGCCGCGAGACAAAAGGAATGCGACCCGCACGACGTGATCAACATGCAGTACACCTCCGGCACCACGGGCTTCCCCAAGGGCGTGATGCTCACACACTACAACCTCATCAATAACGGCAAGATCATCGGCGAATCGATGGCTTTTTCGGATAAGGATCGGCTTTGCATCACGGTGCCGCTGTTCCATTGCTTCGGGTGTGTGCTCGGCGTGATGGCCTCCATCACGAACGATACAACCATGGTGTTTGTGGATCACTTTCACCCGACACGTGTGCTGGATGTGCTCCAATCCGAAAAGTGCACCGCGTTTCACGGCGTGCCGACGATGTTCATCGCGATGATGGAGCACCCCGATTTTCCGAAGTACGATTTAACAAGCATGCGCACCGGTATAATGGCGGGAGCCAACTGCCCTGTTGAGGTGATGAAGGCGGCAGCGGATAAGATGTACATGCGCCATATCACCAGTGTATACGGCCAGACCGAATCGTCGCCGGGCATCACGCAGTCGACCGTTGATGATCCGCTGGAAATTCGCGTCTCCACCGTGGGGCGTGCGTATCCGAACGTGGAAGCCAAGGTGATTGACCCTGAAACGGGCAAGGATGTGCCGCCGAACACGGTCGGCGAGATTGTGACACGCGGCTATCACGTGATGAAAGGGTATTATAAGATGCCCGAAGCCACCGCGCAGGCGATTGATAAGGACGGCTGGCTGCACACGGGAGATCTCGGTATATGCGACGAGGACGGCTATTACAAAATCACGGGACGCTTGAAGGATATGATCATCAGGGGCGGCGAGAACATCTATCCGCGTGAGATCGAGGAGTTTCTCTACACCCATCCGTCTGTGTCCGACGTGCAGGTGGTGGGCGTTAAAGATCATAAATATGGCGAAGAAGTGCTCGCTTGTGTTATCTTAAAACCCGGCGCGAGCGAGACACAGGAAAGCATTGTTCAATATGTTAAAGACGGGCTTTCTAAGCATAAAGCGCCGCGTTATGTGCTCTTTTTGAATTCATATCCGATGACAGCAAGCGGTAAGATACAAAAATACAAGCTGCGTGAGTGGGGCGAGCAGGAGCTGGGCCTAGCGGCGGGCGATGAGGGTGACGCTTAAACAGTTGGCGGCAAGGCGGGATCGGCATGGTGCGCGGCCCCGCCTTTTTGGTTAATATTACAACGATAATTTGCCTAATATCACGAAAACGAGACGATTATTATTATAATGAAAAAAAACTCAAGAAAGTTGAGCGAATCGCCTCTTGTGTTCCTAAATAATCTGTGTATAATAAGTCGTGCGGTTTACAACTGGAGGAGGCAAAAAACAATCAACATGTTAAGTTCTGGGCAGGAAAAAGTATTAAAGAAACTGGCGGAAATCGAAAAGCAGCTCCCTGATGGCGTATCACTGACATTCGCCGTTGATAACCTGACAGAGGTTATGAATGAAGAGGAATGGAGAGGCTTTATTATAACGTTGCGTAAGCTTATCGATGATGAATATCTGGCAAAGCACACAAAGAAAGAAACGAAAAACATGGTTCCTTTTTGGCTGGAATTCACCAAAAAAGGACATGAATATTGCAGAAAATTAAGTTAGGCCGCATATTAATAGAGAAAGTACTGTTCAACGCAGTGCTTTTTTATTTTTTTACACAAACATAAGCTGGCTGTGTATTTCGGGCACGCCGATCGACCATCCGTTTGTTCAGGCTGGCGACAACGACCACTATTTGCACCGCAGCTTTGGGGATACCCGATCGGCTCACGGCTGTGCCTTTCTGGATGACAGATGCTCGGCAAACAGCCGCCATCTCGTGCTTTACGGCCACCGTATGAAAGATGGGTCGATGTTTGGCTCGCTCTGGCAATACGAAATTAAAGACTATTATGATGCGCATCCCGTCATATCGCTCAACCTGCGCGGAGAAGCATCCGAATGGCAGATATTCAGCGTTCATCGTGCTGACGACAGCCTGCTGCCGGTGGTGTTTGCCGACGCGGGCGCATTTGAGGAATACATGAATGGCTTAGCAGGCTTGTCGCTGTATGATACGGGTGTGAAGGTTGCATCAAGCGACAGAATACTCACGCTTTCCACATGCGACGGACAGAATGAGCGGTTTGTGATTCACGCAAAAAAAATCGGGTGATGTATTCTGAACAATATGTTGTAAAAGGATGGCGAAAAACGGCGCTTTGTGGTAACATATCGTTAAATTATCCAGACTTTTCTATACTTTTTTAGCGGAGGAATCGTTATGCGTCGGCACGGTTTTGACTGGCTGAGAATCGGCGTCATTTTTTTATTGTTTCCGTTTCATACGGCGCGGGTTTTTGATGCGTGGGAACCCAATTATATCAAGGACCCAGCCAATATCAACGGATTTTCGACGTGGTTTATTGCGGCACTCGGGCATTGGGTGATGGCGCTGCTGTTTTTTATCGCGGGGTATGCCGCTTACCAGGCCTTACGCAAAAGAACGCCCGGGCAGTTTGTGCGCGAACGCATTGGCCGCTTACTGGTGCCGTTTCTTGTGGGGCTGGTGTTGATTGTGCCGCCTCAAGGGTATCTTGCGCTGGTTCAGCAATTCGGATTTACCGGAGATTACATTGAGTTTCTCGGGCGGTATTTCACGAATTTTTCTGATCTTTCGGGTTACACCGGCGGCTTCACGCCGGCGCATTTGTGGTTTATTCTGTATCTGTTTGTTATCAGCCTTGCGATGCTTGCGCCGGTGCTGTGGATTGTGCGAAGACCGGACAAGCTGAAAGCGTTGGCGAAGCCTTGGGTGATGCTGCTGATGATTGTTCCTCTTACGCTGATGCAGGCGCTGCCGGATATCAGCGGAAAAAACCCGTTTTATTTCGCGTTGTTATTTCTGCTGGGTGCCGTGTTTGCCAACTCGACTGTCTTCATTGATACACTGCGGCGCCATCGGTTTGCGCTGCTGGCAGGTGCTGCGGCTGCCACCGGCGCCATGCTGGCCATTGCCGCGACAGTCGGCTGGCCCGAAGGGTATACTGCCGCGGGGATTAGCTTTGCGCTGCTGCGCAACACGTCGGCGTGGCTGATTATACTGGCGCTGGCCGGTATTGCTGACCAATACTTTAACAGGGAAAGCAAGGTGCTCAGTGTGCTGAATCGCGCGTCGTACCCCGTTTACATCGTTCACCAGACGCTGCTGCTGGCGGCCGCGTATTATATTGTGATGCTCGATATACACTGGGCAGTTAAATTTGCCGCGATTGTGCTGTTATCCATGGCGCTGTCGTGGGGGTGCTATGAGGTTTTTCGACGGTTCCGGGTGACGCGCTTTTTAACCGGAATCAAGTGAATGGCAGCCATTTGGCTGGGCATATAACCATTGACACACCGGCCCGGCAGAGCTAAGATGCATGATGACATTGAATTTTGATACGGGATGCATAGAAAGATGGCTCGGGCTTTACCGTCAGAGCAAAACTAAGAAAGCGGATAACGAAACCGTTTAGGAGGCACTATGAGACGCAAGGACAGGGAAATGCCCCTTGAGGATGTCAAAAAACTGCTGGAGACGGCGCAGATCGGCGTGCTGTGCACAGCCGATGCGAAAGGTGAGCCATATGGCGTGCCGCTTAACTACTGCTATGTGCGTGATGACAACGCTCTGTTTTTTCACTGCGCAAACGAAGGACGCAAGATACAAAACATATTAAACAACGCGCACGTATCGTTTGTTGTAACGGGCGCTAATCAAATTATCGCCGACAGGCTGACCACTTATTATGAGAGCGTGATCGTATCGGGAACGGCCTCGTTGGTGCAGAACGTGGAGGAGAAGACGCTGCGGCTGGATCAGCTCTGTGCGCATTTGACACCGGGTATCGAATGGCGCGGTGACGCGGGCTGCGTTCATTTGGCAAGAACCACCGTTGTGAGGGTTGATATCGACAGCATCAGCGGCAAGAAAAACGGCAATGCATAAAAGACCCGAAACGGGTCTTTTTTGGTTGTCGGATGCGTTGGTATTTCAAGCTGAGAGGATAAAACAAAAGAACTGAAAAAAATGAGCCCTTTTGGCGGCGTATGCCGCGATATGCGTTATCGAAACGACCATACCCCTCCCGGGGTATAGGTATCTCTTTTTTGTTTGGTTAAATATTCGCACCAATATGCGAACTATAGTGAGCCATCTCCGTAATGCATGAAAGTCTATACTTCTCTTATGCGCATCGCGCGCGTCGCGTTCAATATCGCGAGCAGCGCAACACCCACATCACCGAATACCGCCTCCCACATGGTAGCAATACCCATGGCTCCGAGTATCAATATAATGCCCTTCACACCCAACGCAAAGGCGATGTTCTGTATCACGATACGCCGTGTTTTTCTCGCGATTCGAATGGCCGTTGGCAGCCGTCCCGGCTCATCCGTCATCAGCACCACATCGGCAGCTTCTATCGCCGCATCGCTGCCCGCGCCGCCCATCGCAATGCCCACATCGGCACGCGCGAGCACGGGCGCATCGTTAATGCCGTCGCCCACAAACGCGACCGTTCCCTTACCGCTTTTGGTAAGCTGCTCGAGTTTTTCCACCTTCTGATGCGGCAGCAGCCCCGAATACACCTCGTCGATGCCAAGCTGCGCAGCGGCGGCTTCACCCGATGCGGCACTGTCGCCCGTGAGCATCACGATTTTTTTCACGCCCAGCCTTTTCAGCGCCGCGATGGCCGCTGCGCTGTCCGGCCGCAGCGTATCGCTGACCACGATATAGCCTGCATATCGGCCGCCGACCGCAACATGCACCACGGTGCCCGGTTCCTCGGCGTTTTCAATCGCGATGCCCTCACGCAGCATCAGCTTTGCGCTGCCCGCCAGCACCGGCTGGCTGTCTATAATCGCGCTGATGCCGTAGCCTGCCTGCTCATGAAGCTCAGTGATGCGCTGTTCGTCAATCTTTTCTTTGTAGGCCTGCCGCACGGAAACGGCGATGGGGTGCGTGGAGGCCGATTCGGCATGAGCGGCATAATACAGCAATGTGTCCGGATCGTCCGAGACGACACGAGAAACGCTAAACACGCCTTGCGTCAATGTGCCTGTTTTATCGAACACGGCGGTCTCGATGCGGCTCAGCGCTTCAAGATAGCTGCCGCCCTTGATGAGTATGCCGTGGCGCGACGCACCGCCGATGCCGCCGAAAAAACCGAGCGGGATGGAGATGACCAGCGCGCACGGGCATGAAACCACGAGAAACACGAGTGCCCGGTTCACCCAGCTCAAGAATGCCTCGCCCGGAATCAGCAACGGGGGAACCAGCGCCAGTGCCACCGCAGCGAAAACCACCACCGGCGTGTAGTAGCGGGAGAACCTCGTGATAAACGCTTCGGCGGGCGCTTTTTTTTCGGCGGCCTCCTGCACAAGCGTTAAAACCTTGGAGAGCGTCGATTCGCCGAACGGCTTGGTAACCGTAACGGTGAGCAGACCGCTTTGGTTTACCGAGCCTGCGAGCACCTCGCTGCCCGGCTGCACGTCGCGCGGGAGCGACTCGCCCGTGAGCGCCGAGGTATCAAGCGAGGATACGCCATTTAACACCGTGCCATCCAGCGGTATTCTCTCGCCGGGGCGCACGGTGATGACATCGCCGACGTTGACTTCCTCGGGAGAAACGCGCCTCAGACCGTCGGCTGTTTGTACACTCGCATAATCGGGGCGGATATCCATCAGCGCGGTGATTGAGCGGCGCGATCGATTGACCGCCATATCCTGAAACAGCTCGCCAACTTGATAAAACAGCATCACGGCGACCCCTTCAGGGTATTCGCCGATGGTAAACGCACTGATGGTCGCCAAACTCATCAGAAAGTTTTCGTCGAAGACCTTGCCTTTTGTGATGTTCTTGAGCGCGCGCCAAACCACTTCGCCGCCGATCAGCAAATAAGCGCCAATATACAGCAACAGAGAAAGCCAGCCTGTGATTCCTGAGAGGACAGCCACAGCAAACAGCGCTGTGCCGAGCCCGAGCGCAGTGTAGAAAAGAGCGCGCTTGGAGTGTTGTTCGGCGGGCCGGTCATCGGAAGAGGCCGACACCTTAATGCCCGGCTCAATCTCGCGCGCGAGCCTGCCTGCCTGCGTCATGATATGCGGCATGTTGGCAGTGCCGTGCGCGGTGACGGTCAGCCGCTGAGCCACCAGATTGATTGATGCGCTTTCGACACCCTCGATGCGTGCCGTCGCGTCCTCAATTTTGCGTGCACAGTCAGCGCAGTTCAGCCCTTTCAGATAGAGACTTTGCTTAAGTTTCATGTGTTGTGTTGATATCGCTTCCATATATAAGCTCCTTATAGCATGAACAATTGAACAAACATTCAAATGTAATTTTATTATACGCGCAAAATGCGAAAAGTCAACACAATTCGCACATCAAAATGGATATTAAAGATTGACAAATCCGACGATACGGCGTATGCTGAACACAACTTATTAAAGGAGGTTTAAAAAGTACAGTGGATACGGCTCACGTCAAACAATTGAATCTGACAGCGCTGCGGGCTCAGCTGATATTCAAACGCGCCGCTACGATACAAGAGCTTTCGAAGCTGACGGGGCTTAGCGTTGTGACAGTTAAGGCGCTGCTTGGCGAGATGATTGAATGCGGCGAGGTGACGGAGGGAGACATGGTACCGTCCGGCGGCGGCCGTCCGTCTAGGCTCTATGTTTACAACGGTGATTACCGGCACGCGGTGGTGATTTATGGGCACCAAGAGCAGAACAAAAACTCAATTCATCTGCTGGTTATCAATCTTTTTGAGGAGGTCGTATACAGCGAGCAGGCGTATATCGACGACATTCAAATCGACAGCTTCTGCGGCATGATAGACCGTGCGGTGAATGCATTCCAGACCATAGCGGCCATCGCCTTCGGGCTGCCGGGTTTTGAGCAAAACGGTATGATCGTTGCCAATGATTACAGCGGTATCGTGGGGATCGGGTTTCTGCCATTTTATCAAAGCAGATACGGTTTTTCGGTTGCGTTTATCAATGATGTCAACGCGGCCGTGAAGGGCTACTCCCGGTTGGTTCAAGCCAAAACCTGCTTGGTTGGTATCTACTTCCCGCGCATTTACCGGCCGGGCGCGGGGATGGTGATAAACGGTGAGGTTTATCTGGGCACACAGAATTTCGCGGGAGAGATTGGCCGGTTGCTGCCCGACACCGACTGGCTGACGCTCGACTATAACGATAATGAGGCCGTGGCGGATGCCGTCTCAAGGCTACTCGCCGTCTACTGCCAAGTGGTCGCCCCGGAACAGTTTGTGTTGTACGGTGATTTTTTCGAAGAGAAAAGCGCTGAAGTCATCAAAATAAATACGGAAGATAGGCTCGGCGGGCAGTTTCATGTGAACGTTTCGGTATCGGCGGCGTTTGATACCGATTTTGAACGCGGTATGAGCGTTGTTGCGCTTAAAGCACTTCATGACACATTAATACGATAGATTGAGGACGGAAAATATATGACAGCTTTACTCGTTATGATTTATATTGCTTTTATCAGTCTCGGGCTGCCGGACGGACTACTCGGCGCATCCTGGCCCGTGATGAGCGCGGACCTTGGTGCACCGTTGTCGTTTGCGGGTGTGATCGGTATGATCACGGCGGGCGGAACGGTCATCTCCAGCCTGACCAGCGACAGGGTGATTAAACGCTTCGGAACGGGGCTCGTGACCACAATCAGTGTGCTGATGACGGCGCTCGCGCTGCTGGGCATCTCATTATCCGCAAACGCCTTCTGGATTTGTGTATTGGCGGTGCCGCTCGGGCTTGGTGCGGGCTCGGTGGATACGGCGTTGAATAACTTTGTGGCGCTGCATTATAAAGCGCATCATATGAACTGGCTGCACTGCTTCTGGGGCGTGGGGGCTTCGGCAGGGCCCATCATCATGTCGCTTTATATCGCGAAGCAGAACGGCTGGAAAATGGGCTACGGCACAATCGGTATTGCTCAGGTGGCATTGGTTGCGGCGCTTTTTGTGACGCTACCGCTTTGGAAAAAAGCAAAGGCAGGCGGCGAAGAGTCTCACGCCCAAGGGTCAGCAAGCATATTGGGGGCGCTGAAGATCCCCGGCGTTAAATCGGCCATGCTTATATTTCTTGTTTACTGTTCATTGGAGGTCACGATGGGTCTGTGGGGCAGCAGCTATCTGGTCGGCGTCAGAGGGCTGTCGGCAGAGACGGCGGCGCAATGGGTTTCGCTGTATTATATCGGTATCACGGCGGGGCGTTTTGTATCCGGCTTTGCGTCTATGAAACTCAATAACACCGCCATGATTCGTTTGGGGATCATCGTTATTGCGGCGGGACTGCTGGCTGTGCTGCTGCCGCTGGGAAACACCGCGGTTCAGATCGGCTTTGGGATGATCGGTCTCGGGTGCGCGCCCGTCTTTCCGTCGATGGTGCATGAAACGCCGGCGCGATTCGGCAAGGCTGATTCGCAAAAGCTGGTGGGCCTTCAGATGGCAAGCGCGTACACAGGCACCACATTGACACCGCTGATTGTCGGCCTGGCTTCGCAATATATCGGCATTTATCTTTTCCCATATTTTCTGCTTCTGATGTTTATTGCGTTGATCGCACTGACGGAGAATTTGAACCGTATTGTGCTGACGAAAACTAAAAAGGCCTCTTGAAGATAAGAGACCTCGGTATGATGAAAACCTCTCTATTTGTCATTCGGTCCACCGCAAGATAAGGAGCGAAACGAGGAAGGCGGTTATCTGAGGACGGAAAAGGCAGCCGTCACGCCTGAGATGGTCTTAAAAGAGATGTAGGATTGCCACCCTGCCGTTAACCAATCATAAAGAGTCCTTCGATATTCGGAGGACTCATATATTTTATAAGATTTTTGTCTATAAACATGATTACCTTTTTCATATCCTCCCTAAAAATCAGAGAGAATGAAAAAACGCTTTCAAATCGGCCTTCTCCTGCGCTGTGAGCAAACCGCGCGGCTGCCCTTTCACGGCACCGGCCAGCGCATACAAGCTCATCAAACACGCGTCGGGGTAAAGCGTACGAACCCGAATAAACGCGGATTTAACGCCTGCTTTATTAAGTTCATCAACACTTTTAATGCCCGCTTGCTTTAGACGGCTGCTAAGCACAGGGCCGATACCCGGCAACTGTTCTATGTCACTCATTTTTCATCACCTCTTGTGCCCATTCTGCGGCCCGCTGCAGTTCGCCGTCTTTGAGCGGCCCTTCGGATTCCAGCACATAAAAGCCGATGGGGTAGTCTTCGGTTTCCGCGCCCTTTTTTTCAAGCGCCGCCAGAATTTTTTCTGCAGCATAGCCGAACCATTTCACGAGTCTTCTGAGCAGAGCGGAATCTGCCGTTTCCATAATCCCGCGCGTATCAAAGGCGGCGGCATGCACGCCTTTAAGCGAGTTGGCAGGCAGCTTCTTCAGCCACGCGGTAACGGCGGGCGTGGGGCGAAAAGCGCGTGTGGGAGAGCCCATGAACAAGTGCGTCACATCGCTTAAGTCAGCGGCGCAGATATCACTGACATGAAAAAGTGCGCCGCCCACAGTTTTGGCAATTTCATCCGCGACTTTTTCAGTGTTGCCGAACACGGAGTCATAAACAACGATTGTTTTCATGCATGCCTCCTTTACCATTTATATGTGTATTATAACAGAAAATTTATGGACAATAAATAACATGATACATCCCGTTAATGCATGAATACAGCCGGGTTAAAAGAAAGATGAATTGCTGGCAGCGCTTATATGATCGATTAGGTTTCTCTTTATATATCATTACAAAAGAAGCGGGGAAACATCATTGAGAAGTGACCCCGCTTGTCAGTTATGGATGGCCGAAGGATGCACCACTCATTCTCAAATATATCAAATATGGGTATGATGAGTAACAATATCATGTTCCCGCGATATTGACAAGTGAGTGGGAATCACGTTATATTAAAATGAAAATGAAAACCGTTTTCAGATTGGAGCAACATTGGGATGCCGGGCAAAGGTAAATACAATACCCGTCAGGGTGAATTGATTTTAAAATGCCTGCAGGAGCACAAGGATGAGCATGTGACCGCAGATAAAATATTCGGGTGTTTGAAGGCGCAAGGCGCTTCCGTTGGGCAGACCACCATTTACCGCAATCTTGACCGGCTCGTCAAAGAGGGCAGTGTGGTGAAGTATACGGGCGCTGAGGGTATGAGCGCGTGTTATCAGTACATATCTCAGGGTGAATGCTGCAACACCCATTACCATCTCGTCTGTGCTGAATGCGGAGAGGTGATTCATCTTCATTGCGATTACCTTGATGAGATGACGGCGCATCTGCTGGCGCATCACCAGTTCAGCCTGGACAAGTTCAAAACAGTGATTTATGGGGTCTGCCGGCAATGTGAAGCCGCGAAGCAACAGAAAGAGACATAAGAAAGCCGTTTATTGTTTGACGGCCATTGACTATATTGGTGGCAAACGGTTTTAGGCCATCACAATCAAGGAGACTGCAACATGAGAAAAGCATTGTTAACGATCATCTGCGCGGCGCTTTTACTGTCGCTGCTTGGCTGCGCGCCGGTGAACACCGAAGCGGTTACCAACGGCAAGGGATTAAAGATTGTAACGACGATATTTCCGCCGTATGATTTTGCGCGGGCGATTACGGGCACAAATGCCGAAATCACCATGCTGATCGATCCGGGTGCGGAGGTGCACACGTTCGACCCGACACCCGATGACATTCTCAAAATACAAAATGCCGATGTGTTTATCTATATCGGCGGCGAGAACGAAGCGTGGGTGGATCAGGTGCTCGAATCCACCGACACGAGCCACATGACAGTGCTTCGGCTGATGGATGCCGTTACACCTGTGGAAGAGGAAACGGTGGAAGGCATGCAGAGTGAAGACGGCCATGATGGCGGCGGTGAGACAGAATATGATGGGCACATTTGGACATCGCCGAAAAACGCGGTGCTCATGATCGATTATATCGCCAAGGCGCTGGAAAAAACGGATGCCGGGAATGCACCCGTATACGAGAAAAATGCCGCGGACTATACAGCGCGCATCATGCAGGTGGACAAACATATTCAGGCGGTGGCGGATGCGTCGCCAACGAAGCTGCTCGTGGTGGCAGACCGGTTTCCGTTCCGGTATCTGGCGGACGAATTCGGCCTCGATTACCGTGCGGCATTCAGCGGATGCAGCAGCGAATCGGACGTCAGCGCGGGGACGCTTGCTTATCTGATCGACACAGTTAAGGAAAAGAATATGAAATACATCTACACGATCGAATTCAGCAATCAGGCGGTGGCCAAGGCTGTGAGCGAACAGACGGGCGCGCAGATACTGCTGCTGCATTCGTGCCACAACGTGACCAAGGACGATTTTTCGGCCGGTGTGACATATCTGCAGCTGATGCAGGGCAATCTTGACAATTTAAAGAAGGGGCTGAGCTGACAACATGGCACTGATTCGCTGCGAAGACCTGACGATGAAATACGACGGACAAACGGCTGTGGATGCCATCAGCTTTGTGGTGGAGCCGGGTGATTATCTTTGCATTGTCGGGGAAAACGGCAGCGGCAAAAGCACACTGATTAAAGGCCTGCTGGGCCTGTTAAAGCCTGTCGGCGGCAAGATAACATTTGACGGCATTGCCCAAAGTGAAATCGGATATCTGCCTCAGCAAACGTTGGCACAGAAGGATTTTCCGGCAAGCGTGTATGAGGTGGTGCTTTCGGGATGCTTAAAACCCGGATTCGCTTTTTTCACCAAACAGGACAAACAGCGCGCAATGGATAACATGGCGCGTCTGGATATTGCCGATATTCGTAAAAAATGCTACCGTGAGCTGTCGGGCGGCCAGCAGCAGCGCGTGCTGCTGGCACGCGCGCTGTGTGCCACCAAAAAGCTGCTGCTGCTTGATGAACCCGCGGCCGGGCTCGACCCGGTGATTACATCGGAGTTTTATACGCTGATTAAGGCGCTGAATCAAGGCGGCCTTACCGTTATGATGGTATCGCACGATATAAGGAGTGCGGTGCAATACGGAAACAAGATATTGCATATGGCCATGCAAAGCGTGTTTTTCGGCTCCGCGCACGATTATCTGCAAACACCGGAGGGACGACGGATGATGGGAGACATTTGCAATGTTTGAGTGGCTGACGGAACTTTTATCGTATACATTTATCGTGCGCGCGCTCGTGGTGGGTATACTCGTCGCGCTATGCGCGGCGCTGCTCGGCGTCAGCTTGGTGCTCAAACGCTATGCTATGATTGGCGACGGGCTCTCGCATGTGGGGTTCGGGGCACTGTCTGTTTCGCTTGCGCTGGGGGTGGCCCCGCTTGAGGTGTCGCTGCCGGTGGTGGCGTTAACGGCGTTTTTGCTGATGCGCCTTGGAGAGAACAACATGATCAAGGGCGATGCGGCGATTGCGGTTATATCAAGCAGTGCGATCGCCATCGGTATTATTGTGGTATCGCTGACGACAGGCATGAACGTGGATGTGTACAACTACATGTTCGGCAGCATATTGGCGATGAGCGAAAGCGATGTGGTGTTGAGCGTGTTGGTTTCCGCGGTTGTACTCACGCTGTATGTGCTGTTCTACAACAAGATATTTGCGGTGACGTTTGATGAAAGCTTTGCCAGAGCCACGGGCACACATGCCGGACGATACAACATGCTGATTGCGATGCTGACCGCGCTGATTATTGTTGTGGGCATGCGCATGATGGGGGCCATGCTGATTTCGAGCCTGATTATTTTCCCGGCGTTAACCTCCATGCGTGTGTTTAAAAGCTTCAAAAGCGTGGTGCTCAGCGCGGCCATACTGTCCATCATCTGCTTTATCATCGGCATTGTGATCTCGTTTGTATGGTCGGTGCCGGCCGGTGCTGCCGTTGTTGTGGTCAATCTCGTTTCTTTCTGCGTGTTTTGTCTAGCTCGGGTTATTTTAAAAGCGCGCGCAGGCAGACAGTAAATCACTCTTAAATACCGATGGTGGTGAAAAGCTTAGCTGTCATCGTTTTTACCGAACACCCTCTGAACCTTTATTAATGGATTTTATAAGTAACATAATCTTGTTTTTGTAAACTAAAATGGTGGTATAAATATGCAATGAATAAACGGGCATAAGGAGCACCGTATTGTTTGAGACGAGTCTGCAGACTGTTTTAAGCAGCCGTGCTGTGCTTGCGATTGGTACCGATAAAAAAATTCTGGATTGCAGTTTGGCCTTTCTCGAGGAATTCAGTTTAAATAAGGTTCCGGCAGGTGCAAAATTTGATGCGCTTTTTGACACGCGGGGAAAAGATATTTTCACCCGCCATTTGGCGTTGCAGCCGGTTGAATGCTTGTGGCGTGAGTCCGGCAGGCCCGTGAAAGCCGTTCTGACCGGCGGAAGCGACGGCTTTATGTTGATTTTTGAAGAAACCGACAGCCGCATCGGTCAAACGGCGGATTCCGATGCTTTTTCAATGCTGATCAATAACATGCAGGAAGGTATGGCTTTCTATCGTCTAGTCTATGAAAACGGCGTTCCTGTCGACTATATCTTAGAAGATATTAATTTGGGCTGTGAGAGAATACTAAACTTAAAGCGCGAGGAAGTGGCAGGCCAACCGGCCAGCCGACTTTTCAAAGGCAGCATACCGCTGCTTGATGAGGTTTCGCAGGTTGTATCCAGCGGAGCCCCAAGGCAGCTTGAGCGTTACATACCTCATTTTGGCAGGCATTTTTGGCTTTCTATAACACCTTGGGGCGCGAACCGATTCGGTATCATTTTTTCCGATCTGACGCAGGCCATGCATTCGCACATGCTGCAAAACACGCTGAGCCTGGCCGCCAATGAAATGTCCTGCGCGTACGACACGGCGACGCTTTTTGTAGCGGCAACTTATGTGCTGAAACAAAACGGCTTTGAATCGATGCTGCTGCTGACAGACAACGACCTGTGTGTCAAAAAAACATTTTTAAGCATGGCCAATGTACCGCGTGTTTACCATGATGAATCATGTTTGGTGCTGAGCGGTGCGTTTTTACAGGCGGCCCATTTGAAAGATGCCATTTTTATCGATGATTTCGGGCTGCACCCCGAAGAGGCCAAGGAAGCCGGGCTCAGCGGGCAGCTTAAGGGCATCGCGGCTCCGCTGATTGTCAGCAATTCTATATACGGGGTTTTCGTGATTCTTTCACCCGAGCTGAACCATTCCGAGACTTCGGTGGTGAAGGTTTTTGTGAATCTGATGGCGGCAACGATTGAGAGATCAGCGCTGATTCAGAGCTTAAAACGGCATATCGATGAACTGACGGTATCCAAGCAAGCTCATGAGCTGACCGTTCAGCGTTTAAACATGGCCTCTGCGGCGAGCAGCGTCGGGTTCTGGGAATACGATTTTTTCAGCGACAGAATATATCTTGACGAAACGGCTCGGCAGATTTTTTCTCTGGAGGACAATATAATAAGCGGCACATACACACCGTGGGACTCGCCCGATCATGCCGGTGATTGCAATTTGCTCGATATATTTAAGCAGGCTGCCGACGATAAGAACGGTTGTACGCTTGAATACCGCGTTGTTCGTGCAGACGGAGCTGAAAGATATGTGCGAAAAACGGGTATGGTGGTGAATGACGAAACGGGCAACCCGGCAAGAATGGTGGGGTCCGTCTGGGATATCACAGAACGTAAGCAGATTGAGCAGGCGCTGGAAGCCAGCGAAAGACAGCTCGGAAAGATATTCGATCTGCTGCCCGTTGGCCTTTGGGTGGCAGACAAACAAGGACGCATTATTAAAGCGAATCCCGCAGGAGAGCATATATGGGAAGGGCGGCTCACTGACACGAATATGGCAGCGTCTGTGGTGCGTTACCCGTCGGGCAAGTGCCTGTCGCATCATGAATGGGCGTTTGCCAAAACACTCAGCGAAGGCAAAACGGTTCATGAAGAAATGCTGGAGATTCAGACGCTCAAAGGCGACAGAAAAATTATCGTTAACAGCACGGCGCCTGTGATTGATGAAAACGGACGGCTGCAGGCCGCCATCATGATGAACAGGGATGTGACCGAAAACGAAAACGCGAAAGCGGCACTCAAAGCAGAAAAAGAGCTGCTCAGCATCACGCTGCAGTCGATCGGAGAGGGCGTGGTGGTGACGGACAATACGGGAATAATCACCGCTGTTAATGAAGCGTTTGAACAACTCAGCGGATATATGCAGAACGAAGCGCGCGGTGTTCATTTTGAGGATGTTGTGAAGACGTATGGCAAGGCGGAAAATCTGCGGCCGAGTCTCATAGAAAAAACGCTGGACACAGGCAGAATTGTATCTTATTCGCGCGGTGTGGATATGATCTGTAAAGACGGAAAAACGGTATCCGTGGCATACACTGTATCGCCCATCAGGGACACAAACGCGCAGATTATCGGTACCGTCACTGTGATGAGAGATATCACCGAGGAGAAGAAGAAGCAAAAACGTATTGATTATCTTGTTTATCACGACACACTGACCGGGGTATACAACAGACGCTACTTTGAGCAAATCGTCAGAAAAATGGATGTGGAACAAAATCTGCCGCTGTCGGTGATCAACTGTGATGTGAACGGCTTGAAGCTGGCCAACGATGCGTTTGGCCATATTGCGGGCGATAAGCTGCTGGCGAACATGGCATCGGTGCTGCAAAAAGCCTGCCGCCCAAAAGATATCGTGATCAGATCCGGCGGGGATGAGTTTATTATACTGATGCCGGATGCGGATGAGATAACAGCGCAAAAAGTATGCGCCGAAATCAAAATTCTATCGTCCAAAACCAGCGTGCTTGCGATTGATTGCTCCATATCGGTGGGCTGGGCAACAAAGAAGAAGCCTGAGGAAAGCTTTAAAGCGGTGATAAACAAAGCCGAGGCTTTTATGTACCGAAACAAAAGCTCGGAAAGCCCGAGAATGCGTTTTGGATCGATTCACACCATACTGCAGACGATGCATAACAAGCATACAAGGGAGCGGCTGCATTGCCGCCGAGTTTGCCGTATCTGTATTGAAATCGCCAAAGCGATGGATTTTTCGGAACGTGAAGTAGAAGAGATGAATCTGGTCGGGCGTATGCACGATATCGGCAAGGTGGCGCTGAGTGATTCGCTTTTTGTGAAGACCGATAAGCTGACCGATGAGGAATGGGTGGATATGAAACGTCATCCCGAGGTGGGGTACCGCATTCTCTCAGCATGCGCCGAAATGGCACACATCGCCAAAGCCGTGCTCGCGCACCACGAACGCTATGACGGCGGCGGCTATCCAAATGGATTAAAGGGCGGCAGCATACCCGTTATGGCGCGCATACTGGCGGTAGCGGATGCTTATGAAGCCATGACGAGTGAGCGGCCATACAGAAAGACGAAGACGAAGCAGCAGGCGCTTGAGGAAATCGCATCGCTGAGCGGCGCGCAGTTCGATCCGGACGTGGTGGATGTATTTCTTAAGCTCAACGGTTTGCGGCACTGATATACTGCAGACAAGAAGAGCTTGAACGGTGTTTTATAAAATTCATTAAAGGTTCTGATTGGCGGCGTTGCTTCTGATAAACGGTACCACCGTTCAACCTGATAATTTTGACTGTATACGAATGGCAGTCCATCAAAAAAGCTTTCTGCAGACGTTTCTGCAGAGAGCTTTTTTCTGGCATTCAAATTTATTTATATTGTTCGCATCAATACTTGCAGAAGTCGCTATCTGAAAGCTCGATGCTTACGCCTGCAACTGGATGCGTGCTTGAGGAGGCTGTCAGCGCAGGCTTTTCTTTGTCTGCATTTAGAGCTTGCTTCAGGCTGAACTGGTGTACCATGCTTTTCAGCAGCTCGGCCTGACCGGAGAGTTGCTCGCTTGCTGCGGCCTGTTGCTGCGCGGTTGCCGAGTTCGTCTGTACCACGGTTGAAAGCTGCTCAATGCCTTGGTCAACCTGTGCAATGGCACCCGCCTGTTCGTTTGACGCGCCGGCAATTTCATTTACGAGCTGCCCCGCCTTGCGTATGCCATCCACGATCTTGCTCAGCGCCGCTGCCGTATTGTCCGCAATATTAGAACCTACGACCGTTTTCTGTATTGAGCCTTCTATCAGCTCTGCTGTTTCCTTTGCTGCGCTTGCACTGCGCGCCGCTAGATTTCTCACTTCTTCGGCGACCACTGCGAAGCCCTTGCCGTGAACACCTGCTCTTGCGGCTTCCACTGCCGCGTTCAGTGCGAGTATGTTCGTTTGAAACGCGATGTCGTCGATTACTTTGATGATGATACCTATGCTGTGCGACGAGGCGCTGATGTCGCTCATTGCCTGCTGCATCAACTGCATTTGCTCGTTGCCTTTTGCCGCATCATTGGCCGCCAAGGCAGTCAGCTCGTTTGCCTGATTGGCTCGTATGGCGTTCTGCCGCGTCTGTTGCGCGATATCAGAAACAGATGCTGTGAGTTCCTCAATCGCGCTGGATTGCTCCATGGCACCCTGCGAAATATCCTGGCTGCCATCCGACACCTGTCGCGTCCCTGCGGCAACCTGGCTCGATGTGGCACTGATATCACCCAACACATGGTTCAGCGATTCGATGATGGCGTTGATAGAGTCTTTTAGTGCGATAAAATCACCCTTGTACTCCGACTCGATGGAAAGGTTGAGGTTGCCCTGCGCCATTGCGCCCAGCACCTGCGAGATCTCGCTGATATAGTCTCGGATGGCGCTGATGGTGCTATTCAGCGCGTCTTTAATTAGCGCGTGGTCGCCCATATAGTCGCCTGCAACGCTCACGCCAAGTTCACCCTTCGCCATCTCGGCCAGCACAACGGAAGCCTCCTGCACCGGCTTTATCACCGCATCAAGCGTGTTATTAACGCCTTGGACGATCTTTTTAAAATCGCCCTGATGCTTATCCGCATCAGCACGGGCAGACAAGCGGCCTTCCACAGCTGCCATAGCCAGCATATCTGCATCGGCCAGCATGGCCTTCAGGGCATCCGCCGCTCTGCTGAAAGCATCAGCCAGCACCCCGATTTCGTCCTGTCGATTGATGTCCATCCCAAGGTCTGTATTGCCGACAGCCAGCCGCTGGGCGCCGTTCGTTATTGTCGCCAACGGCTTGCGGACACTCTTGTGCACGAAAATTAGCACGACCGCCACGGCAGCGGCCATCAGGGCAACTGCTACCGCTATGGATATCGTCATTGAAGTGGCACGGCTCTTTTCGATGTCTGTGGTGTTTAGCCCCGCAAATACGACACCAATTGCATCTCCTGTGTTATTTAGAATCGGCGAGTAGATTGCCATATAGGGCACACCAAAGATAGTTGTTTGGGTCTTAAGTTCCTTCTTATCCGTCAGCAGGTTCCGGGCAATTTCAGCGTCCAGCTTTGCGCCTATGGCGTATTGTTCTCCTTGCTTGATGCTGGTCGCTGATATCACCTCGCCGGAGAATAGCGAAAAATCAACGTTCAGCATTTCTTTTAGTTCGCTCAGGAGCTCTTGACGGTTATAGTAAAGGCCTCCGATCAAAGTGCCCACCGTCGCGCCTTTTTCATTTTTAATCGCGCTGGGAGACAATATGTAAAGCTGGTTTTTATCGTCAACATACGTACCGGTGCCGCTGGTAAGTGCCTCGGTCAGAAAATCAAAATTGTCGGTCTGACTTTTTTGAATGGAATTGTACAAAATCATGCCATCATCATCCATTACAACCGCAAAATCCAGCCCGGCGCTGGCAAGGCCGGTCAGCGCTGCGGAGATGCGGCTCGGGTCATTCAAGGCCACAGTGGTTTTAAGCAACTCACTTTTGGCCAGTGTGAGTGTGCCAATCACGCAGCCATTTTCCATTTTTTCGATTCGAGTGTTCAGATAGCTAAGCGCCCTCTCAACTTGTCCCATTATGATCTGGTCAGTATAGTTGTTGTTCAGCACCGCCATCACTGCCACGCACGAAGTGGTGACCAGCACGATAGCGGTTAACACCACAGCAAGTATCTTAACGGATATACTTTTCAGCGCCAATTTTCTGCCCGTCAGCTTCCTGTTTTCTGCCTGCTTCCTGCTTGCCTGCTTCTTCAAGTTACTGTACCCCTTTTTATATATTTGTTTGAATATCAGTTGCTCATAAATGTTTTTGCGTAGCAGCCTTACCATCTGAATAGGTGCCTAATTCGATCTGCTGCATATATTTTAAGCAGACTGAGTGTGTATTTATCCAGCCATCAATCAGTGGCATATCAAAAGTTATTGTTTATTATTGTTGAATACTATAAAATACTGTTATTTTATATTGAATAGCATGCCAAGTCAACAGTTTAGGATTATAAACGACAGAAATTTGAAATGTGATAAAACACTTTGAGATTCTCCCATAAAGAAAGTATGAAATAATCAATGCAGCATCTTGAAAAACAAAGTGACACCGTTGCATTTGCAACATACGCTGGCTGTTTTTTGCGTTATCCTCATAGCTGTCAAGACGATTCGATATTAATTTAATGGAGGATTTCAGATATGGCCAATGAGATGTTTTGTTATCAGTGTGAGCAGGCGGCAAAGGGCACGGGCTGCACAGGCAGCGTGGGAGTGTGCGGCAAGACGGCCGATGTATCCAATCTTCAGGATGCGCTGACCGACGCGTTGATTAACCTTGCGGGTGCCGCGAAGGATAATCCGGCGGCAAAAGCGGTGCGCGTGATGATTGACGGACTTTTTGCGACGATTACCAACGTGAACTTTGATGCAGACGATATTAAGGATATGATCGATGAGGCGAACCTTGAAGCCGTGTCGGCGGGCGGACGGTTTGCAAGCATAACGAATGAGCCGATGACGCTGTGGGGCGAAAACGAGGATGTGCGGTCTCTCAAATCGCTGATTTTATTGGGGCTGCGCGGTGTGGCGGCGTATGCGTATCACGCAGCGGCGCTCGGCTATGAAAATGACGAAGTCAACCGCTTTTTCTTCGAGGGGTTAAGCGCCGTGGGCGACAAGCAGGCGACAATGGAGACGCTGCTGCCCGTGGTGATGAAGGTGGGCACGGTTAACTTAACATGTATGGAGCTGCTGGACAAAGCGAATACTCAAGGTTACGGCACGCCGGTACCGACGAAGGTGCCGCTGACGGTGGAAAAAGGGCCGTTCATCGTGATATCGGGGCACGATCTGCACGATCTGTATCTGCTGCTGGAGCAGACAAAAGGCAAGGGCGTGAATGTGTATACGCATGGCGAGATGCTGCCCGCGCATGCTTACCCGAAGCTCAAGGCGTATCCTCAGCTGAAGGGCAACTTCGGCACAGCGTGGCAGAACCAGCAGAAGGAGTTCGCGGGTGTACCGGCGGCGTTTCTGTTCACCACAAACTGCCTGATGCCCGTGAAGCAAAGCTACAGCGACCGCGTGTTTACCACGGGCGTGGTGGGCTATCCCGAAATGGTGCACATCGGCAGCGACAAGGATTTTACGCCTGTGATTGAAAAGGCGCTGGCACTCGGCGGCTTTGAGGAAGACAAAACGTTCACGGGGCTCAACGGCGGCACCAGCATGACGACAGGGTTTGGCCATGGCACGGTGCTGTCTGTGGCGGACAAGGTGATCGACGCGGTGAAGGCGGGCGCCATCAAGCATTTCTTCCTTGTGGGCGGCTGCGACGGCGCACGCACCAAACGCAGCTACTACACCGATTTTGTGAAGCAAACGCCGGATGACACCGTGGTACTGACGCTCGCGTGCGGCAAATACCGCTTTAACGATCTTGATCTCGGTGAGATCGGCGGGCTGCCGCGGATTATGGATATGGGGCAGTGCAACGATGCTTACAGCGCGATTCGCGTGGCGCTGGCGCTCAGCGAGGCGTTTGAATGCGGCGTGAACGAGCTGCCGCTGACTTTGGTACTCTCGTGGTACGAGCAAAAGGCGGTCTGCATACTGCTGACGCTGCTGGCGCTTGGTTTAAAGAACATATATTTAGGGCCCTCGCTGCCTGCGTTCGTATCGCCGAATGTGCTGAATTTCCTTGTGGAGAATTACGGCATCACGCCGACCGGAGACGCGACTGAGGATTTGAAAAAGATACTCGGGAAATAATATGACAACAGATAAGAAAGACCGCTGGCTAACGTCGGCGGTTTTTTTGATTCACGCGTTCTTTTGTGATGCCATATTCTTTGATGATATCTACAAAAGCTCTATATTGGAAAAAAGAATCCTGTAAGCGGCGCTTGCCGCGATGAACGCAGCAGCGACCATACCCCTTCGGGGTACAGGTATCTCTTTTTTTATTTCTAAGAGTCGAGGAGCGCTCATTAATCTTAACAAAAGAATCCTTTTGGCGGCGCTTGCCGCGATAAACGCAGAAACGGTGAGCACAGTGATTTGACACCTCTTTATGATCGAGCGATCTTCGTGTCGCTCTGTGCTGTTAAATACGGTGATCGCAGCGACCATACCCCTTCGGGGTACAGGTATCTCTTATTTAGATTCTATGAATTGTAGGGCGATCAACGATATAAAAGAGTCCACTTGTGATGCTGTACTCTTTGATAATATTCAACAAAAGAGTCCTATTGGCGGCGCTTGCCGCGATAAACGCAGTATATCTCAAATAAATAACCCATCAATGAGCCATCTGCGTATCGTTCTGAGTTTTTGTATATGTTGAACGGGACCAGTATTTCCCTTCGGGGTACAGGTATCTTTTTATTATTTCTGTGGGATGAGGAACGCTCATCGATATCGAAAAAAATCCTGAAAATAAAAAAGAATCCTTTTGGCGGCGCTTGCCGCGATAAACGCTGAAACGGTGAGCACAGTGATAGGTATCTTTTTTTATTTCTGGGAGTTGAGGAACGCTCATTGATACTGAAAAAAATCCTGAAATATAAAAGAATCCTGTAGGCAGCGCTTGCCGCGATAAACGCTGCACCGATCAGCTAAAACTGTTTTCGTAAGGGCTCCTTCAGCCGGTCTTCAAGGAACAACGTTCATACCAACTTTCGTAGATTTCGTGACCGGAGCGGTTGTATTTCGTAAAGCCGCATTGTACGCTGAAATGGAAAATAATTTTGCACATCGGAGGTTACCATGAGAAGACGGATCAGTCTATTCTTTCTCAGCCTTTTGCTGTTGCTCACGGCCTGCGGAGAAACGCCGCAAGCACAGTCTTCTGCACAGCCCGCGGTTCAGCCATCCGCCGAACAAGAAACGGCGCGCTATCTTAACCCGTCTGTCGACACGGAGCTACGTGCAGCCGATTTGCTTTCACGGATGAGCCTGGAAGACAAGGCCGGGCAGATGGTGCAGGGTGAGCAGTACCCCGTAAGCGATAAGGACATGAAAACTCTGGGGCTCGGTTCGGTGCTGAGCGGCGGCGGCTCCGTGCCGGATAACATCAACACGGTGCAGCACTGGAACGACGTAATTGACGGCTTTCAAAAAGCAGCACTATCAAGGGATTTGAAGATTCCGTTTCTATACGGCGCGGACGCCGTGCACGGGCATAACACGATTTACGGTGCGGTGATATTTCCGCATAATATCGGCATCGGCGCGGCGAACGACCCGGCTCTCACAGAGCAGATGGGCGCGTATGTGGCCGGGGAGATGAAGCTGACCGGCATACTGTGGAACTTCGGGCCATGTGTGGCCGTCGGGCAGGACCCGAGATGGGGGCGCACCTACGAGAGCTACTCAAGCGACCCGGCTGTGGTTTGCGAACTGGCTTCGGCATTTGTTCGGGGGCAGATGAGCGAAGGCGTACTGCCCTGTGCCAAGCATTTCTTGGCCGACGGCGGCACCACCTTCGGCACCGGCGAGGGCGATTACCTGATAGATCGCGGTGATGCGCAGATGAGCGAAGACGCGCTGCGCGCGGTTCACCTCGCGCCATATGTGCAGCTGGTGAACGACGGCGTAAAAAGCGTGATGGTATCGTTCAGTTCATTTCAGGGGCTGAAGATGCATCAGCACAAATATCTGATAACCGATGTGCTGAAAAACGAGCTGGGTTTTTCAGGGTTCGTGGTATCGGACTGGGAAGGCACGAAGGGCATCAACGCACCCACATACGATGAGCAGATCGTAACCGCGGTCAACGCCGGCATCGACATGCTGATGGAGCCGTACAACTACGCGCAGGCGATCAAAGCGATTGTGAACGGCGTCAAAAGCGGCGGGATTGCGCAGGAACGTGTGGATGACGCGGTGACGCGTATACTCAAGGTTAAGCTGGACATGGGGCTTTTTGAAGACCCGTATCTAGATAACGCCCACATGAACGTGAGCGAGCTTGGCAGCACGGAGGGGCGCGCGCTTGCGAAGAAGCTGGTGGAAAAATCACAGGTGCTGCTTAAGAATGACAACGGCGTGCTGCCGTTTAAGCAAGGGCAGACCATTTATGTGACTGGGCCTGCGGCAGACAGCATCGGCATACAGTGCGGCGGCTGGACGCTGAGCTGGCAGGGAAAGCCTGATAAGAGCTTGACACCCGGCACGACGATATTACAAGGGCTGCAGGCTTGTGCGGACGACTATGGCCTCACCGTCATCACGGATGAAGCGCTGGCCAAGGACGCGGATGTGGTGCTGCTGGTTGTCGGCGAAAAGCCATATGCGGAATTTGAGGGAGACGCTAATAACCTATCCGTCACGGGTGATTTTGGCCTTGGCGGCAACGCGGAGGCGATAAGAGCAGCCAAAGCGCTCGGCAAACCGATAGTCACGGTGATTGTGGCGGGGCGCAATGTGCTCATTGGCGATTATATGGGCGATTGGGATGCCGTCGTCATGAGCTATTTGCCGGGCACCGAGGGCGACGGTGTGGTATCGCCGCTTGTTGGCGCGGCACCGTTTACGGGCAAGCTTGCCATGCCGTGGTACAAATCGGAAGATGATATCGGCAAGGATGGGGTGACGCCGCAGTTTGAGATGGGCTATGGGCTGACATATTGAAAGAATTTTCTATACTAAAAAGAGCCCTTTTGGCGGCGTCTGCCGCGACGGAACGACCATACCCTTCGGGGTATAGGTATCTCCTATTTAAAAGACGTTGGCATTGTGTTCAGTTGCCATCCTGTTCATTTGACTCGCGAACCAAAGTGACCGAAGTGGATTCGACAATGCCATTCTCTCCTGTGAAACGCGCATTGAAAAACT
>JAEZIW010000003.1 GCA_023436525.1 Bacillota bacterium | reverse complement strand
GCCTATCGCTGTGGCGCGCTATGTCGCGGCCATTGTGAACGGCGGTACGGTGTATCAGACGCATATTGTTGATAAGGTGATTGCGCAGGACGGCACAATCGTATTTGAGAAGCAGCCCGAGGTGTTCGGTACGCTGGACGCAAAACCGGAATATCTGGATGCCATCATGAAAGGCATGGAAGGCGTGGTTGACGAGCAAGAGGGTGGTACCGCTGCATCTTACTTTGGCAGTTCGTTTGATTACACGAAAGCCATCGGCGGCAAAACGGGCACCGCGCAGGTATCTCAGATCGATTTGGAAAACAACAGCTGGTTCGTTTGCTTTGCACCCTATGACAAAGAGGACCCAAGTGTGAAGCCTGAAGTTGTTATCGTGGTGTATATCCCAAACGGGTATAAAGGCGGCCTTTCGTGTTACGTGGCCAGAGACATCATTCAATACTACCTGGATCAGAAGAAAATTGTTGCGGAGCAGACAATACCCGACCCGGGTTCGCTGGTGTATCAGAACCTTGATGCAAAGCAAGCACCCGAAGAGTCTGAGGCAAACGGCACAGAATAAACGAAATTAATGCCCTCAGGCAGGAAAAATGCTCCGTTTTGTAGAATGTTGATGCGATAACGTTGCAGGATGGATGCTATGGCTATAAAAATAAAAGGAAAGTCGGGCGGGGTGATGGAAATCACGGCGCAGCCGGACTCATCATATATCGAAATTAAGCTTGCCCTTGGTGACAAGCTTAATAAGCATAAGGGCTTTTTTTCGGGCTCCGGCGCGAAGGTTATTTTTCGCGGCAAGGAGTTAACCGCACCGCAGAAAGCGGAATTCAAAAAACTGCTGCACGACCAGTACGGCATTGCGCATGTGACGTTCGGCGACGACGCACCGGCTGAGACATTGGACGAGCGCCCCGAAGCGCCCGCCGAGGTGATCTGCAAGCCTGTGCCCGAGGAAGAACCGGGGCGCGTGACGCTGGTATCTAAAGACTATTTTAACGCCAAAAGCGTGTTTGTGGCGCATACGCTGCGCAGCGGGCAGCGCGTGGAGTGCGCGGGTGATATTGTGGTGCTCGGAGATGTGAACGACGGGGCTGAGGTGATAGCGGGCGGCAGCATTGCCGTGATGGGCACGCTGCGCGGGCTCGCGCACGCCGGGGCGACGGGACGCGCGGATGTGGTGGTGGCGGCCAATGTGCTGGCCCCCAAACAGCTGCGCATCAGCGGCAAGGTGGCCGTGTTTCCGCCGGATGCGGGCGGTGAAGGGCCTCAGCTGGCAGAGTATAAACAAGGCAGCATCTTGATCAGAGCACTGAAACCGCAAAGCCGGTCGCTCTGAGTACAGAGAGATATAAGCAGCATTGATTTTTTGATAAATTGATTTGGAGGGTATGGTATGAACAATGTCATTGTGGTGACATCGGGGAAAGGCGGCGTTGGGAAAACAACGACAGTGGCCAACTTGGGGGTTGGGCTGGCACAGGCGGGCAAAAGGGTTGTACTCATTGATACGGATATCGGGCTGAGAAATCTTGATGTGGTGCTGGGGCTGGAAAACAGAATTGTCTATGATTTGGTGGATGTGGTGGAAGGCACTTGCCGGCTGAAACAGGCACTGATTAAGGACAAGCGCTACGACGGGCTGTTTCTTGTTCCGGCTGCTCAGACGCGTGACAAGATGTCGGTGAACCCGGAACAAATGAAGCAAGTGGTGACTGAGCTGGAAGCCGAGTTTGATTATATCCTGATCGACTGCCCGGCAGGTATAGAGCAGGGCTTTAAAAACGCAATCGCGGGCGCGAAATCCGCCATTGTGGTGACGGTGCCCGAGGTATCCGCTGTGCGCGATGCCGACAGAATCATCGGCCTGTTATCGGCGGCGGGGATTGACGACTGCCGTTTGCTCGTGAACCGCATGCGGATTGATATGGTGAAGAGGGGCGATATGCTCGCGCTTGATGACACGCTCGATATTTTGGGCATTGAACTGATCGGTGTGGTGCCGGAGGATGAAAAGATCATCCGTTCCTCCAACATGGGTGAACCGGTGGTACTGAACGACAAAGCACCCGCCGGTAAAGCCTACAGAAACATTACGAAAAGAATAATGGGAGAAAACATACCGCTGATGGACTTGGCAGACGACAGCGGTTTTGCTGCTATATTTAAAAAGCTGCTCAAGGGCAAATAGGAGGAGGGACACAAGAATGGCACGCAAACAAACCAGCTCCAGCAGCATCGCAAGGGAGCGTTTAAAACTTGTGCTGATTCATGACCGCGCAGGCACATCTCCGTCCAGCAATGTGATGGAAATGCTCCGCAGAGATATTGTCGGCGTTATTTCCAAATATTTCGATGTGGAAGAAGACGATTTTGATGTAGAAATCAAGCATTCGTCTGATATGCAATGCGGCAGCGCGGAAACGCGGCTGACCGCCAATATTCCGATCCGAAGGATTAAGAGCCTGGGGCCGAACAGATACTAAGCACGCTGATGAAAGCGTTGTGCTAAGGGGCTTTGGGGCGATACTTTTCAACAAGAGCATCCACCCAAACGCGGTTGGGCCCTTCAATGATGGAAAAAGGCTCGGCACTTTCCGTCTGGCCTTTCTCAAACAGCAGTATCTTAACGCCTTCACGCGTTTGTCCGCCGAGCACCTGCAGGTTAAACAGCGCGTAAGGCACAAACCCCTCTTTATAAATGATCAGCGTGACCTCTCCCCATGGTTTTTGCATGATGCTGTCATAGCGCGTATCGCGGATAAAGGGAACCTCGATTTTATCGGTCATGCCGTTTTTATTCGTTTGGTATGTCGTGCCCGTTTCCGCCACGACAACGGAAGCGTTTTCAATCGGTGTTTCGGTGTAGCCTTCCACCACGCTGACGGTTAAGTAAGCGGTGTCTGATTTTGAACCGAACACCGAAACGGCGTCTGGGGAGATGACGCTCGCAGTCACCAGCGCGCCGACAAGCAGCAGGGCGCTTGCGCCGAAGGCCATGAAAAGGCCGCGCCGGTCCTTTCGTTTTTCCATACAATTCACCTCGACAATATATATGCCGCTGATGAAGTCAAATATGGCACGATGGGCAAATTAAACGTGGTGCTTATGGTTTAAGGCGGATATAATATATTCAACTTTTTTCAAGGAGACAATTTATGAGCAAAATTCTATTTGATTTCAACAACGTGATGACAGCGATGGTGGGAAGCCACGGTTTTACCGTAGAGGAGATTGCCGCAGCGGACGGTATGCTGAAAAGCGCGGTGGCGGCGTTGAAAAGCAAGCCGCTGGGGTTTCGCAAGCTGCCGGGCGGGCAGGCGTCTGTGGTGGAGGACATTTTGCAAACCGCAGCGAAGATAAGAGCCAATTACGATACCTTCGTGGTTCTCGGTATCGGCGGCTCAGCTTTGGGGCCGATTGCGGTGGAACAGGCACTGACGGACGGCAAAGGCACAATGAAGCTGATTGTGGAAGACAATGTGGACCCCGAGCGTTTAGCACGCGTGTTTGGCGGCCTTGACCTTAAAAAGACGATGTTCAACGTGATCACCAAATCCGGGCGGACATCCGAAACGATGGCGCAGATGATGTATGCCGCCAATGCCATTGAGAAAGCGGGGCTGTCGCTCAAAGACCATATCATATCGACATCGGATGAGAAAAATGGTGAGCTGGTGAAGATCGCGCAGCAGGAAGGCCTCAAGTCGTTCATTATTCCGTCGGATGTGGGCGGGCGGTTCTCCGAGCTGACCCCGGTTGGCCTGCTGCCTGCGGCGGTATGCGGGCACGATATTAAAGCGATGCTGGAAGGCGCGGCGTATATGGACGCGCTGTGCTCCAAAGAATCGGGCAATCCGGCGGCGTTGTACGCGCTGCTGCACGTGCTCGGCATGAAGAAGGGCTTCAACATCAGCGTGATGCTGCCGTATGCGGACAGCCTCAAGTTCATGTCTGACTGGTATGCGCAGCTCTGGGCGGAATCGCTCGGCAAGCGCTACGGTAACGACGGCAGTGAGGTGTACGCGGGGCAGACGCCCGTGAAGGCGCTTGGCGTGACGGATCAGCATTCGCAGATACAGCTTTTTACCGAAGGGCCGTTTGACAAGATTGTGACGTTCCTGAAGGTGGATAAGTTCAGAAATGATCTTGAGATTCCGGCGGCGCTGACCTATATTGACGAAATCTCGTTCCTCGGCGGCAAAACGTTTGGGCAGCTGCTGGAGGCCGAGCGCAGCGCGACAGAATATGCGTTATGTAAGGCGGGCCGTGCGAACCTGACCATCGCGCTCAGCGAGGTGAACGCGTTTACGGTGGGCGCGCTGCTGTACTTCTTTGAGATGGCAACGGCGTATGCGGGCGAGATGCTGGCCATAAACGCATTTGACCAGCCGGGCGTGGAAGAAGGCAAGGTGGCAACGTTCGCGCTGATGGGCAAAGCGGGCTTCGAGGCCAAAAAGGCCGAGCTCGACAAGCGCCCCGCGAAAAATGCCGCGCTGATTATGGAATAGAATACAAATTCTCCGCAAGAACGAATATAACAAGAAACAGGGCAGGCGTACCGGTGACACGGTATGCCTGTTTTTTATCCACAGTCACCTTATCCGGGCTGCAAAACGGTACCCATGCCTTCGCGTCGCTGGCAGGAGGTTGTGAGGGTCGTGTGAAAAACTATTTTTGCTGCGCAATCGGCGCATAACGCGCCCAACAGGACTCTTTTTTATTTTCAAAATCACAATCCTTCATCACGCTGCGGCCTATATTAGTTTATAGGAATCGAATGCAGGGGCGATCATTGGTCGCCCGAGTGATGAGCAAACGCGCAATCCTCCGTCACGCTGCGCGTGCCTTTATTAAAAGAGGCTAAAAAAACGGTTAAGAC
>JAEZIW010000244.1 GCA_023436525.1 Bacillota bacterium | reverse complement strand
GGCTGTTATGGTATGGCCGCATCGAGACAACGCTGGCCCGGGCGAAAGAAGCCAGGAGCATTGCGGAGAAACTGATCACGATCGCGGTAAAGGAATATGACAACACCGTTAAGGTGACCAAAGAAGTGACCGAAGGCGACGAGAAAGTGAAGCGCGAGGTTATTAACGATGCACCTTCGAAGCTCGCGGCAAGACGCAAGCTGATGGGCTATCTTTATAACGTGCCGGAGCAGAGAAAAGACGGCGAAACGAAGTACGATTATAAAAAGCGTACCGGTGAAGTGACCAATCCGCTCGTCGAGAAGATGTTCCGTGAATACGGCCCGAAGTATGACAAACGTGCGAAGGATCTCGGCACAGGCGGCGGTTATACCCGCATCATCAAAAAGGGACCGCGCCGCGGTGACGCGACCGAAATGGTCATTCTTGAGCTGGTTTAAAAAGGACACAGAAAAACCCGTATATATGGGAATGCGCTTATAAAAGGCTTTGAATTTTGACTTCAGAGCCTTTTGGTGTATAATAGGCTATTAATAAACAACGATAAAGGATAGAGGGGACGATCAGGGAAAGGCAGATACATGAGCATAATTGAAGTCGATAACATCACGTATTCATATGCCAGCGAAACAAGCATAACACCGGCACTGTCAGGGGTGTCACTGTCCGTTAAAAAAGGAGCCTTTATTGCGATAATCGGGCATAACGGTTCGGGCAAATCAACGTTTGCGCGCCATATTAACGCGCTGTTTCTGCCCGTATCCGGCAGCGTGACCGTGAACGGTATGGACACCAAGGATGAAGAAAAGGTTTGGGATATCCGAAAGTGCGCAGGCATGGTGTTTCAAAATCCGGATAATCAGCTGGTCGCCACTATCGTGGAAGAGGATGTGGCCTTTGGCCCGGAAAATATAGGGGTGCCGCCCAAGGAAATTCGGGAGCGTGTGGACGCGGCGCTTGAGCAGGTGGGCATGGGTGACTTCAAGGAGCGCGCGCCGCACATGCTTTCGGGCGGCCAAAAGCAGCGTGTGGCCATTGCGGGCGTGCTGGCTATGCATCCGCAGATCATCGTTTTTGATGAACCCACAGCGATGCTGGACCCGGAAGGGCGCGCCGAGGTGCTGGATACCATCCGCCAGCTGAACGGGCAGGGAAAGACGATACTGCTGATTACGCATTATATGGAAGAAGCGCTGCAGGCGGATACCGTTGTGATTATGACGGGCGGACGCATTACAAAAATGGGTACGCCGGGTGAGGTGTTTTCCGACGAGCAGGCGCTGGACGAGGCAGGCTTGTCTGCGCCGCCGCATATTGCGCTGTATCACCGCCTTAAGAAAAAGGGCTTTGATATGGGGCCTTGCCCGCTGACGACAGAAGAACTGGTGGATAAGATATGTCAATTGAGCTGAAAAACTTAACATACACATACATGCCGGGAACGCCGTTTGAATCGAAGGCTGTGGACGACATCAGCCTGAAAATTGACGATGGCGAATTTTTAGGTATCATCGGCCATACGGGGTCCGGCAAGACCACGCTGATCGGGCTGATCGCGGGGCTGCTTAAACCCACATCGGGTGAGGTTTTGATTGACGGAGCCAACATTGCCCAAAAGGGCTACGACAGAAAGACGCTGCGCCGATCGGTCGGCGTGGTGTTTCAATACCCCGAGCATCAGCTTTTTGAAGAAACAGTGTATAAGGACATTGCGTTCGGTCCCAAAAAGACGGGGGTGCCGGAGGACGAGATTGAGCAGCGTGTGAAACACGCCATGGAGCTGATGGAGCTCGATTTTGACGGTGTCAAGGATTTGTCGCCCTTCGAGCTGTCCGGCGGACAGAAACGGCGTGTGGCGATTGCCGGTGTGCTGGCGATACGCCCGCAGGTGCTGATTCTCGACGAGCCGGTGGCCGGGCTGGACCCGAAAGGGCGCACGCACCTGATGAACCTGATTACGCATCTGAATGGTGAGGGTGTGACGATACTTATGATCACACACTCGATGGACGACCTGGCTGAGTACGCGCACCGTGTGGTGGTGCTGAACGGTGCAAGGCTGGTGATGGACGATACACCGCAAAAGGTTTTTTTAAGAGAAGACGAACTGAAGGAAATGGGGCTCGACGTGCCGTATGTGGCGCGTATCGCGCTGCAGCTGCGTGCCAAGGGGCGCCAGGTGGGCGACAATGTGATACGGCTTGACGAGCTGGAGGAAGCCGCTGTGCGGCTGATATCCGGCGCAAAGGGAGGCGGCAAATGATTAAAAATGTCTCTCTGGGTCAGTATTTCCCCGGCAATTCGGTCATCCACCGGCTGGACCCGCGTATTAAGCTCGTTCTCGTTATCGCCATTATTGTGCTGATATTCATGATGGATACGTTAATTGGCAACCTCGTTGTGTTCGCGTTTCTGGTGGCCACGATCATACTGTCGCGCGTGAACGTCAAATTCGTGCTGCGCGGCTTGAAACCGCTGTGGTTTATCATATTGCTGACATTCGTGCTGAATACCTTTTTTTACTCGGGCGGCACTGAGATTTTCTCGTGGTGGATTTTCCGTGTATCACAGGAAGGCCTCAACAGTGCCATACGGCTGGCTGTGCGGCTCATATTCCTGATTACAGCCACAACGATGCTGACATTAACCACATCGCCGATCGCGCTGACAGACGGCATTGAGAGCCTGCTAAAGCCGCTGAAGAGGGTGAAGTTCCCGGTGCACGAGCTCGCGATGATGATGACAATCGCGATGCGTTTTATACCCACGCTGATCGAGGAGACGGATAAGATTATGAAGGCACAGACCGCGAGAGGCGCGGAGTTTGATTCGGGCAGCATATTTAAAAGGGCGGCGGGCATGGTGCCGCTGCTGGTTCCGTTGTTTGTCAGCGCATTTCGGCGCGCCGATGAGCTGGCTTTCGCCATGGAATCGCGCTGCTATCACGGCGGCGAGGGGCGCACGCGTATGAAGGTGATGCATATGCATGTTCGCGATATCATCGCCATGACGGTGGTGGCAGGGCTGATCGTTTTCGCGGCTTTTGGCTATTAAAAAGTGGCATGACCGCCACTTAAACCACATTTGAAATTAAGGCAGCAGGGAAAATTGATCAGTCGCCGTTTTCCAGGCTGCTATTTTTATCGAATCCGTATTGACTGATGGAGAACGGCTTGTTTTGTGGCAGAGAATCATCTGCGTTGCCGGAGATCAATTTTGACTTTTTGCGGGATACACCGTCGAAGAAAATCACGATGAAGCCGAGAATAATCATTGAATAATAAGTAATCAGGCGCCAGATGAACATCGCGGTGGCCGATCCTGCGGACTTCAAAATTTCTTTGATGCCTGCGCTCTCCTTTGAAAGGATAATAGCCAATACAAGTGTCACCGAGTAGACCAGTAACAGATAGCATATAGAAATGATTTGTTTTTTGTTTTTTTCATGCTGTCTCCAGATCTTGGTTTAAACCCTTGGTTTGCAATTTTAACAGTATACTACTTATGATAAATAGGGTAAACAAAAAGTTGGCATGCAGTTGGGGGTGCGGAGAATGCAGTTAGGTGATCTGATTAATTTGCATATGCAACGTAATTCAATTATAATTTAACGTATGTTTGCTCATGGCAACGAGACTCTCAAGACGGCGCGGACAGGAGCCTCACAATGCGAATAAAGCTTGTTATCGAATACGATGGAACCAATTATGCTGGCTGGCAGCGGCAGCTGAATGCTCTTTCGGTACAGGAGGTGCTGGAGTGCGCCTTTAAGGCCGCATCCGGCGAGTCGGTGAGAATTCACGGTGCGGGGCGAACGGACGCGGGTGTTCATGCGCTGGCACAGGTTGCCCATATGGATACGCTGTGCACCATTCCGCCCGATAAGATTTGCTTCGCGATGAATATGCACCTGCCGCCGGATATCCGCGTGAAAAGCTCTGAGAAAGCTCACGACGATTTTCACGCACGCTTTGATGCCAAAGGAAAGCACTATCGCTATACGATACACAATGCGGCGCAGGCTCCGGCAATTATGCGCCAAACAGCAGCGCATGTGCGCGGGGCATTGAACGTTGCGGCGATGCGCGAAGCGGCTGCGTATGTTTTGGGGACTCATGATTTTGCGGCCTTCTGTGCGAGCGGCAGTGAGGTGACGGACACGGTACGCACCGTTAACAGCCTTATAATCACGGAGGAGGAACCGTTTCTTCGTATAGATATCAAAGGCACGGGATTTTTGTATCATATGGTGCGGATCATCGCGGGTACTCTCATAGAAGTCGGGCAGGGGAAGAG
>JAEZIW010000182.1 GCA_023436525.1 Bacillota bacterium | reverse complement strand
GTCACAGACAGTGTTATATGCAAATGGATCGGCAAAGACTGCAAGGATTGTTACCTGAATGAAGTAAAGGATGATTCAGATACTAAAAAAACGCTTGAGGATTTTGAGGTCATGCTGTCGCTGCTGCCCGATGAGTTTGATACCCTGCAGGGTGACAATTGCGGTTTTTGCAAAGGCGAGCCCAAGAAACGGGCCTTGTATGCGACGATTGATCTGGCGCACGCAGAACCCGAGCATAAGCGCGGCATGTTTTTCGGCATGGGTAAAAAGGTACGGCAGAGAATCGGATCGATACTTCCCGTATCTATATCAATGTGCAGCAATTGCCGCAGAAATTTCCGTATGGCGGAAACGATAAAATGGCTGATGATGCTTATTTTCGGCGGCATCGGTTTCGGCATCTGCTTTATCCCCGCTATTAACACGAATCAGATTGTGCCGTATGCGGCGATATTAGCCGGCATTCTTGTCGGATACATCGCAGGGAAAATCATTTCGAACGTGTATGTTGAAAAAAAGAGCGCAACAACAAGGTTCAATGTGTTTGATATTGCGGTATGCGCCCGAATGAAAGACGCCGGATGGTTCACCATTCAGGACGAAGGCCCTGTGACACGCTTTATCTACTCTAAAAAGCCGATGATCAAGAAACTCAGTGATATCGGTATCGAGCAGGGAAAACAGCAGGAAAACATTTAGCACAATCTGAACATTGATGAGCATTGACAATGAAAAAGCCTGATGTTAAAATGGCTCTGCTTGCGTTTTGGGGCTTTATCTGTCATGGAGGTTTTTTGTATGGCGCATGAGCTTTCCGCACAGCAACGAGTTGCGGGCTTAAAGCAGGTGATGCGCTGTGCGCGCGAGTCTGCGCTCGATAAAGTATACATTGCCAAGGATGCGGATGAGGACATAATTGCTAAGCTCAAGGCAGAATGCGACAAACATCGGATTCCATATGATATGTCGCTGACAATGTATCAAATCGGCACGGCATGTGAAATTGAAGTGGGCAGTGCTTGCGCCGGCGTTTTAAAACAAGGTAAGTTATAGATTAATCCCCTTAAATGGGTTGCGAGGGGTTCTTATAAACAGTTATAAAATAAAGGAGGTGAAGACCCGAATATGCCAACAATTAATCAGCTCGTGAAACAAGGCAGAAAGACGGCAGAAACTAAGAGCAATTCTCCTATACTGAAGCAGTGCCCTCAGAAGAGAGGCGTTTGCCTGACAGTGAGAACGATGACTCCGAAAAAGCCGAATTCTGCTTTAAGAAAAATAGCCAGAGTTCGCCTGGTCAATGGCATGGAAGGTACAGCGTACATTCCCGGTATTGGCCACAATCTTCAGGAGCACTCAGTGGTGCTTATCAGAGGCGGCAGAGTAAAAGACCTGCCGGGCGTTAGATATCATATAGTCAGAGGCGCTCTCGACAGCGCGGGAGTGGCTAACAGAAAGCAGTCTCGCAGCAAATACGGAGCCAAGAGACCGAAGAAGTAATATTTAGGAGGATTCAACATGCCAAGACGCGGAGGCGCTCCGAAGCATGATGTCCTGCCCGATCCGATATTCAAATCGACCATGCTGACAAAGCTCATCAATCAGGTGATGCTGGACGGCAAAAAAGGAACGGCGCAGAAAATCTGCTATGAAGCGTTTGATATTATTAAAGAAAAGTTAGGCCTTGAACCTCTTGAAGTCTTTGAGAAGGCGATGGATAACATCATGCCTGTTCTTGAGGTTAAGGCAAGAAGAGTCGGCGGTGCCACCTACCAGGTGCCTATCGAAGTGCGTCCGGACAGACGCCAGACGCTGGGGATCCGGTGGCTCGTAACAAATACCAGAAAAAGAAACGAACGTACTATGAAGCAACGGTTGGCCGGCGAGATCATGGATGCCTATAACGGCACCGGCGGCAGCGTGAAAAAGCGCGAGGATACGCACAAGATGGCCGAGGCCAACAGAGCGTTTGCGCATTACAGGTGGTAGCATGAATTTAAAGGAGATTAGCAGTGCCCAGAAAATATCCGCTTGAAAAAACAAGAAATATAGGCATTATGGCGCATATTGACGCGGGCAAAACCACCACGACAGAGCGTGTGCTGTTTTATACCGGCAGAACCTATAAGATTGGTGAAACGCATGAAGGCGCGGCTGTGATGGACTGGATGGAACAGGAGCAGGAGCGCGGTATCACGATTACGTCTGCGGCAACCACCGCTGAGTGGCGCGGCCACCGTGTCAATATCATTGACACACCCGGCCACGTTGACTTTACGGTAGAGGTGGAACGCTCGCTGCGCGTGCTTGATGGTGCCGTGGCTGTGTTCTGTGCCAAGGGCGGCGTGGAGCCGCAGTCCGAAACTGTTTGGAGACAGGCAACGAAGTACAATGTACCGCGTATTGCCTATGTTAACAAAATGGACTTGATGGGCGCCGACTTTATGAACGTTGTCGATATGATGCGGGAAAGGCTTAAGGCCAACCCCGTACCGATTCAGCTGCCGATTGGCAAGGAAGAGACCTTCAAGGGAATGATCGACCTTATCAATATGGATGCGCTGGTTTATATCGATGAGCTCGGAACCCAGTCTGAAAGGGTGCCAATTCCGGACGATATGAAGGAGCTTGCGGAGGAATACCGCGTAAAGCTGATCGAAGCCGTTGCGGAACACAATGACAAGCTGCTCGAGAAGTATTTTGAGGGCGAAGAGATTAAGCGCGAAGAATTGATTGCCGCCATTCGTGAGGCGACGATCGCTCTTGACATCGTTCCCGTCACATGCGGGTCGTCTTACCGCAACAAGGGCGTACAGCCGCTGCTCGACTGCATTATCGATTTCATGCCGTCACCTCTTGATATTCCGCCGATTACCGGCAAGAATGCCAAAGACGAGGATGAAGTTCGTAAAGCAGATGACAACGAGCCGTTTGCCGCGTTGGCCTTCAAGATCATGGCTGATCCGTTTGTCGGAAAACTCGCCTTTATGCGCGTGTATTCCGGCACATTGAACACGGGCAGCTATGTATATAATTCAACGAAGGAAAAACGCGAAAGAATCGGCCGTTTGCTGCAGATGCATGCCAACTCGCGTGAGGAGATTGAAGAGGTCACAGCGGGCGATATCGCCGCAGCCGTGGGCTTTAAGCAAATCACCACGGGCGATACGCTGTGTGACGACAAGCATCCGATCATTTTGGAGAAGATGGAGTTCCCCGAGCCGGTTATTGAGGTGGCGATTGAACCCAAAACCAAAGCCGGTCAGGACAAAATGACGATGGCGCTGATGCGTCTCGCCGAAGAAGACCCCACCTTCAAAACATATACCGATCAGGAAACCGGACAGACGATCATCGCGGGCATGGGTGAGTTGCATCTAGAAATCATCGTTGACCGTATGATGCGCGAGTATAAGGTGGAAGCCAAGGTCGGTAAACCGCAGGTATCGTACCGTGAGACCATACGCAAGGCTGTGACAGCCACCGGGCTTTACAAGAAGCAGTCGGGCGGCAGAGGCCAATTCGGCCACGCCGTTATTACGATTGAACCGCTTGAACCGGGCAGCGGGTATGAGTTTGTCGATAAAATTGTGGGCGGCGTTATTCCCAAGGAATACATTCCCCCAATTGATGCCGGTATACAGGAAGCCGCGAAAAACGGTGTACTGGCCGGATTTGAAGTGATGGATTTCAGAGTCACACTCATCGACGGATCATATCACGAGGTGGACTCGTCGGAAATTGCATTTAAGATCGCGGGATCGATGGCGTTTAAGGAAGCGATGCAAAAGGCCTCGCCTGTGTTGCTGGAACCCATTATGGCTGTGGAAGTCCATGTGCCGGATGATTATCTCGGCGACATTATGGGTAACCTGAATTCAAGAAGAGGCCATATTGAAGGCACTGAGCTGCGCAATGGCGTACAGGTCATCCGTGCGGCAACGCCGCTTTCCGAAATGTTTGGTTATGCGACGGATCTTCGGAGCCGGACGCAGGGCCGCGGCACATTTACAATGCAGTTCTCGCATTACAACGAAGTGCCAAAGAGCATCGCGGAAAAGATTATAGGATAGTTTCCATGATATGAAACGGGCATGCAGCGTGAAAAACATTCAAAAGGCCCGTTTATAAACCAAATATGATTGAAAGCAAGAATGATTAGGAGGAGAAATCAATGGCAAAAGCTAAGTTTGAAAGAACAAAACCCCATGTTAACATCGGCACAATCGGTCACGTTGACCATGGCAAGACCACATTAACAGCAGCTATCACAATGGCTCTCTCGCAGGAAGGCCATGCGGCAGTCATGAAGTATGACGAAATCGACAAGGCGCCGGAAGAAAAAGAGAGAGGCATCACGATCAACACAGCTCACGTTGAGTACGAGACGGATCACCGTCACTATGCACACGTGGACTGCCCGGGCCATGCTGACTATGTTAAGAACATGATCACAGGCGCGGCACAGATGGACGGCGCGATTCTTGTTGTGTCGGCTGCTGACGGCCCGATGCCCCAGACCCGTGAGCACATCCTGCTCGCCCGTCAGGTTAACGTGCCTTACATCGTTGTTTGCCTGAACAAGGTTGACCAGGTTGATGACGAAGAGCTCTTAGAGCTGGTTGAAATGGAAGTCAGAGATCTTCTGTCTTCTTACGAGTTCCCGGGCGATGATATCCCGTTTGTTAAAGGCAGCGCGCTTCAGGCGATGAACGCTCTGATCGAAGGCAAAAATGCGAGAGAATCAGCCGAATGCAAGTTCATATTCGATCTTATGGACGCTGTGGACAGCTACATTCCGGATCCGGAAAGAGCAGTTGACAAGCCGTTCTTAATGCCTGTTGAAGACGTTTTCTCCATCACCGGCCGCGGCACAGTGGCAACGGGCAGAGTGGAGAGAGGTACCGTTAAGGTGCAGGATTCCGTCGAAATCGTCGGCATGACAGAGAAAACAAGAGACGTTGTTGTTACTGGCGTTGAAATGTTCAGAAAGCTTCTTGATCAGGCGATGGCCGGTGACAATGTGGGTCTGTTGCTCCGTGGCGTACAGAGAAACGA
>JAEZIW010000095.1 GCA_023436525.1 Bacillota bacterium | reverse complement strand
GGTATGTTCACGCCGGCCGGGCACGGCATACAATAGCCGCAGCCGGTGCATGGCACCTTTGTTTTATCGAGCAGCACCGCCTTCACGCGGTCAAACAGCGCAAGTTCTTCGCCCGATAATGCCTCCGCTCGGGCGGATGACGCGATGCGAACATTCTCCTCCAGCTGTGCCTCGGTGCTCATGCCCGACAGCAAAAGCGTCACCTCGCTATGGTTCCATATCCAGCGCAGCGCCCATTCCACCGGTGTGCGCCCGGCATCAGCACAGGCGAATTCGTTCAGCACCTCCTGCGGCAGGCTATCGGCCAGCTTACCGCCGCGCAGCGGCTCCATCACGATAACGGGTATTCCCAAAGAATGCGCAAGCTTCAGCCCGGCCGTTCCGGCCTGATTGTTCTCATCGAGGTAATTGTATTGTATCTGGCAAAAGTCCCACGGATACGCGGTCACGAGCGCCACAAAGTCGTTCTTTTCTCCGTGAAACGAGAACCCGAGGTTCTTAATAACGCCGTTGCTCTTCAGCTCCTCCAGCCATTGCATCACACCGAGCCTGGTCATTCTGTCGAGTACAGCCTTGTCGGAAAGCATGTGCAGCAGATAATAATCGATCGTATCGGTTTTCAGCTTCGTCAGCTGGTTGTGCAATATCTTCTTCGCGCCGTCGAGGCTGCTCACCATGTAATGCGGCAGTTTGGTCGCGATCTTCACCTTTTCCCTGTAACCGCCGCTAAGTGCTTTGCCGAGTACCGTCTCACTTCTGCCGCCGTGATATATATAGGCCGTATCGAAGTAATTCACGCCCTTGTTAATCGCATCACGAATCATGGCGACGGTTCTTTCTTCGTCGATGCTTCTGCCCTTCATCGGATAACGCATGCATCCAAACCCGAGAATTGAAAGCTCATCGCCGTTTTTTATGTTGGTTCTGGTTAACATCTTGCTGCCTCTTTTCTCATCAATTAACTCATATCTTGCCGCTTTTCAATTGAAGCTGCTATTAAAAAACAGCGGTTATTGCCAGCCGCTGCTTTTTCTCATTTGTCTTCGTCGTCTTGATTGTCTTCTTTTTCGCTCAATGCCGAATCGTCTTCTTTCTGATCCGGGCTGTTCGCCAAAAAGTACTCGTACAGATAATTGGTGTCAGTCATCCTCGTCCTCCCTGAACTCTAAAATATCGCCGGGCTGGCAGTTAAGCTCAATACAGATCGCGTTAAGCGTGGAAAATCGTATCGCTTTTGCCTTGCCGGTTTTTAAAATGGACAAATTCGCCTTCGTTATGCCAACCTTATCCGAGAGCTCATTAAGCGATATTTTTCTTTTTGCCATCATCACATCAAGATTCACGATTATTCCCAATGGCTCTCCTCCCCTTCCGTCAGATTGTCAGATCGTTTTCGTCCTTAAGCCTGATCGCTTTGTCAAACACCCACGCGAGCGTCTGACAGAACAGACAGGACAGCATCCCGAGTATCGCGACCACTGGTGTCATCACTGAAAAATCAAGAAATGTTTTGACGATCAACACTACAGCCATGAACGCGCAGATGTAAGAGATATACTTTAAGTATTGCACGCTTTGAATGACAAAAGGCGAACTCACGTTGACAGTTTTCAAGAGCTTCTGCAGAAACAGCAGTATAAACCAGCAACAGACGCTGCATATTTCGATAAATGCAAAAGCCAGCCATTTATCCTGCGCACCGCCCGAAATGTGCCGGTTGACAAACTCGGGGTCTACATAAATAAAAATGAAGGGCATGGCGAAAATAATGAAGGGGCTGATCACCAGCAAAACCTCCAGCATCCGCTGCAGTATCAACGGTATCGTCCATCTTTCTGCCATCACAGAATACCTCCATTTTTCGTGAGAATAGCACAGCAGATGATTAAAGTCAACAATTATTTATCGGATTTCAATACCATTCATATTATTTACCGGTTCAGTGAAAGGTATTCAATTTATTATTATTTAACAAAAAAACGTTGAAATGCAATGCGTAAAAAATGTCCGTTAATACCCAAGGCTCTCGCCCACAAGTATAACTTTGATACGCCCCTTGGGCATTGACATGCCGGTGACGACAAGCTGGCTGCATGCTTTTTCCGCTGCATCGCAAAGCTCAGTGAACGACGCATAATCGCGCTTGAATATCAACAGTGTCATACGTGCCGCGTAAGTTCTCGCCCGTTTTATCGCCGATTCCAGATCGGGTTCCACCTTATTGAGTCCCGCAACCACAATCACATGTTTCGGCCCGAACACCAAGGCTCCCGCCCTGTTTCCGTAACCGTCTATGTTAACAAGCTCGCCCGTTTCCGAAATGGCGTTGGCGCTCATTAAAAAGTAATCTGCCGACAAAGCCTGATGAGCCACCTCATCCTTTCCGGCTGCGCTTTTTGGATCATCGGGATTCATAAACACATAATCAGCGTGTTTCAACGCGTCCTGCATACCCATTTCACGCAGCGTTGCCGAACCGCCGAACGACACGCTGCTGCCAAGCGGTATCATATCAAGTGTTTTTTTAAGCGCATCTTCTTTTGTCTCGCAGTAAACCGCTTCAATATGACGCGCCGCCATCGCCTCAATCAGCTTATGGGCAAGCAATGTATTGTAACATTCTTTCGGAGTCATATACCGTCTCCTCGATTCATAGATTTGGCGCTGCATACGGCAGCCGATTCTCATTATTTTAGCAATGACAGTAAAAAATAAACAGGCTGTTTTTCGGTTTAGAAAATTGCTATAATAAAAATGGGAGGATAAATAATCCTCACCGCCAATTTTTGGGGATTCCCTCGCTTCCCTCTGTCCAAAAAAACACCCAACTTTAATGTTATGCTCGTCCAAATGGAATTACGGAATGGAAAGGATAGAAATGGACACGATTTTCTATGTTCTAGCCGGCATCGTTATCTTGCTGCTCATCGTTATTTTGGTGCTGCAGCTGTCGCGAAAGAACCAGACGTTTCATGCGAATCAGGCTGTCAGCCAATTGCAGTCTACCCTTGTTACGCTGCTGGGCGACTTAAAGCAGCAGAATGCACAAAGCGCTTATCAGCAGCGCCGCGAGGTGATGGAGATGTTCAAGGTGCTGGGCGACGGCTTCACCAAAACGCTCTGCGATACCGTATCTCAAAACGCGCAAAGCATGGAGACGCTGCGCCGCGCCGTGGAGCAGCATTTAAAAAATATGTCGGACGCGAACGAGCGCCGGTTGGAGCAGATGCGAAAAACAGTGGACGAGCAGCTCTCGGATATGCTGCAAAAACGGCTGACCGGCTCGTTTAAGCAGGTGAGTGACCAGCTAGAGCAGGTTTTCAAAAGCATGGGCGAGGTGCGCAGCCTCGCCGCAGGCGTGGGCGATTTAAAGCGCGTATTAACCAACGTGAAGGTGCGCGGCACATGGGGTGAAACACAGCTTGGCAGCCTGCTCTCGGCCATGCTCTCCCCCGTGCAGTATGTGCGCGACGCAAGCGTGAAGGACAACCGCGAGCATGTGGAGTTTGCGATTGTGCTGCCGGGCAACGGTGATGACACCGTGCTGCTCCCCATCGATTCCAAATTCCCGATGGAGGATTACATAAAGAAGGAAGAGATGTTTGCCTCGGGCGACAAGGAAACAGCCAAAGAGGCTGTTAAAGCGCTCTCAAAAAGCCTGCTGACCGAAGCCAAGCGTATACAGAGCAAATACATCAATCCGCCGGTCACCACCGATTTTGCGATTATGTATCTGCCCACCGAAGGGCTTTATGCCGACGCGATTTCACTCGGGCTTTCAGATATCTGCCAGCGCGAATGTCACGTGACCATTGCAGGGCCGTCCACACTAACCGCTCTCTTAAACAGCCTGCAGATGGGTTTCCGTACGCTTGCAATCGAAAAACAATCGGGCGAGGTATTAAAGCTGCTGGATGCCACACGCAAGGCTTTCGGCGGTTTTACCGACGCGATTGACCGAACGCAGCGGAGTCTGCGCGCCGCGCAGAACAACCTCGAGGATGCGTCGCGCAAATCGCGTAGCATTGAAAAGGAGCTCAGCCGCATAGACGGCATTGAGGGCCGCGAGCCCGCTCTGCCGGAAAGCGCCGATGCGGCGGACGAGGTATCACTTTCCGTATAAAACCCGCCGTTATGCACCAAAAATCGCATGCCTGCGTAGTATAGATTGAGCCTCGATAAAAGGGGAGTACCGAATAATCTATACAAGGAGGACGTTATATATGGGATTTGATGGTGGCTGCGGATGCGGCGGCGGATTCGGCGGCGGTTGCTGTTGCTGGATTATCATTCTTTTACTCTGCTGCTGTGGCGGCTTTGGTGGCGGCTGCAATGAAGGCTGCGGATGCGGCGGCGGATTCGGATTCGGCGGCGGAAATTGCTGCTGCATTATCTTTATTATCATCCTGCTTTGCTGCTGCTGCGGTGGCAACGAATGTGGTTGCGGCGCAAAATGCTAACAAATGTGTGACCCGCTTTTTTAAGCGGTTGAACAATCATAAGGGTGTAGCATTAACATATACAATAAAGTGTATGTTCCTGGCAAATTTTGTGGGAGGGCTTATCCTGATAGAAGCCCTCTTTTTTTATAAAATCAATATGAACTCAAAATTAATTTAAAAAAACCATGCTCTGCTTTTGATAACCAATCAATTTCGCATTGCCAATTCTGCCGAGAATCAAGTATAATACATACACAAAAGCACCTTTGCCTGTTTCTGTACCAAACAGGCCGAAGGTGTATTTTATTTTTGGGGTGAACATGAAAAAAGCTGTTTTTTACACGGAACTTGCCTACGTTTTCGGTATCGCCGCGCTGGCTCTCGGCACCGCGTTTATGGAGAAAGCCGACATGGGCGTATCTATGGTGGTGGCTCCGGCGTACCTGATCTATTTAAAGCTCTCCGCAATATGGCCGTTCGTGACCTTCGGCATGGCAGAATACACGCTGCAGGTTGTGCTGCTGGCGGCGATGATGCTTGTGCTGCGGCGGTTCAAAATCTCGTATCTGTTTTCGTTTGTGACGGCGGTGATATACGGCTTCGCGCTGGACGGCTGTATGGCACTGGTGGCGGGCTTGGATGCATCGCTTTTTGCTGTGCGCATCGGGTTTTATATCATCGGGCTGCTGATGTGTGCTCTCGGGGTGTCGTTCATATTCCATACGTATATTGCGCCCGAGGTGTATGAGCTGTTTGTGAAAGAGGTCTCCGCCAAAACGGGCAAAAATATCAACCGGTTTAAGATATGGTACGACTGCGTGAGCTGCCTGATTGGGATTGCGCTCTCGTTCGCTTTCTTCGGTCTTTTTCATTTCGAGGGCGTGAAGCTTGGGACGATCGTGTGCGCATTGGTGAACGGGCGAATTATCGGCCTTTTCAGCCGGGTGATGGATAAGCGGCTGAATTTCGTGGACGGGCTAAGCCTGAGAAAGTTTTTCTAGCGTGGCATTTTTGCTCACTGCATAGCTAAGTACTGTTCGGGCGGAAGAATCGTCAAACCGAAAATGGTTTCTAACAATTGATGCGGTATTTCATACAGCGTTTGGTCTGCCTGCATCAAGCAGTATTTACCGTCGTACGCGACGACTCCAATCTTATAGATTATATTCTGATACAGGCCGCTTTGCGCGGTCAGGCCAATCGTGGTGCCAACAATCACTTTTGTTTCATCCCTTACAACAGGGTTAGAAAAGCAGGCTGCTATTGCCCCGATGATCCCTTTATCCGTTATTGTGGTTTGCTTAATATCTGTATTGTCAGGCGTCATATCCGGCCCAATACTCAGGCTGACAGCATCAATCACGTCCGCCGAAAACGGCGGCAAAGGCATATCAACTCTGTGATAAGGCAGTGTCTGCGCATCAGCAGGGATAGAGGAAATAGCGGCATAAACTTGATTGGCATCGCCTTGATATCTATATAGAGATGTGAGAAGCGGCACACCGCCGCATAAGTTGCCTATCTTATACTTCTCCCCTGTCGGATACCAATCGGTTAAGGGGTCTTGCCTGTATTGTATGTTGTTTATATAGATTGTGTTATCCCGGCACAAATAGACCGGGTAAAAGCCCGATATCAGAAAGGATATCAAGATAACCGTGATGCTAATGAATGCCAATATGATACGAATTTTATCTCTCTTGTTCAGCAAAGCATAACCTCAAGACAGCTCATCGTTTAATAAATCGAATGATGGTTACTTAATTCATTATACCCCATAAGGGATATAAACCCAATACAATTCTTACGCAAATTGTATATCCTCCACCAGAAGCATGCGTTGATTGTATGAAACCATTAATCATGTTAGAATAAGGTAATTAAGGAGGGTGCTATGATAAAAAAACCTCGGATATTGCCGTTTTTCGCAGTGGTTTTATTGGCGGTAGGCATTATCGCCCTTTTCTTAGTACCAAAGGAAATTAATAATGGCAGTCAGCCAATTCCCGGACAAACAGATGCCCCGTATGATGATGACTCTTGGCGTGAATGGTATTTAGCCAAAGTAAGCAGCCTTGGACAAGACGAGATTATAGCGAGCGTTAAAGAGGCGAAAGCCATTGCGGAGTACAGAATTGTCGTTGAATATTCACTGCTGGGGTATAATTACTATTCTCTTCAGGAGTTCGAAGACGGAACCGGCCGCTTTACGTTCATGATCGTTGGCGATCTATATAGCAAAAGACCTTTGATTAATGAAAGCAAGGATATTGATCAGGATACTGTCCAAACACTTCGAAATGCCATACGCGAAAACCGATTCTGGAAGATACCCACTGTGCATCCAGACGAAAAAATAGCTCCCGATGGGTGGACAATATGCGTAGAAGGCTGTGAGGCGGGCAGCACTCATTTCATCCATATGTATAGTCCCGGAAAACAATATGGGATATACAACCTATTTAAAGCCTTTGATGATTACAGCAAAAAAGTAGCAGAAAATCCTTTTGCGGATATTCAAAAGGAGTATGAGTAAAGCATATGAAAAGTCTATTTACCGCCATAAGGCAAAACGATTTTGAAAAAGTTAAGCAGCTCCTCGATAAAAAACCGGTGTTAATAGCATGCACGGCAAAACAGCCGCCAAAAAAGGATGACGGCCAATCGCCATTACAGGTCGCCTTAAAAACCGGCAAATTCGAAATTGCCGAATATCTTTCAAGTTTAGGTGCAGACGTTAACTTTATGGAAAACGAATCTTGCTGCAATGCGTGGCGCGCGCCCGTTTTGCACGACGCGATTACTGCCGCAGTGATGTGCAGCAGATGGAATGTGAATTCCCCGATATACGGCGGCTTAAAAGTTTGCAGTACACAGGAAAAAGCCGATCAGGCATTTGATATACTAAAAAAGATCATCGCCTTGGGCGCAGATACCAACGCGAAAGATTCCTTCGGCAACTCGTGCCTTTGCCGTGCTTGTCTGCAAGCCCGCCAGATACTGCCGAGCTACAACCATACCGAACAAAAGCTGGTTGACAATCGCGTCATCACAAAAGAATTGACGGCAGACCTTTCACGTATTTTTGATTTGCTGTTAAAGAACGGTGCCGACATAGATTACATTGCGCCGAACTTTGGAAGAACACTGACAGAGATGTATAAGAACGAACCCGTTGCCCGCTTTTTAGTTTAACTGTAGAGAGGAATTCGGGAAATGGGATACCTTCTTCAAAAACTCATACGCAGGATACAAGATGGAGATGCGTCGAAATTATTAGTGTTCGGAACGCTGATATTTTTCGTCTCACTCCTTATAGCGGCTATCATTTTTCTGCCGCCTTTTTTAAAAAACGGCGTTTCTATGGAGGGCATTGAAAGTGAGGCACGCGCTTCTCAGAAAATTCCTTATGATTGGCATCTGGCGAAGCAAACAACGGAATCAATGTCTGCGATGATTTTCTATTCCGACAGCCTTGATGATTATACATATTCAATCTATGTGCGTAAGCAGCGACGTCACTTTTCCGGATACTTTTTCAAAGCGGGCGGCTCAGCAAGTGAGATAGAGCAAGGTGTGGCGGAATTCCGCTTTGACGGGTATGGCGAACGGGCGTATATTTCAATGAATACGCAAAAAGTTGATAGAATCGAGTTTGATAATGGACGCAGCACACAAACGATTGACGTAGACAGCGAAAAACCTTTTGCTGTTATTGTGCCTGCCAATGCCGGATATGTCGGAATATATGACGTGAACGGCAATGTGGTTGAAAGTGTTGAGCGAAAACTGTGATTGCATAATCGGGTGTTCTCCGATTTCTCATGTCAGTACTAAACGGCACAGCAATACGCCCCCGCGCTTTGCGCATAGCGTGATATCCGTCACTATTCACCGACTCCAATTTGCGATATGCGAAATCCACTCATATACCCTTAGTGAATAATTATATTCAATGTTAACTTAAACCCGACCGCATGGTATAATTCATAAATGACTGCCATGTTGTTTAACTTTAATTAAAATATCCGAAACGGAGCAATGAACGCGCATGATACAATCAGACTCACCTGCTAACGTGACCCTCTACATGAACAAGATTGAGGAGCTGCTCAAAGTCGGCAGCGATTTTCTGCTTAATAAGCTCGGTTCGGGCGTTGTGGAGGTTCAAAAAGGCAGCCGGGACTTTGCTTTAAATACGGATATTGAGCTTGAGAGAATATACAGAGACGAGCTGCTGAGGTCCTTCCCGCAGATCCCGATTTTGGGCGAAGAGCTGTCTCCCGATGCTGTATCAGACGACAGCACCGGCCTGTGCTGGGCGATAGACCCCATAGACGGCACGGCCAATTACGCAAGGAATATTTCGATCTACGGCACGTCGATAGCACTCGTTAAAAACGGCAAGCCCATTGCCTCAGGGCTAAGCTTCCCGTCGTTAAACGAAACCTACATTGCCGGACACGGCATGGGCGCCTTTTTAAACGGTAAGCGAATTTATGTTTCTGATATTAATGAGCTGAGTTCTTCTATACTCACGTACGGAGATTTTGCAGTTGGCCCGGATCGTGACGACAGAAACAAAGCCAGGTTTCAATACATAGAAACTTTTGGTCATCAGGTGCATCGCGTCAGAATGCTTGGCTCAGCGGCCCTGCATTTAGCCTGGGTGGCCGCAGGACGAGCTGATGTAAGCTTAACGCTCAGCAACAATGCCTGGGATGTGCAGGGCGGCGTTTTATTGGTCAGAGAGGCCGGTGGTGACGTGTATGATGTGGACGGAAGCGACCACACCATTCTTTCAAAATACACGTTTGCATCAAATCAATATTTAAAAAAAGAAGTGCTTAAAATTGTATCCGACATAGATAGTTCTCTTAAATAAGATGACAGCTAAATCGAACATGATTTAAAAACGATATTATTTAACCAAGCCACCCCAATCTCCCGCCAAAATTGGGACAGGTTTTTGACAGTTTTATGTTACACAGAAAAGCGAAATATATATCATTTATCCCCTCCATACTACATATAGTTGCTTCGTTTGACAATTATAACTACATTCGGTATAATTAATGCAAATAGGTGCCGGCCGAATTATGAGAGGAGTGATATTTATGGCCAAAAACACAGGAGATAATTACCGTCGCGGAGCAGTCGACAATCGATCCCAGACATACAATCCCCAAAATGGTCTTTACGTCAAAAGAGATACTGAGACAGGAAGATTTATGGACGTAAAGACTAGTTCGGCCACACCTTTTAAAGGTGTTCGTAAAGAAAAATAACTCGATCGGCTGGTACCTATTATTTATTTTTTAACTTGTTTAATTTTGTATTAGTTATTATCCAATATTGAGAGGAGAATCATTATTGGCAAATCAGAAACAGCTTAATGTACTAAAAAAGGATGTAACACAATTTAATAAGTTAAGAACATTAGCCCAAATACCAAGTTCGTCTAATGAAGTTAAAGAATTTGTTCGAATTGACTTAAGTAATGCCGATTTGAGTAATATGGATTTAAGTAATGTAAACTTGAAAAGCGCACATCTATTTAATGTTAAGTTAAACGGATCAAATTTACACAACGCCAATCTAAGTGAATCAGCACTTATGCATGCAAATTTAAGTGATTCAAATCTTGTAAATATTAATATAAATAATTCTAACCTAAGCTTTTCAAGATTCACTAATTCAACATTACAAAATGTAAGCC
>JAEZIW010000080.1 GCA_023436525.1 Bacillota bacterium | reverse complement strand
GTGTTCTCGCTGCGCGGCGTGCGCCTGAGAAAGATAAAGGCCGGTGGGATACTGTATGGCACGGCCCTTTGCGCCATGCTTGCGCGCGCGATGTCAATACTTTTAAGCGGACAGATGGGGCAGGCTTTTGCTATTATTGTGGCGCTGGGCGCGGTGCTTTTTGCCGTATCCGATGCACTGCTGGCTTTTGAGAGCTTTGGCGGCCGTCATGCGGCTGTGATTGGCACAATCAGCACCTTTGCCTATTACGCGGGGCAGATACTTATCGCGCTGAGCGTTGGAGTTTGACGATTTTTGTTACAATTTGTTTCATTGCATTACCTGCATTCTTAAGCTAAAATAAACCCATACAAGTCCATTTCACTAAATGGCTGAAAATGCCGTCTTACACGATTTATTCACACTCACAGCGGCAACAAAAAACACAGCGGTATTTGCATACGGCTTAAATTATTGTTTATCTATGTACAAAGTGTTACAAAAATGTTATACTAGATAGGCACGTGTTTTTTGGGATGAATACAGATGGGTTGGGGAGATATGTCTGTTTTGAGAAGAGTCATTTCTTTTTTATTATTGATCGTTTTGGTTTGTACGGTATTTTCCGGTACCGCGCTGGCCGCCGATCCTCAGTTTACGGGAACCATCGGTGCAAAGGCATGGATGCTGCTGGATGCGGATTCGGGCCGGGTTTTGGAGTCTTCTAACAATGCGGATGATCGCATTGAACCGGCAAGCACCACAAAGATATTAACGCTGCTGGTTGCGTTGGAAAAAGGCAACATGAGCGATGAGGTGACCATCAGCGCAAAAGCAGCCGGTATGGGCGGGTCTTCTTGTGAGCTTAAAAACGGCGCGAAAATAAACATGAAAAACCTTTTAACAGCCATGATGATGTTTTCCGGCAACGATGCGGCAACAGCTGTTGCCGAGCATATCAGCGGCAGTGTTGAAGGTTTTGTGGAATTGATGAATGCCAAGGCCAAGGAGCTCGGCATGAACAATTCGAATTTTGTCACGCCGCATGGCATGCACAACGAAAACCATTATTCTACGCTTAACGACATGGCCAAAGTCACAATGGCTGCAATGAAAAATACCGCATTTATGGAGATCGTGAACCGAGCGTCTTTCACTTTACCGGAGAATAACCGAACCTATATCAACACGAATCAGCTCATGGTTCCGGACAATAAGTATTATTACGCATACGCCACAGGTATGAAAACGGGGTCTACAAAAATTGCAGGAGCCTGTCTGGTTGCTTCGGCATCACATGATGGCATGAATTTGATCTGTCTGCTATTCAATTATCCGGAAGAGAACAGCAATTACAGATGGCCCGCGGCTCAAGAGCTTTTTGATTTTGGGTTCAACAGCTACAAAACCGTCAGCCTTGCTGATGTGGCGAAAGACTTGCCGCCCGTGCAGGTGCCGGTGGAAAACTGCGCGATAACGGACGAAAAAGGCGGTTTGCTCGAATTTGCTCAGCCCGGTAAAGGCGTTTCAGTAACGCTTCCCAAGGAAGCGGCTCAAGGCTTGATTGACGGCACGGACAGCGTTGAGGTAAAAACGGTGTTCGCCAAGGGTGACAAGCTGCTGGCGCCGATTCAAAAGGATGAGGTGCTCGGCACGGTAACGTACACGAGCAAAAACACGGGTGCAACGCTGTACAGCGGCCCGCTGGTGGCCACGCGCGATGTGCTGCAGGCCGGTACCGAGAGCAACGTGCAGGGCGGCACAGCCGTGACCAAAATGCCGCCGATGATTCCGGAAGCCATCAGCGATAAAAAAGGCCAAGGCGGAATATGGCTGTGGCTGCTCATTCCCGTGGGGCTGATCGGGTTTCTTGTGTTCCGTTTGCTCACGCAGAACCATAAGCGCCGCAAACGCTTTGCGCCGCGCAAAAAGCCGCAATACAGCTACAAAATAAGACGATAGAACGAACAATACGATTAAGAATTAACGAGGGACGGTTTCAAGAGCCGTTCCTTTTTGATTGGCCCATATGCTGCTTTTGGCCGGGTTTGAAAATGGCCTAAATGTGTATATATACTTATAAAATAGAAATAGATGAGGTTAATATGGATCGCAAATTCAAATTGAGTACGAACATCCTGATCTGTGCGATTATTCTTGTTGGGTTTGTTGCCGTGACACTGACCAGTGCCAGCACATACAGCGATATCATTAACGATGATATTATGAATATATCAAAGCTGACATCCACGAATATCTATTCGGAAATACGCAATGAACTGACAAAGCCGATATTTGTTTCGCTGACAATGGCGAACGACAACTTTTTAAAGCAATGGCTGAAAACAGAAAAGACGGATAACACAGCCGAGCATCAGGAATCGCTGCGGCAATATCTGCTGGGGTTCAAAGAGAAGTATGGTTATGACTCGGTTTTCCTCGTTTCCGATACGACGAAAAGCTATTATCATTTCAATGGCCTAAACAAGGTGATAAACGAAAACGACTCGCATGATATTTGGTATTATACGTTCACAGAAAGCGACATGATTTATGACCTGGATGTTGACACGGATGAGGCCAACCATAACCAACTTTCGGTATTCGTTAATTGCCGAATGACGGATGAAAGCGGCAAGCTGTTGGGTGTGACGGGCGTGGGGCTGATGATGAATCAGGTACAGACGCTGCTCAAATCCTTTGAGGATGAATATGGGCTCGAGGCGCTGCTTTTCAGTAATGACGGCCTCGTGATGGCGGATACGCAGCTGGGTACCGTCGAGCAAAAAAACGTATTTGATGACGGTATTCTCAATGACAACAGGGAGACGATACTCTCGAATCAAGATGTGCTTAAGGTCATTCCGTTTAACAGCGAATCTGTGGGCGGTTTTTATATTACGCGCTATGTGGAAGATCTAGGCTGGTATCTGCTGATTAAAAAGGATACCTCGGTGCTTGCGCGTTCGATGTACGCACAGGCCATTCGCGATATCGTGATTTATGTGCTGGTCGCTATGTGTGTGCTGTTTGTCGCGAACCGCATTATCCGCAAGAACGACAGTATGATGCTGAGCATAACCAAGACAGATATGTTAACCGGGTTGCCAAACCGGCGCGGATGGGGGGAAAGCCTCGAAAAAGCGCTGGCAGAAGTACCGCAGCGCGGTACGTTCTGTGTGTTTGTATTTGATATTGATAATTTCAAAGCAGTCAACGATACATACGGGCATTTGGTGGGCGATAAGGTGCTGCGCGTCATCGGTCAGCTTGCCGCGCAGGTGTTCAACGAAGCCGGGGTGGTCTGCCGCTGGGGCGGCGATGAATTCGCGGGGTATTTTTTCGGCGACAAGCAGGAGATGATAAATGCTGCTGAGCGATTCTTTGACAGTATTCGCAATGAACAGTCCTTTTCAATGCACCCCATTACCGTGAGCATGGGCATCACAATGGGGCAGAAGATTGACAGCGAGAACACACTGATATACCGTGCGGATCAGGCGCTGTATCAGGCGAAGGACTGCGGCAAAAACCGCTATTGCTTCAACGAAGGGCAAAACCAGTTTGAGTGCAGCTGACACGGATAAAAGGGGAAGCTATAAGTACGAATGGTAGGGAACGTCCTCCGTGTCGTTCCGTCAGCGCCGGATGTAATCTCCGCCACGCTGTGGCGTATACCCGCGAATTGTAGGGAAGGGTCTTGACCCTTCCATCTCCCTTCGGGGTATAGGTGTCTATTTTCGAGTTTCAATGTATAGGGGAGGGCTTCCAGAGCCTGCCCCTTGGGGTATGGCCTCCGATTTTTAACGTGCAGGCACTGTAATCCTTCGTCACGCTGGCGCGTGCCACCTCCTTTCAAAAGGAGGCCTTTAATGCGCAGTACCCCTGCCTCCCTCCGAGAGGGAGGTGGCAAATGACGGATTTTTAAATCCGGCATTTGATGGAAGGAGTGGTGCTCTTGCTGGCGGGCATGGAAACCCGCCGCTACGATACGATGAATTATGGCTCCTTTTGAAAGGAGCTGTCAGCTTTGCTGACTGAGGATTGTGACGGTGTAACTTTGACCTTGTTCGTCAATCACCAATTTTCGATATAACAAAAGCCGCTCGGTTGAGCGGCTTCCAGACTGTCGATAAACCCTATTTCATCATTCCGAGCCTGTCGGCTACGAAGTGGATTGGAATCCCATGAAATACGCTTTGTAGAAGGGGGATTCCTCGATCGCTCACGCTCCAACGGAATGACATAAGTACCTTTTTTGACACGCTGAAAGCCGCTCGGTTGAGCGGCTTCTTGCTTTTCTTACGCGAGGAACGATTTGCCCGCGAACACCACGCTGTCGCCCAGCACGGCCAGCACGGCCGACGTGCCTTTGCCGTTTCTGTCCTGTCGGTCGAGCTGCTCGGAGGAGAGCGAGAAATTCTGTCCGCTCTTCAGCGTCACGAGTATGCCGCAGGGGTCGGAGATTGTAAACGCCGCGGCCACGCAGGTGCCTGTCGAGCCGTTCTTGAGCAGCGAGAGCGCCTTTAAGCCTTTGCCGCTGCGCTTCTGCGTTTCAAACAGATAAACGCGTGTGAGCTTGGCATACCCAAGGTCGGTAAACAGCGCGACGTCGTCCTGCTCATTCACCGGCGATGCCATCACCACACTGTCGCCCTTTTGCAGCGATATGCTCTTGACACCCTTCGCCGCGCGGCCCATTGCGCTGACATCCTCGGAGTTGAACCGAATGCCCATACCGAGCTTCGTGATGATGAGCCAGTCGCTTTCTTCCGGCAGTATGCTGACGGAGACGATCGTATCGCCCTCAGCGAGGCCGCACGCCACAATCTTCTTGTTGCGCACATCATACTCGCTTAAATGCGTGCGCTTAATCAGCCCGCCGCGCGTGGCGAAGAACACGTCTGCGTCCTTGTATTCGGCCACCGAGAACAGGTCCACAATGCTCTCGCTGGGGTCAATGCCCGCGATGATGGCGGAGAGCGGCTTGCCCTTGTCTTTGAGCTTGCAGTCGGGAATGTCTGTGGAGGCCAGCGTATACAAACTGCCTTGGTTTGTGAATATCTGCACCCGCATACCGGTGTTCGATGAGACGATGGTCTTCACACCGTCGTCTTCGGTCTGTGCGGATTTTTGGAACGATTTCTGGCTGATGCGTTTCAAGAATCCGTTGTTCGTCAGTATAATGACGCAATCCTCAACGGATTTAAACTCATCCTCATTGATCTCGATCTCGTGATTCGTATCGAGTATCTTGGTGCGGCGCTTGTCACCGTATTTTTCTTTGATCTCGTTTAGCTCGTTAACGATAACGTTCATCAGCTTTATCTCGGATGCCAGAATCTCTTCCAGCCGTTTGATCGTTTCGAGTATGAACGCGTATTCCTTCTGCAGCGCTTCAATTTCAAGCGCCGTCAGCCGCGCAAGGCGCATATCGAGTATCGCCTGTGCCTGTATCTGCGTGAGGCCGAAGCGCGCCATCAGCTTATCGCGCGCCTCCTTGGGCGACGAGGATGCGCGGATGATGCGGATGACCTCGTCGATGTTTTGAACCGCGATAATAAGCCCGGCGAGTATATGCTCGCGTTGGCGTGCCTTTTCAAGGTCGTACTGCGTGCGGCGTGTGACGATTTCCTTCTGGAAACGGATGTAATGGTCGATAATGCTCATCAGCGAGAGCTGCTTGGGCTGCCCGTCCGCAATGCACACCATGTTGATGCCGAACGTCGTCTGCATATCCGAGTATTTATAGAGGCAGTTGAGTATCGTTTTTGGGTCGTAATCCTTACGCACCTCAATTACAGCACGCAAACCGTTGCGGTCGGATTCGTCGCGAATATCGCAAATACCCGCAAACATCTCTTTTTTCTGCTCGGTCACCTGCAATATCTTTTCGAGCATGGCAGCTTTGTTCACCTGATAAGGCATTTCGTTAATCACAATCAGCGATTTGCCGTTTAAGCCTTTTTCAATCGTGGTTTGGGCACGCATGGCAATTTTGCCGCGGCCGGTGGCATACGCTTCTTTGAGTTGATCGAGATTGAGCAAGTAGCCGCCTGTCGGGAAATCCGGCCCGGGAATCAGCGTCATCAATTCTTCCAGCGACAGATGCGGGTTGCGTATGCGTGCAACAACGCCGTCAATCACCTCGCCTAAATTGTGCGGCGGTATGTTGGTCGCCAGCCCCACGGCAATGCCTGCCGCGCCGTTAACCAGCAAATTCGGATAACGTGCGGGCAGCATTTCAGGTTCTTTTAATGTATCATCGAAGTTAAACGACCAGCGCACCGTGTCTTTTTCAATATGCGCAAGCATTTCCATGGCAATGGGGGAGAGGCGTGCTTCGGTGTAACGCATCGCGGCGGCAGAGTCGCCGTCCATGCTCCCGAAGTTGCCGTGGCCGTTCACCAGCGGCGCGCGCATTACAAAATCCTGCGCCATACGGACCATCGCGTCATAAACCGAACTGTCGCCATGCGGATGGTATTTGCCAAGTGTATCGCCGACGATACGGGCAGACTTTCTGTGAGGCTTGTCCGGCGTTAAGCCCAGCTCCAGCATTGTGTAGAGTATGCGTCGCTGAACGGGCTTTAAACCGTCTTCCACGCGCGGCAGGGCCCTGTCCATAATCACGTATTCGGCAAACGGTATCATCGAATCGTGCATCATGTCGCTCATCGAGACGGGAGTGATTTCACTGGCGATTGCTTCATTTTTATTGGACATGGCTCATCACCTTCTCATTATAAAAGCTGTCTTCCTTGTTGAAATTGGCATGCTCCGAGATGTATTCCTTTCGTGGCTCGGCCTTGTCGCCCATCAGCAGTGTGACCAGTCGTTCGGCTTCCGCCGCGTCGTCCAGCTCCACGCGATAAAGCTTGCGCTGTGCCGGGTTCATCGTGGTTTCCCAGAGCTGCTCGGGGTTCATCTCGCCAAGGCCCTTGTAGCGCTGCACGTTGGCATCCTTGCCGAATTCGGCCTGCGCGGCCTTGAGCTCGGTGTCGGTATACGCGTAGACGGATTTACTGCCCTTGTGAACGCGGTAAAGCGGGGGACGGCCGATGAATATATGGCCTGCTGTTAACAGATCGCGGAAATAACGATAAAAGAATGTCAGCAGTATTGCGCGAATGTGCGCCCCGTCCTGATCGGCGTCCGCGAGTATGATTATCTTGTGATATTTTAAATCGGCTTCCTCAAAAACGCCGTCGAAGCCTGTGCCGAGCGCCGTGATAATGGAGCGGAACTCAACGTTTTCAATCACCTGATCGAGACGTTTTTTTTCCACGTTGAGCGGCTTGCCGCGCAGCGGAAGGATGGCTTGAAAGCGGCGGTCGCGGCCCTGCTTCGCGCTGCCGCCCGCGCTGTCGCCCTCTACGATGAAAAGCTCGTTGTCCTTAGCGTCGCGGCCGGAGCAGCTGGAGAGCTTGCCGACCAGCGGTGCGCCTTCAAGCTTGCTGCGCTGGCGTTCCAGCTTCTTGGCCTTGGAGGCGGCTTCGCGCGCCTTAGCGGCACGAACAGCCTTGCCCACAAGCTCGCCCGCCATCGCGGTGTTGTTAAGATCCGCAAAGAACAGCGAAAGCTTGTCCTGTACAATGCTTTCAACGATGGTTTTCACCTCGGTATTACCGAGCTTGGCCTTTGTCTGCCCTTCAAACTGCGCGTCCTTCATCTTCACGCTGATCACGGCGCAAAGACCTTCGCGATAGTCGTCGCCAGAGAGGTTCTCTTCTTTTTCCTTCAGGAGACCGGAAGCGCGCGCGTATTCGTTCATCACCTTGGTATGCGCCGCCTTGAACCCGGATACGTGGGTGCCGCCGTCCGCCGTGATAATGTTATTCACAAACGAGAGGATGTTTTCGTTGTATGTATCGTTGTACTGCATTGAGACTTCAACGCGTACGTCGTTCTTTTCGCCGTCAAAATAGATCGGCGTTTTGTGCAGCACGGTTTTTTCCTCGTTCAAATACTGAACGAAATCGATGATGCCGCCCTGATAATCGAACACGACCTTCCTCGGGCGTCCGTCCTTTAATATGCGCTCGTCTGTCAGCGTGATTTTAACGTTTTTACTTAAAAAGGAGATAACGCGTAAATGCGACGACACGGTATCAAAGCTGAAATTGATTGTCTCAAAAACGCGGTCATCCGGCAGAAAAGTGATTTTGGTGCCGCGGTTTTTTGTGGTGCCTGTTTCCTCAAGCTTGGTGACCGCCCGCCCGCTTTCTATCTTGCCGCCTTTCAGACGGCTTTCGTAACGCTGTTCGTAAATTTTGCCGCCTGAGCAAACGGTAACGTGCAGCCAGCGCGACAGCGCGTTGACAACGGATGCGCCCACGCCGTGCAGGCCGCCCGCGTATGTGTACGTATCGTTGTTGAATTTACCGCCCGCGTGCAGCTGTGTGAACACAACCTCTACACCGGACACTTTTTTCTCGGGATGGATACCCACAGGAATGCCGCGCCCGTTATCCTCCACAGTGACAGAGTTATCCGTATGCAGCGTGACACTGATTTTGTCGGCATAGCCGTTAACCGCTTCGTCCACAGAATTATCAACGATTTCCCAAAGCAGGTGGTGCAGCCCTTTTTGACCGGTGGAGCCGATATACATGCCCGGTCGCTTGCGTACCGCATCGAGCCCTTCGAGCACCTGAATGTCGCTCGCGCTGTATTCTTTGGCCATAGTTTCTCCTCTTTTGCATCACAAAATGTGGTGTATGCGTGTGCATACACCACATAATATTACCCCAAAAGGCGCTTGTTATCAATAGATAAACAAATTAATCGGCGGATCAACCTTTGTACTTGACGAGCTCTACACCGGCCTCTTTGAATATCTCGTGCGAAAAATCGTCGGGATAAGGCTTCAAATAGACGACGCGGCTGATGCCCGCATTGACGATCATTTTTGAGCAGATCACGCAGGGTTGGTGCGTGCAGTACATTGTGGCACCTTCAATGCTGATGCCGAGCTTGGCGGCTTGAATGATCGCGTTCTGTTCGGCGTGTACGGCGTAACACAGCTCGTGCTGAGTGCCGGACGGGATGCCGAGCTTTTGACGCAGGCATTCGCCTTTTTCCTTACAGCTTTTCAGGCCTGCCGGTGCGCCGTTGTAGCCAGTGGTGAGAATCCTCTTGTTCTTAACGATAACCGCGCCCACGCTGCGGTCGGTCTTGTAACAGCTTGACCATTTGGCGATGGTCGACGTTAAGTCCATAAAACGCTTGTCCCATTTATCCATGCTTTGTGCTCCCCAATTCCGCGCTGCCCCCAGCGCCGAAATTTATCACATAATCCGCCGAAATGTGCGTTCATTATACACGATACGGCGAAGATATGCCATTGGTTATTTCTAAATATTGCTGTGAATGCAGTATCTTGAGCATAAAAAACAAGAGGCTGCGAAGCGTCAGTTTTGTTGTGGGTGCCGTTTGAAAGCCTGCATGGAGACCATACAATAATTAAGTATTCAACGCATTCTAAAAAAGTCCTGCTCAGCTTTATAAAATACTTAAAAACAGGCGATATCAAGAGCAAAACAAGCAAATCGTATTTATATTCGAACATATTCCATCGTAAAAGCGTTTCAATATAGATTTTTGAGGAAATAAGACAAATTTTGAATTTGCCATCATTTCTCTTATATATTATTATTAGTTCTGTTAGCACTCAAACAAAGCGAGTGCTAACAATGCAAAGGCAAAAATATGAATCAAATATCATATCTATAAGGAGGTTTCTATTATGTCCATAAAACCATTGGGCGACAGAGTTGTAATTAAGAGCCTTGAGAGCGAGGAAACCACAAAGAGCGGTATCGTACTGACAGGCAGCGCGAAGGAAAAACCGCAGACAGCGGAAGTTGTGGCGGTAGGCCCCGGCGGCATGGTCGACGGAAAAGAAGTTGTAATGACCGTGCAGGTTGGTCAGAAGGTTCTGTACAGCAAATATGCGGGCACCGAAGTTAAGGTTGGCGGAGAAGAATACATCATCGTCCGCCAGAGCGATTTGCTTGCGACTGTGGAATAAACGAAATATAGGAGGATGATGAATTATGGCAAAACAGGTTAAATACGGAGAAGACGCAAGACGCTTGCTTGAATCCGGCGTGAACCAGCTCGCTGATACAGTGAAAGTGACACTCGGACCCAAGGGCAGAAACGTTGTGCTCGATAAGAAATTCGGCTCGCCGGTTATCACCAACGACGGTGTGACCATTGCGAAGGAAATTGAGCTGGAAGACCCGTTTGAAAATATGGGCGCACAGCTTGTTAAAGAAGTTGCGACGAAGACCAACGATGTCGCGGGCGACGGCACCACCACAGCCACACTGCTGGCGCAGGCCATTATCCGCGAAGGATTAAAGAATGTTGCTGCCGGTGCGAACCCGATGGTGATTAAAAAGGGTATCTTGAAGGCTGTAGAAATTTCCGTGAACAGCTTAAAGGAGCTTTCTAACCCGATTTCCGGCACCAAGGCTATTGCTCAGGTTGCATCCATCTCGGCGGGCGACGAAGAGATCGGCTCGCTGATTGCGGAAGCGATGGAGAAGGTCGGCAACGACGGCGTCATCACCGTGGAAGAAAGCAAGACGATGAAGACAGAGCTGTCTGTTGTGGAAGGTATGGAATTCGACAGAGGCTATGCATCGGCTTACATGGTTACCGATACTGAGAAAATGGAAGCGGTGCTCGACGAACCGTTGATTCTGATCACAGATAAAAAGATCTCGAACATACAGGAACTGCTGCCGATATTGGAGCAGGTTGTGCAGTTGGGCAAGAAGCTGCTCATCATCGCCGAGGATGTGGAAGGCGAAGCGCTCACCACATTGATTGTCAACAAGCTGCGCGGCACATTCAGCTGTGTTGCTGTGAAGGCTCCCGGCTTTGGCGACAGACGCAAAGCGATGCTGCAGGATATCGCGATACTGACCGGCGGACAGGTGATTTCCGACGAAATCGGTATTGAGCTTAAGGAAGCCAAAATCGAGATGCTCGGCAAGGCGCGTCAGGTTAAAGTGGATAAGGAAAACACCACAATTGTTGAAGGCGCGGGAGACCCGTCTGAAATTAAAGCGCGCATCAGCTCGATCAAAGCGCAGATTGAAGAAACCACATCCGATTACGACCGTGAGAAGCTGCAGGAACGCCTTGCGAAGCTCGCGGGCGGCGTGGCTGTGATTCAGGTGGGTGCGGCAACCGAAACCGAGATGAAGGAAAGCAAAATGCGCATTGAAGACGCGCTGGCCGCTACACGTGCAGCCGTTGAGGAAGGCATTGTGCCGGGCGGCGGTGTGGCCTCGCTGCATGCGGCCAAGGATGTGGCGAAAGCGATCGACAATCTTGAAGGCGATGTGAAGACGGGCATGCAGATTGTGATGCGCGCGCTCGAAGAACCTGTTCGCCAGATTGCGACCAACGCAGGCCTTGAGGGCAGCGTGATTGTCGACAAGATCAAGAACGCGAACGATACCAATTTCGGTTACGATGCGGCGAAGAACGAATACGGCGACATGGTGGCCAAGGGCATTATCGATCCGACAAAGGTGACGAGAAGCGCCATTCAGAACGCGGCGTCCATTGCGTCGATGCTGCTGACAACGGAAAGCATCGTAACGGACATTCCCGAAGAAAAGGGTGCCGGTATGCCGGCGGCTCCGGGCGGAATGCCGGGCATGTATTAAGCCATATAACGCACAACAATATTTGAAAAAAAGCGCAGTACCGTTTCGGTGCTGCGTTTTTATCATGCCGATGACGGCCCATGGAAAAGCACTTGAATCATGGTTTTTATCACTGTGTTGCAGACTTCGCAATCAATCACTTAAAAAGGACACGATTATCTTGTCAGAAACCCTGTAGTACTGTGCTTTTTGTTGTAAGGAAGGAAACCGGAAAGCTATGTCGAAAGGTATTTGTATTGTTCAGCGTTGATAAAGTAATGTGATGTGGGGGAAGCAATATGATTACTGAAGTTGATAAGCTCAAAAGAGCGAAAGAATATATG
>JAEZIW010000029.1 GCA_023436525.1 Bacillota bacterium | reverse complement strand
CGATACTTATAATACAACAGAATTTATTATAAACGATGTTTCATATTTTGTAAAGTCTGCGCGAAAACGCGAGAATCGGTTGCGAAATTGCAAAGTCATGGTATGATAGATGAAATGGAAAAAAGAGCCGTTAACCAGCGCGGTTAAAAAAGCGGCGCTGTGAAAGCCCCACGGCTTAAAAATAACAATGGGATTGGAATCAGATGATCAGACGAATCATAACCGTTTTAATAATTGGGCTGTTGCTGGTCGCATCAGCCTGCGCGCCGCAAGAGACAGCTGTGAGTGCGACGGCAGAGCCGACGCCGGAACCCACGCCGATAATGACACCCGAGCCAACACCGGAGCCAACGCCGGAGCCGACACCCGAACCCACACCGGAACCAACGCCGGAACCCGTCACGATTGACAGCATCATCACGTCGATGAGCGACCAGGAACTGATCGGTCAGATGGTCATGATCGGCTTTGTGGGCACTGACGAGATTGCGCCGGAGAGCGCGCAGTTGATGCGCGATTACAGCATCGGCAATGTGATGCTGTTTGGTTGGAATACCAAAACATTTGATCAGACAAAAGGGCTGACCGACATTATTCAGACATACGCCGTTAAAGGTGTGCCGGTGATGATTGGGCTTGATGTGGAGGGCGGCCGGGTTGACCGGTTTAAAGGGCAGTGGGAGCCAAAACTGCTGACAGCCTACAATATGGGCAAGAAAAACGACCCTGTGATTGTGTATGAACAGTTTAAAAGGATTGCGCAAAAGCTGCGTGAGGTGGGCATTATGACCGATTTCGCGCCTGTGATTGATTTGGCAGACAGTCCGGCTGACACGTTCCTTGGCAAACGTATATTCGGCGGGGACGCCGAGAAGGTTGCCGCGCTCATCCGAGAGGCCGTCAGGGGCTTGCACGACGGGGGTGCCGCATCGGTCGGCAAGCATTTTCCGGGCCACGGCAACACAATTGAGGATTCGCATCAAACGCTGCCTGTCATCAATGTTTCGCCGGAAAAGCTGGCGAGCTATTCGCTGGTGCCGTTTGCCGCGTCCGTTGAAGCGGGTATCGACGCGATGCTTGTGGGCCATTTGTCGTATCCGCAGGTTGACCCTGAGAACATTACATCGCTGTCGCCCACAGTCATTACCGGCCTGCTGCGCGAATCGATGGGATTTGCCGGTGTGGTGATATCGGATGATATGCGTATGCAGGGGCTGCGGTCTCAGTGCAGCGTGGGCGAAGGGGCCGTGCGCCATATTCTGGCAGGCGGCGATGTCGTTTTGGTTGGCAAGCATGTGAGCCTGCAAAAGCAGGTGCTGGACGCGATGTATCAGGCTGTGCAGGAGGGGCGCTTAACGCGTGAGCGGTTGGTACAGAGTGTGCATCGGATACTCGAGCTGAAACAAAAATACACAGGCTTCATCCCCGCTGCCGGGTTATGATACCGATTGAGGATCCTGCTCGGCGGCGTTATCTTTATTGCGAAAAAGGTTTTTGAGCGACATCTTTGCAAACGCCGTCAGCGTTTGAAAAACGAATTTGCGCGTTTCGGGGTCAATTTGTTTGATGGCGTAAAGCATGGCTGTTGCGCTTTTGTGCCATTCCTGAGAGAACTCGTGCAGCGTTTGCGATTCGGAGGCTTCAACCACATCAAAAAGCGTGTTAATAAAGAGCTTGCGTTTTTCGTCCGTCAGCGTCTCCAGCCATTGGTCAATGGTTTTATCGCGCAGCTTTGCGCCGCCCTTAAGCTCTCCGGCATAAACAAAGTCGCCGTCCTCTACAATCCAGGAAAACGGGTCGTGCTGCTTGATGCCTCGGTTGCTGCTTTTAATAACGACGTACCCTTTGTGCTGCCGCAGCAGCAAGCCCACAAGCGACGACTCGGGCAGAGTGGTATGAATGCGGTTTTGGATGCGTGCAAATGCGGGGCTTTCAAACAAGCTCTCTTTAAAGCCGGGGCCGTCGTGGTTGTAAATGCCGGTGATGCGTTTTTGCACCGACGGGCTGCATTTGGTTGCGGCATACACCGCGAGATTGCCGCCTTTTGAATGCCCGCCCACGCGAATGGGCTTTGATTTGCTCAACTGCCTGCCAACAGTGTCGAGATACCTGACGGCATCCTGCTGAGACGGAACAGGGCTTAAATAGGCCATGTTGAAATCCTCTTTCCAGCCGATGAAGGTGGAATCGGTACCGCGATACGCCACATACGCTGTGCCGTCATCCGTCAAAAACGTGATCGCGGAGAACTGCTTCTCGGTGACGGGGTCAGAATGGTTGACATAGAAATTCAACCGTGTGCCGCGGTATCTGGGGCTGGCAGCCAGCGCGAACAGAAAACGCAGGTGGGTTTCACGGTCGCTCAAATTCATGAACATCGAATCAAAGGCCTCTGCCTTAAGAAGCTCGGTAAGGCAGATTTCTTTTTTCTTTTCACCCAGAAACGGAACAATGCCGTCGAAGCGAACATACGACAGTTTTGAAAATATAAGGCTGTCAACCGTGTTAAACGGGCTGACGGCAAACGGCGCGAATTGCGATTCGATATACCGGATGATATCCATACGGCAGTATCTCCTGATTATTATTATGTTTAATTATGCCATTAATTTGCCCGCTTGCATAGTCCTGTGATGCAATGAGGGGCGCACTGGCTGTTGGCATTGTCAGTTATTTTACAGCCTCGGCGTTAAGACGTAGAGCCGTCGCCTTCTCATCGAGGGGAAGGCCAGCGTGTAAAAAGTGCACTTATATCATTCTGGAGCGTAAGCGATCACTGATAATGGAACTGCAATGCTTATTTCATTAGATTCCGATTCGCTTCTCAGCAGACAAGCCCGGAATCACTTTGCGCAAAACGATAAGTTGCGTTAAGGGTCATTCTTTCCGCTACCGTAGTGAACGCGCAGTAGTCGATTCACTCCTCAGGATAACCGAAACAATGACTATTCATAACAATGACTAACGGGGTGTATCAACGAGATGTCTTCTCTCGGAGGAGAAGGGTTCTTCTGGCGGAGAATTCGGGACAAAAAAAGCGCCTGCATGAGCGGGCGCTTTGATGATTTGGTTAGTATCTGTCGGCGTAAGTCTTGAGCGTACCTGCGGCCTTCGCGTCGTCAACCCAGCCCTTCGTTACGGTTTGCCATTCGGTCTGCTGCTTGCTGCTGAGCATCGTCGTTTTCATGTCATCCTTTACGTCTTCATAAGGCACTGCGCCCGCAAGAAGCTTAACGCACTGGATAAAGTAAACGCCGTTATAATTTACAAGCGGCTCGCTGACCTGCCCTTCCTTGGTGAGCTTGGCAATGGCGTCAAGGTAGCCGGGGTTGTCGTTATTCTTGTACGGACCCATCTCCACGCCTTCGGTACTGTATGTCTCCATGTTAAACACGGAATCATCGTTGTATTCCTCCATCAATTTTGCGAGGTCTTCACCCGAATTCAAACGCGACTGAATGTCATCAATCTTGGTTTTCAGGGCAGCTTTGCCTTGGGTAATCAGCGTTTCGTATTCGCTCTTGTCGTCTTTGCCGTAAGCCTCGGTCGCGGTGCTTTTTGTCTCGTCATCAAAGGCGAGGTAGATATGGCGCACATTCATGTAACCCGGCGGATAAAAGAGTATGCGTCCGCCAAAAGAGGCCTGCATCTCCACGAAAGAGGGATCGTTCTCAACGTTGCCCTGCTGCATTTTCAGCTGACTGTCGTATTCCGCCTTGACATCTTCATCGGTCACGGCAATATTCTTGATCACATCATCATACACTTTTTTCACGATAAAGTCGTTTTTAATCACATCACGAAACGTGTCCTGCGTATAGCCCAGAGACTTAAAATAATCATCCATTATTTTCTTGTGCTCTTCATCGTAATTCTTGGTTGCATCCTTATCAACCGCTGCCTGAGCCAAATAATCCACATAAGACTTTACCTGGTCAAGGGTGCTGTTATACTGATCGTCTATCTCTTTGTTTTCGTCTTCGGTCAGCTGATCAAAGCCAAGCTCGGCCGCTTTTTCCAGCGCGATCTCGTTTATCGCAAGATAATTGATGCTGGAGTTTAAGTATGCATCCCAGTTGGCTTCGTTCGATTCCATGTCTTTCAATGTCATGCCCTGCTGAGACAGCTGCTGGTTCATATATTGCACCACCTGCTGTTTGGTGATGTCGGTATCCTTGTATTCAGCGAGCACTTTTGCGTTTTCAATTGCGTCGGCTTTTTCCTGGTCAATGGAGATCAGAGAGCAGCCGCCGGAGAAAACGAGCGGTATGCACAGCAGCAGTGCTGCCATTTTTTTTGTTTTCATGAAAGTCTCCTTCAATATTCGTTACGGTCTAGCAAATATTAAAATTTTAGCACTTAGACGGACAAACGTCAACGCTTAAGCCTGAGATGTCTGTTCACAAGAAATTCACTGGATAAAGATTAGTTTTATGATAAAATGTTATTGAAAAACAGAAAATAATTAGCGATAATATGCATATGTTGATTTTGCAACCGCAAGCGGAAGGTGGTTTATGGTTATAGCGAAAGACAAGGCTCAACAGATATACAAAAATATGCTGCTCATCAGATACTTTGAGGAGCAGGTGGCTCGGTTGTTTGCGGATGGCGTGATGCATGGCACCACGCATCTTTATATAGGTGAAGAAGCGGTGGCAGCGGGCGTGATGGCGGCGCTGCAAGCGACGGACGTGATTTTCAGCACACACCGCGGGCATGGACACTGCATTGCCAAGGGCATTGATATAGGCGCGATGATGGCAGAAATGATGGGCAGGCAAACCGGCTGCTGCGGCGGGAGAGGCGGCTCTATGCACATTGCCGACCCCGAAAACGGCAACTTTGGTTCTAATGGTGTGGTGGCCGGGGGTGTGCCGCTGGCCGTGGGCGCGGCACTGGCCATCAAGCAAAAAAGCTCAGGGCAGATTGCCGTCTGCTTTTTTGGCGACGGCGCCACCAATCAGGGTTCGTTTCACGAGGCGCTGAACCTCGCTTCGGTTTGGAAGCTGCCCGTTTTATTCATTTGCGAAGACAACCAATACGGCCTCTCGATGAGCCGCAGCCGCGCAATGAACGTGGCGGATATTGCAAAGCGCGCGCAAAGCTACGGTATGCTGAGCAAAACCATTGACGGCAATGACGCCGTGGGGGTATACCGCGAGGCTGTGAAAGCCGCCGACGAGGTGAGAAAAAACGGCCCGATGCTGCTGGTATGCGAGACATATCGGATACACGGGCATTCGAAGAGCGATAAAAACGTATACAGAACCGCGCAGGAGATTGCGCAGTGGCGGGAGAAAGACCCGATAGTGCGCATGAGAGCCGATCTGCTGGCAGAGGGGGTCGTGTCTGCCGAGGAGCTGGAAAGCATCGACTGCCGCGCAAGAGAGGCCATGGATGCCGCACTGGCGTTCGCGCAGAGCAGCCCGTATCCGAGCACGGATACCGTCTGCGACGGTGTATACGCATGAAGGAGAACCGGATGAGAGACCTGACATATGCCGAGGCGATACGCGAGGCTTTGAGGATTGAAATGCGGCGCGATGAGAATGTGTTTCTGCTGGGCGAGGACATCGGCGCATACGGCGGTTCTTTCGGAGTGACCGCCGATTTGATTGACGAGTTTGGCGAGCAGCGTGTGATGGACACCCCGATATCCGAAGCGGCGATTGCGGGCGCGGCAGCAGGCGCGGCGCTGATGGGCATGCGGCCCGTTGCCGAGATTATGTTCAGCGATTTTATAACCATTGCGATGGATCAGCTGGTGAATCAGGCGGCGAAGATTCATTACATGTTCGGCGGCAAGGCGTGTGTGCCGATGGTGCTGCGTGCTGCGGCGGGGTCGGGCACGGGCGCGGCGGCGCAGCACAGCCAATGCCCTGAAGGCTGGCTTTGCAATGTGCCGGGGCTTAAAGTTGTGGTGCCGTCTACACCGGCGGATGCCAAGGGGCTGATGATTTCAGCCATAAGAGACAACAACCCGGTGGTGTTTCTGGAGCAAAAAACGTTGTATGGCACGAAAGGCCCCGTGCCCGAAGGCGATGATGCGGTGCCGATCGGCCAGGCGGACGTGAAAAGGGCGGGCAGCGATTTAACCATTGTGTCGTACGGGCGCATGCTGCCCGAGTGTCTGAAAGCGGCTGACCGGCTGCAAGGTGACGGGATCAGCGCCGAGGTTGTGGACTTAAGAACGCTGGTGCCGCTTGACAGGGATACGGTCATAGCGTCCGTGAAAAAGACGGGCCGGCTGCTGATTGTGCATGAAGCGAGCCGCACGGGCGGTTTCGCCGGAGAGATTGGGGTATCGGTGGCCGAGAGCGAGGCGTTTTCGAAGCTGGTCTCGCCAATTCGGCGCTGCTGCGGGCTTGAAGTGCCGATGCCGTTCAGCCCGGAGCTGGAGGCGGCGGCGGTGCCGTCGGTGCAGCGAATATACGATGAAGCCACGGGTATGATAAAACGCTGATTGGATGCGAATTGTTATATTACATAGATAAGCATATGTTTTATGATTGTAATGGTGTGTCTGCGAAAGCCTTCTCCTCGAGGAGAAGGTGGTGCGAAGCACCGGATGAGGTGTCAATAATAAAGCTATCAAACGAACACCTCATCAGTCGCCTGTCGGCGACAGCTTCTCCTCGAGGAGAAGCCTTAAAAAAGCGACTTGTGATAATCGGCCAACAGCGCATAAACGAAGGCTACAATGTCAAAGGAGCATGTTTGGAAGGAATCTGCAAATCACGGCAGCATACAAAAACGCCCCCATGGCTTGAAGCCATGGAAGCGCTTTGTCCGGCTGTTTAACGGTTTTATTACCGGAAACCTTATTCGCTGATCTTGGAAATACGGATGTTGCCGGATGTTGTGTATAAATCGAGCAGCTCACCGCCGCCGTTGATTTTGCCGGAGAGGCTGTCGCCGATAAACTCTTCGGATACATTGCCGCTTATGGTTACATCAAAGTCGGTCTTGATGCCGCCGGAGGTGGAATCTGCCGTGAGGCTGAACGCAGCCTTGGGATTGAGCTGCAAATCGATATTGCCGCTGGTGACATTAACACGCATGGCTTTTAAGTCTTGCTGCGGCTGGCTTAATAATACGTTGCCTGACGTGCTGTTCACAGCGAGTTCTCCTAAAACGCCGTCAATGCGAACGGTACCCGATGTGCTGGAGACATTGGCGCTGCCCGAAATATTTTTCAGATTAACATCGCCGGATACACAGCCTGCATCCACATTATTAAAGTCAGTATCGGTCACATCAATCAGGCCCGAGGTCAAATTGATTTTGAGCCGGTTTCCTGCGCAGCCGTTCACACGGGCAGCGCCGCTGGCGCTGTCAACGCGCACATCGCTGAGGCTGTTAAAGCCGTTCAGCTGTGTATCCGCTGATGCGCCCGACACATTGAGGTTGATTTTGGTGTCCGCAGGCAGCCCGACGCTGAGCGTCACATCAGCGTTGATGGTCTGCGGGAAGATCATATCCGCATCAAACTTCACGGTGAGCGTGCTGCCCTGTTTGGAGACAACCAGATATTTCTCCTTCGGGCTGCTGGTCATAATGCTGCCGGTCAGCTTGGCTCCCGGCTGCCCCGGCGTAATGTTGATATGGCCGCTCACGCAGTCCACATTCACTGTTTCGATACCGGCCAAATCGAGTGATGCGCTCTCTTCAATGGTTGCAGACTTGCTGGAGAACAGGCTGAACCAGCCGTGAGAGCCCACTCTGCCGAAATTTGTTCCGATGATGACGGCGGCTGCGATGAGGCACACCACCAGCACACATGTTGTTATTAAAACCACTTTTTTTGTCGTACTCATTTTTTAACTCCTGCTTCTTTAATCTTATCTGATATTTTGTTGAGAAAAGCCATATTTCCCTTGTGAAAGATTTTGGATAAACTCATGATGCCGATGAAAAACAATACACCCATACTGATCAGCGCGATGCCGATGAGAAAGCCGACCAGCACGATGATGCCCAGCCCCGCAAATGAGAGGGCAGAGGCCGCAATGGCCGCGATACCGGCAAGGCCGACGGACACAGCCGTGATGAACAGCGACGCGATTACGATATACCCCACACCCACCACGAAGATGGCGTACAAGGCGTTAACCGTGCCGAGCCCGGCCGCGTATAAAAACGCGAGAAACATATTTTTCGGCGTGCGCTTTTCGTTGGCGCTTGCAATATGGGCTTGCGCGAGGTATTCCTTCGCAAGCTTTTTCGGGTCTCCGAGCCGCGCCGCGGTGTCGGCCTCGGTTTCACCATCCTTGGCGGAATAGACAAAGAATTCTTCAATGTCGCTTAAGATGTCGTCTCGCTCGGCTGTCGTCAGCTGTTTAAGGTGCGCGCCGAGCTGCTTTAAAAATTGCTCCTTATTCACTATGCCCTCCTAATATGCGGTTCACACCGCCTGTAAACGCGTGCCAGTCTGCCAGCAGCGCCGCACGCATTTCTTCACCCGTTTGTGTCAGCCGATAGTATTTTCTTGGCGGCCCCTCGCTGGACTCCTCCAGATATGTGCTTACCAGGCCGTCGGTTTTCAGCCGTCTTAACAGCGGGTAAATCGTTCCTTCTGAAATCTCCACGCTTGTGGATATCTCTGCCACCAGCTCGTAACCGTAACGGTCCTTATCCAGCAGCAGCTGGAGTACGCAAAGCTCCAAAACTCCTTTTTTTAGCTGCGTGTTCAATACGCACCTCCTTTTCCGTTGAATACACTATACCACACGGTACTGTACAATGCAAGGTACTGTGAGAAAAAATTAGAAATTTTTTAGGGCTCTGTTAAAGTTGAGTGTTGACATTTCCCATATTCTATGATAAGATACCATCAGAAAGTGAGGAACGAGCCATGTCTATCAACATCAATAATCTTACGGACGAGCAGAAACAACAACTCATTATCGCTCTGCAAGCGTCTTTAAAGGATTCTAAGGACTCCACGGAATTAGATAACCTCCGCAAAGAGGTTAGTGAAGCCCGTTTCAACAAAGGCTTCTTATGTCCTCACTGTGGTTCTAAGCACGTTGTACGTCACGGCACATACAAAGGCAAGCAGCGTTATCTTTGCCGCGATTGCAATTCAACCTTTGGTGATATGACCAACACCCCTATGAGCCGCACCAAGTTCCCTGAGAAGTGGAATCCGTTTGTTGAGTGCATGTTAAAGGGCTACTCTCTCCGCAAGTCTGCTGAAATCGTTGGCGTTTCCTATGTGACGCTTTTCTACTGGCGGCACAAACTCTTAGAATCGCTAAAAAAAACGAATGATACAGCCTTTAATGGTATCGTAGAAATGGACGAAACTTTCTTCCTTTATTCAGAGAAAGGCAAGAAGGGTATCACATATCGCAAAGCCCGTAAGCGTGGTGGCGTTGCTAAGAAGCGTGGGTCTAGTACCGAACAGGTTTGTGTACTCGTTGCGAGAGATCGGAGTAAGCACACATACTCGAAAGTTGCCAACCTTGGCAGAATCCGCACCGAGAGAGTACGTGAAATGGTTGGTGGTTTGATGAACCACGACAACATTCTTTGCACCGATGGTTTCAAGGGTTATATGACCTTTGCCGACAGCAAGGACATGGATCACTATGAAATCATCGAGCACAAGACCTATAAGGGCATCTTCCACATCCAGAACGTCAATAATTATCACATGCGTCTTAAGAAGTGGATAAGACCGTTTAACGGCGTTGCTACTAAGTATCTCGACAACTATCTTGCTTGGTTCAAATTCCTTGATGCTAAAGCGTTTGATGACACTAAGGGGATTTTGGTGGAATCATGTGCTCAAAACGTATGTGAGACTAATGATAGTCTGCGGCTGAGTGAGTTTAAGGTTGCTTAAAATACTTAGCGGAGAAATGGAGCGTTAACCCCATTTCCCTTTGAATATGTTTGATATGATACTGAAACAATCACAAATTGCTCAAAAATCTTCAAAAACCTATTGACTTTCTTCATAAAATATGCTACATTATTAATATCTATATAGTCCAATAACAAAGCACTTCAATAGCTGTTTACCCCAGTAAACGGCGTTTTGTTTTTCCCCTTTTGGGCTTTATTCTTAAAAACTAAAGAAAGGAGTTTTATGTCGGGTTTGTATATTCATATTGATCACGATGCCCTTGTTTTGCTGTTGCCTTTTATTCTCACACTCATCCCATTAATAAGACAGAAAAATAAAAGAATCTAGCAAACTCCAAATCTATACCCGAAGAAGGAGGATTTTTTCATGTACCCAAAAACTTAGATTTCTAAATAGTCGGCACATTGCAAATACGAAAGAAAGGAGGTTTATTTGTATCTTGGATAAATTCATTAAGATTTTAACAATTATCAGCAACACCATCATAACATTATCAGAACTAGGACTTTTACTTCTCGCAATACTTACTTTTATTAAGATATCCTAACTCTATTCGGGAGTTGGGTAGCCGCCCGACTCCCGACATACAAACATATTCAATTGCCAAGGTTCTGTGTTTATTGTAACTTCCTAGGTATTATTGTATAATA
>JAEZIW010000210.1 GCA_023436525.1 Bacillota bacterium | reverse complement strand
ATATAGCTCAAATAACAAAAAACGAGCGCAGCCGATATCAAAAGAGCAACCGTGCTGATGGCAATATTCCATACGCGAATGGGAGGACGCACCTTCAGGCCCAGCGCGGCTATAAAGATGCTGACTGTAGCCGGGATAATAAGAAGATACACGTTATGCAGTATTTCACCAGGGTAACGGCCCGTAAGAAAATTCATTATGGCGATGAACGCAAAGCAAACCAGTATGGCCAGAATGTTCACAGTTCTCAAAGCCCGCAGAAAAGCCTTGTCGCGCCCGGATATTTGAGAGCTTTCAGGCTCTCTGTTTTTGTACCATACTGCCGAAATTATCATCAGAACTGAGATGATGAGGAGGGCATAAAATGCGCTCTTATCATCGTTAATGAATATTATCGGCGCAAACAAGATGGTTCCTGCGAATATAGCCGCACCGAGAATCATAAAGAAATTGCATATCAACTTTCTTTTCATATGTGACCTCACAGTTAAATTTAAGCGGCTCTATTACAGCCTCAAAACGATTTCTCCGTTTTGATACGTTGCGATATCAATACCGAAGAAATACACTTCTATGGTCTTGTCTATAAATTCTGAATTCAATTCATTTATTTCTTCCAATAAAATTGTTTTGAACGCTTCATCTCCCATGCTTTTCAGGTATGCACGCGCCTCGTCCTCAGGGAAACTATGCGGATACAAGACATCCTTTATCCTTGAGGTCCACTCGTCACTGCTGACAGCGAGCATTGGGTTCCCCTCTTTAGCCGACGCTCCAGTATGTTTCCAAACACTCCAATCCCTGAAAAACAGGTTGAATACGTCACTGTGCTTTAGATCTTTGTCATGGATATAATTCCAGCTGAGCTCAGGCCGCCCTTCTGCGCTGAGCCTCAGTTCTTGCTTATTTGTGTATTTATATTCACCGGTGGCTGGGTTAAAAATAATACATCCCTTAACAACATGAAGACCGCTTTCATCATAACCATAAGAATCGCAAGAGTAATTATATAATGGGTAAAAGAACGGATTGGCTCCGAATATTTGATCGTTGAACGGATCAATATATACACGCCCATGCAGCTCTTCAGCTGGATAAAAGTATGGATTGTATCCGCTATAATTATAGTTGAACGATTCAAAATAAATACTCTTATCCAGTTCATTTCTGAAATTGATGGGGTAATAAACGTCCTTTTGAGAAAATTCCGTATCTGAGCGAAGAGTATTTATGCCATCGTTCAACAAAAATTTGGGCATATAGTTTAGATAAAAAAAACTTATCGCACCCGCCAGAACCAGCGCAATCAAGGTCATGACTGTGCCCCATACGCGAACGGGAGGGTACACCTTCAAGCTCAGCGCGGCTAAGATGATACTGACTGCAGCCGGAATAATTAGAAAATATACGTTTCGCAGCATAGCATAAGGGTAATGGTCAGTAAGAAAGTTCATTATGACAACGAATGTAAAGCAAACAAGTATAGCCAGAATGTTCACAATACGGAAAACTCGCAGAAAGACCTTGTCGGGTTCGGATAATTGAAGCTTTACAGGCTCTCTGGTTATTTGCCATGTTGATGCAATTATTGTCAGAACAGAAAGGATAATGAGGGCATAAAAAGCGCTATTATCGTGATTGTAGAATCTTCTAGGCGAGATGAAGATGGTATTAACTATAAAAGCCGCACCGAGAATCATGCCGAAAAAATAAATCAACTTTCTCATCATATCTGACCTCATTTTAAGTAATAGAACAGACTTTTATCAGAGTCATGACAGGCTCAAAGAAGCGGCCGATAGCATGCTGCATAATGAGACCAACTCGACGAAAATGTCATCAATTTGCTGACCATATTTAAATCTCGTATTTAAAAATGCTTTGTTTCACCATATTATAACAATATGGTGAAATAATGTCCATAAAGAATCAAGTGATAAAACACGAAAAAATACCCATGACAATGCATGATGGTCTAGTACGAGTAAGTTCTTTTTCTAAATTTAACTTGACGAAACAAAACTTCTCTGCATATAATAAATCAAACCAAAAAGAGGGAGCAGGCATGAACGGATTGATGTCCAATCGTTATTTTACGTTTAGCAGCCGGAGCTATTATCGCTTCGGATATTTTACGTTAAATAAATACGAACAGACACGGTCTTGAGTTGCTGGCTTAAAAGAATTTTTATCAAATTGTCATCAAAGGGAGCTCATTACCGGGCTCCCTTTTTTAAATTCGCACGACAGTGCACAAAATATCGGGAGTCAGGAATCTCCCTTTGAAGGACGGAAGGACGGAGAAAGACAATGATTATTATTTTGAAACCGGGCGCGGAAAAACAAAAGGTTGAAGACCTCATCCGTTTTTTAGAAACGGACTATTCTCTAGAGGTACAGAGAATGGATGGCGTGAACTATTCCATACTCGGCTTGATCGGTGACACATCCGCGCTGGACACCGAGCCGATACAGGAACGCAGTGTTGTCAGAAAAGTGATGCGCGTGCAGGAGCCTTACAAAAAGGTAAACCGCGCGTTTCACCCGGACGATACCGTCGTGCAGGGCAACGGCTTCACAATCGGCGGCAATCAGCTCGCCATCATGGCGGGGCCGTGCAGCGTGGAGAGCGAAGAGCAGATCGTTTCCACGGCCATCAAAGTGAAAGCCGCAGGCGCGAACTTCCTGCGCGGCGGCGCGTTCAAACCGCGCACCAGCCCATACCGCTTTCAGGGCCTTGGCACCGAGGGCATCGACTACCTCTTAACAGCCAAAAAAGAAACGGGGCTGCCCATCGTCACCGAAATCACCAGTGTTGAATACGTTGATTTGTTCGTTGACAAGGTGGATGTGATTCAGGTGGGCGCGCGCAACATGCAAAACTTCGTGCTGCTGCGTGAGCTCGGCAAATCGAAAACACCGGTGCTGTTAAAGCGCGGTCTATCCGCCACCATAGAAGAGTGGCTGATGAGCGCCGAATACATTGCGGCGGGCGGCAACCCGAATGTGGTGCTGTGCGAACGCGGCATCCGCACCTTCGAAACGGCCACGCGCAACACGCTTGATATCTCCGCTGTGCCGGTCATCAAGCGCCAGAGCCATCTGCCGATTATCGTTGACCCGAGCCACGCGACGGGCCTTTGGTGGGCGGTTGAGCCGTTATCCGTTGCGGCAGTCTGCGCGGGTGCTGACGGTGTGATGATTGAGGTGCACGAAAGCCCCACCGAAGCGCTATCAGACGGCAAACAATCGCTGCTGCCCGAGAAATTCTCGGATGTGATGGCTAAGATCAAGGGCGCAGCCGACTTGATGGGCAGGACAATATAATGGACGATCGATTTATAGGCAGCCGTATTCTCGTGGCGGGTCTTGGGCTCATCGGCGGCTCAGCCGCCAAAGCGCTCAAACTCGCTGGCTGCACGCATATCAATGCTTTTGACACAAATGAGGCTTCTCTTGAAGCCGCCAGGGCTGAGGGCATTATTGCAGCGGCATTTGCAGATGATGAAACGATGTTCGACATCATCATCTGCGCGCTGCCGCCGCACGCCATACCCGAAGCGTACGAGAAGACGAAGCACCGCCTCAAAGAAAATGGCGTGTTTGCCGAACTCTCGGGGCTTAAAACCGCGCTGGTGGATGCGCTATACGACGTGATGCTGCCGCAGCACGGCCTGCTGTGCCTGCACCCGATGGCGGGCAGCGAGAAGGTGGGTTACTTAAACTCCTCCGCCGAGCTGTTTAAAGGCGCACGGCTGATATTAACGCCCACCGAAAAAACCACCGATGCGGCGCTTGACTGGGCAACGTTCTTATGCGACGTGCTGCTGTGTGCCGAGATGTCTTCGCTCTCCCCCGCCCTGCACGACGCGGTGATTGCCGATTTGAGCCATCTGCCGCATGTGGCCGCGCTCGCTGTGTATGCCGTGGGCAAGGGGTTGGAGCGATTTGCGGGCGGCAGCTTTCAGGCGATCACGCGCGTGGCCGATCTCAATGCGCCGCTCTGGGCAGGACTATTGATGGACAACGCAGAATATTTGCAGCGTAGCTTAAAACGCCTCAAGAATAACCTTGATACGATTGACGAAGCGCTCAGCGAACGCGACCGAGACAAGCTGGAAATGCTCCTTGCCAACATGGCGAAAGGAATGAGCTTATGAACACGCTGACCATGCATGCGGGAACGGTTGACTATCCCGTGTTCATCGAGAAAGGGCTGCTGCCAAGCGTGCCCGGCCGCTTAAAAGCGATGTTTCCCAAAAGCCGCTTCGCGCTGATCACTGACGACAATGTGAACCGGTTGTACGGGAAAAGCGTTTGCGCCGCCTTCAATGAGGCAGGCCTTCGGCATGATATTTTTACCGTGACACCCGGCGAAGCCTCTAAATGCGTTGATACGTTTGCGCGGCTGTTAAGCGCTCTCGCACAGCACGGGTACAACCGTGCCGACGTAGTCGTCGCCCTCGGCGGCGGCGTTGTGGGCGATCTTGCGGGCTTCGTGGCGGCGGTTTACCTGCGCGGCCTTCGCGTGGTGCAGATTCCAACCACACTGCTTTCTCAAATCGACAGCAGCGTGGGCGGCAAAACAGGCATCAATCTGCCGGAGGGTAAAAACCTGGCGGGTGCCTTTCATCAGCCGAGCGCTGTTTTCGTTGACTCCTCGCTGCTCCAAACACTGCCCGAAGCTGATTTTGGTGACGGCATGGCCGAGCTGATTAAATACGCGCTGATACGCGACGCACAGATGTTTGATGAGCTTACCCGACATGGCCCCGTCCGTAAGGAATCGGATCTCCTTGCCGATTGGATTACCCGATGCCTGTCGATTAAGCGCGATGTGGTTGCCGCGGACGAGAAGGACAACGGCGAGCGGATGCTGCTCAACTTCGGTCACACAATCGGCCACGGTATTGAGCGGCTTTGCGCAAAACAGAACCGGCCGATGACGCACGGGCGTGCCGTCGCGGTCGGCATGGCCGCCATCACAGCCGCATCCGAAAGCATGCGGCTCACGCAGGCGGGCACCGCGCAGCGCATCATCACCGTGCTGCAAAAATACGGCCTGCCGCACGACATTTCCGTTTTTGATAAAGATGAAATAATCAAGGGCATACTCGTGGACAAAAAGAACGTGGCGGATAGCTTAACGCTGGTGCTGATATCGGAGCCGGGCACCTCGTTCCTGCACCGCATAACGCAAAGCGATGCCAAAAGTTTTATATAAGGAAGACAGCATGGATATAACCGTTTCCTCCGCCACCTATCATGGCAGTGTCACCGTGCCGCCCTCCAAGAGCGCCGCACACCGCGCGATACTCGCGGCAGCCATGGCGCACGGGCGTAGTGTGATAAAAAACGTTGATCTATCGAGCGATATTCTCGCCACCATCGGCGCATGCCGCAGCCTTGGGTGCACGGTTGATGTTGAACCCGATGGGCGCTGCTACACACTGTCCGTTAACGGCGGGCTTTCGCTTTTACGCGACACAAAGATAGACTGCGCCGAGTCCGGCTCGACGCTGCGTTTTTTAATACCCGTGGCGTGTACGCTCGAAGGCACCAAGACATTCACGGGGCACGGGCGTTTGCCCTACCGGCCATTGGATGCTTATTTAAAGATATTCGATGAACAAAACTTAGCCTTTTCTCACCCGGCGGATGCGAATCTGCCGCTGACCGTATCGGGCAAGCTGCACGGCGGCAGCTACAGCATCGACGGGCGCGTCAGTTCACAGTATGTGACCGGGCTGCTGTATGCGCTGCCCGTGCTCAAGGCGGATTCATCCGTTTCGGTGCTCGGCGGCTTTGAGTCGCGCGGGTATGTGGATTTAACCGTGGCTATGCTGCGCCGATTCGGTATTGCTGTCGGCTTATCGGGCGACAGCTTCTCCATACAAGGCGGCCAGAGCTATATGCCGCAGAACATCACAGTGGAAGGCGATTATTCGCAGGCCGCGTTTTTCATTGTCGCGGGCGCGATTGCGGGCGAAATCCGCATTGACGGGTTAGATGCACTATCGCTTCAACCCGACAGAGCGATTCTATCCATCATGCGCCGGATGGGCGCAGATTTGACGGATGAAGGCGGCGCACTGATTGTGAAGCCATCGCGATTAACCGGCACTGAGATTGATGTCTCGCAGTGTCCTGACCTCGTGCCCCCGCTCGCCATTGCGGCGGCGTTCGCGCAAGGGCAAACACGCATCACAGGCGCGGCACGGCTGCGCATCAAGGAGTGCGACCGCCTGCATGCGCTGGCAGTGAATTTACATAGCCTAGGCATCAAGGCAGACGAAACAAACGATGAATTGATCATACAGGGTGGCGCGATGAGAGGCGGCACAATCGACACATTCGGCGATCACCGCATCGCGATGGCTTTTGCGGTCGCCGCGGCACGCGCTTCAGGCGATATCCGCATTCCGAATGCGGAATGCATCGACAAATCGTATCCGGCGTTTTACGACGACTTAAAGGCATTGGGAGGAAACATACAATGAGCAGCATTTGGGGGCGCCATTTCACCGTGGACATATTCGGCGAATCGCACGGGCCTAAAATCGGCGCCGTGATAAACGGCCTTGCGCCGGGAACCGAGCTTGACTTTCCGCAGCTGCGCGCTTTTTTAGACAGACGGCGCGCGGGCAGCGAAGCGTGGTCGACCAAGCGCCATGAGGCTGACGACTTTGAGCTGATGAGCGGCTACGCAAACGGTTTTTCCACCGGCACGCCGCTGTGTGTGTTGTTCCATAACAAGGCCCAGCGAAGCAGCGATTACGACGAGCGCGTCAACCGCCCGGGCCACGCCGATTACACCGGCTATGTGCGCTACAACGGCTTTAACGACCCGCGCGGCGGCGGCCATTTTTCGGGACGGCTCACGGCTCCGCTCGTGTTTGCGGGTGCGGTCGCGGCACAGGTGCTTGCGAAAAAGGGCATCTACGCCGCCACGCATATCCGCCGCATCGCGGATGTGGAGGACACGGCTTTTGACCCGACTCAGATCACGCGTGAACAGGCCGACCAGCTTGCCTCCATGCGGTTCCCGCTGATTGATGAAAGCAAGCGCGAGGCGATGGAAGCGCGCATTAAGCAAGCGGCCTCCGAGGGCGATTCTGTCGGCGGCATCGTGGAATGCGCCGTCTGCGGCTTGCCCGCAGGCCTTGGCAGCCCGATGTTTGATACGGTGGAGAGCCGCCTTAGCTCGCTGCTGTTCGCGGTGCCCGCCGTCAAAGGCGTGTCATTCGGCGCGGGTTTCCAAATGGCGCAGCTGCGCGGCAGCGAAGCAAACGACCCGTATGCCATGAAGGACGGCAGGATCGTTACCGAAACCAACAACAACGGCGGTATACTCGGCGGCATCACAAACGGTATGCCGGTCGTGTTCCAGACGGTCATCAAGGCGACGGCCTCGATAGCCAAACCGCAGCAGACGGTGAACTTAAACACGATGGAAAATGAAACAGTCGTCGTCAAGGGCCGTCATGACGCGTGCATTGTGCCGCGTGCGACGGCTGTGATCGAAGCGGCGGCGGCCATCTGCATGCTCGATATCATGACGGAAAGGGGACTTTGATGGGCTACGAAGACGATATCCGCGTTCTGCGCGAAAGAATAGACGATATTGACTCACGGCTGGTGCCGCTTTTTGAGCAGCGTATGCGCACCTCCGACGACATCGCAGAGGTGAAAAAGCGCTACGGAAAGCCAATATTCGACGCCAGCCGCGAAAACGATGTGATATCCCGCGCGCTCTCGCGACTGATGGACGGCGAAAACGGCGAGGCCGCGCGGCGGTTCTTCCGTGCGCTGATGGATTTGAGCAAGCAGCGCCAGCACACACATTTAAAACCCGGCGACGACCTCGGCGACAGCAGCGATCCGGCCGTCGGTTTCTTGGGGCTCAAGGGCTCTTTTTCTCACATCGCGGCTTGCGAAGCGTTTGGCGAAAACGCCCCGCTCAAAAACTACGACGCGTTTGAAGACATGTTTGAAGCGTTGCGGCGCGGCGAGATTGGCCGCGCGATTTTGCCTGCGGAAAACACCGAAACGGGCAGCATCACCGCCGTAGTAGATTTGCTCGCCAAATACGGTTATTTTATCATAGCGGAGCGGCTGCTCAAGGTGGAACACAGCCTGCTCGGCCTGCCGGATGCAAAGCTCAGTGACATCACACAGGTCTGCTCGCACCCGGAGCCAATTATGCAGTGCAGCCGGTTTTTGCACGCGCACCCGGCGATCACCGCATTCCCGGCGCTCAGCACCGCGCAGGCAGCAATGAAAGTCGCGGCGCAAAAGGACAAGTCGCTCGGATGCATCGCGGCTATACAATCGGCCAAGGAATACGGGCTCAAGGTACTGGCGCAAAACATTCAGAACAGCCAGGGCAACTCCACGCGCTTTGTGGTGGTGGCAAGAAAGCCGGTGCTCACCCCCGCGTGCGACAAAACGAGCATTGTTTTTAAGGTGGAGCACCGCCCCGGCTCACTCTGCGATATGCTCAAGATATTTACGGGTATCAACATCATGAAGCTCGAATCGCGGCCGCTTAAGGACAGGCCGTTTGAATACCTGTTCCATCTCGATTTTGAGGGCAGCGCCGAGAACGAAACGGTGAAGCGCGTGCTGAGCGAAGCCAAAAAAGCCGCGGCAGACCTCATCTGGCTCGGGTCTTACCCGCGTATGCTGTTGTAAAGGAGACCGCATGATAAAAGCGGGATTAATCGGTGGCAGGCTCTCTCACAGCCTCTCGCCGCAGATACACGAAAAATACTGGCACTTAACGGGCAAGCTCGGGCACTATGCGCTGCTCGAAATGACCGAGCGCCATTTGGGCGAGCGGCTCTCTGAACTGCAGGCACAAGGGTATGCGGGTGTGAATGTGACCATCCCCCACAAGACTGCGGTGATGCGCCATTTGGATGTGCTTTCGGCTGAGGCCGACGCGATCGGCGCGGTGAACACGGTGCATTTTTCCTCGGGCAAGCGTATCGGCCACAACACCGATTACTATGGTTTAAAATCGCTGCTTGAGCAAAAGGGCTTCGGACTTGCGGGGCGGCGCGTGGTGATACTCGGGTCAGGCGGAGCGGCGCGCTGTGCACTCGCGCTTGCCAAGGACGAGCAGGCCGCGGAGATTTTTGTGATCAGCCGCACGCCTGAAAAGGCAGACCCCAAGCTTCATGCCGTGGGGTACGATGTGCTGGACGGGCTTGATACCATCGACGTGCTGATCAACTCGACTCCGG
>JAEZIW010000201.1 GCA_023436525.1 Bacillota bacterium | reverse complement strand
CACCTCACCCTCGCCTGCGCCCACCGTATCGATGGCAACAAGCGGCGCTCCTTTTTCTTCAAAGCTTTCTATATCAATGGGCACAATAATCAACAGCTTTAAGCCCTGAAGTTTATCAGCCTTATTCGTGCTGACCACATTTCCTCTGACCCGTGCAAGTATCATATAATCCCTCCAAGTTTACTCATCAATCGAAACGTTCAGCTCTTTGGCTGTGTCTCTTGCCAGTGGTGTCACAATGGCGCCCGGCGCGCACCTGATGCGCTCCTTATGCTGCTTATGCGCATCCATAACCTCTGTTTCGGTGACCAGTGAATACTGCCCTTCCGGCTTGCCGACAGAGAGCTTCAATGTTTTCACCTTTGCGCCCATATTCTCTATGGCCATCAGCGCGTCGCTGAGCCCTTCAAAATAAGTGCCCCGCATAAAGCGCGGTTTCTCAAAATCCAGCACCACTGTCACGCTTTTGTTCCATAGCAGCGCCCGCATAAATGCCTGCTCAAAAAACCCGCGGTCATCTCCGCTTGCAATGTTCTTCAGCATCCAAAGCGGCGGTGATGCCAGCAAAACCTCCGAGCAGCCCTTCATCGTCTCCATCAGCTTCTGCTTTTCCTGCTGCGTTTCAGCTGCCGCAACCGTTCCTTCACCCAACAGTGCCGCGCCTTCTCCGGCGCAAACGAGGCTACCTTGGCAACTGCTTGTAAGATACGCCTTCAATGGCCCGATATCGGGTATGTATGATGGTATCAGTATGAGCGTGCCCTTTTCCGTCTTCTCAGGCTCCAGCATCTGCCTGATAACGCGTTCAGCGACCCGGCGAATCAGCATTTTCAATTCTCTGCTATCGTCTATATTCATCGTATAAGTTCCAGTAAGTCTCCATTTTTTATGAAGGCAGCATTCGCTTCATCGGTATCGATATGCATTTCGAGCGAATGCGCTTTTCCCGCCCGCACAAGTACGTTGCCGAATACCATTTCCCGGGCTCCGCCCTTTTTCACGCTAATGACATCGCCGTTTTTCAGCCCGTATAAAGCAGCTTCCTCATCTGATATGTGCAGATGCCTTGCCGCCACAATCACGCCTTTATTAAGAGCCAGCTCTCCGGCGGGGCCGATGAGCCTGCAGCCCGGTGTTCCGTCCAGCTCACCCGACATTCTGACCACCGGCTTAATACCGAGCTTGAATGAATCCGTCAGCGACATCTCCACCTGTGTGTCCGGCCGCTCCGGCCCTAATATCCTCACATTGTCAATCCTGCCCTTCGGCCCGGCTATGGTGATTCGCTCAACGCAGGCAAACTGATCAGGCTGAGAAAGATCCCTCATTTTTTTCAGCTGATACCCCGCTCCGAAAAGCTTTTCCAGGTCGCCTGCGGATATATGGATATGCCTTTGAGACGATGCGACGGGAATGAAATATTCTTTATTTTGCGCCATGCTTTTGACCAGTGTCAGTGTGACAAGGCGCTTTACACATTCTTTTTCCATACTCCGTTTGAGCTGCCTTTTCATTTTTTATGGATCTGCATTGTGCTTTGCAGCAGAACGCCTGCAGTTCCCGCCTCTGTAAACCCCGGCAGCATCCTATACAGGGCGATACACGAATGGTTTTTATGCCTTGACCCAACAACCGCGTTCATACGATTCGTAAGCTTTTTCCATCACATGCTGAATGTAAGCGCCGTCCGCGAGGTCCGGTGTGCAGGGTTTGTCTTCATACACACAGCTTAAAAAGCTGTACAGGCTGTGCACGTGTGCCCGGAGCCATCCTCCGGGAAGCTTCGGCGACGGGAATTCTCCGCCCGGCGCATCAAACCGCTGCACCGATTCGATTTTTATAAACCCTTTGTTTCCCCCAAGAGCCATATCCGGCTGTGTGTTGTCGTAAAACCACACCCAGTTCGGATCCATCAGATTGAACTTCACCGCGCCTTTTTCGCCGTATATCTCAATGATGAATTCATCATTGGTTCCGGTTGCGATTTTCGATACGTTGATGGTGCCGTGAGCACCGTTCTTCATTTCCGCGACGATATAAGCCGCATCGTCCACGTCAACGTCTCTCCTCTGCCCGCTGGAATCAAGCCGGGTTTTGTGAGCAATCTGCATTCTTGCATACAGCCCGTCGTACTCGCCCATCAGATAATACAGCATATCCAGCACATGAGAGCCCATATCAAAGAGCGTTCCGCCGCAGGCTTTTGCTTTGTCGTACTTCCAGTTAAACTTCTTGTTCGGGTCTGCGTTGCTCGCGTGCATGTATGATGCGTTAAACCCGAGAATTTTGCCCAAGCGCCCCTCTTCTATGATCTGTTTGGCGCGCATTACGGAAGGAAAGAACCGGTTATGAAACACGGTTTGATGACGCAGACTCTTGCCTTCCACGGCTTTCAGCATGGTTTGCGCCTGCTGCTCGTTGGCGGCAAGCGGCTTTTCACAGTAAATGTGCAGCCCGCGCTGTGCGGCCTTAATGACGCACTCGGCGTGCTGAAAATTTGGAAGACAGATGCTGACCGCATCAATATCGGCCTTCAGCAATATGTCATCCAGGTTGTCGGTGGCAAACTCAAAACCGTAGCTTTCCTTGGCTTTAAGCGCCGTGGCCAGCGTGCGGTTGTAAACGCCGACAAGTTTCACCTTAAACGGCAGATCACTGTAGAAGAACGGCAACGCGGTATAGGCGTAGGTATGAACCTTACCGATAAAGCCCATACCCAGCACCGCAACTTTGATTTCCTTCATTTCTATATCAGCATACCGCCGGTTACGTCGACGCAGGTGCCGTTTATGAAATCACCCTTCGCGGACGCTAGGAACGCAACGGTATAACCGACTTCCTGTGCTGTCGAGATTCTTCCCGACGGAATACGCTCCACATACGAAGCCATTATTTCCGGTTTGGAAAGCTTGTCTTCGTTTAGCGGCGTTCTCACCATGCCCGGTATCACACCATTGACGATGATACCGTATGGCGAAAACTCTCTGGCCAGCGCCTTGGTTAACAGATTGAGGCCGCCCTTCGCGGACACATAGTGCGCATGCGCCGGTGTATTAACGGCATAGGCTGATTTGGATGTGACGTTCACGATTCTGCCTCTTATGCCGGCTTTCTTGTAATACACGCATGCTCTCTTGCTAATCATGAAGGGGCCGGTCAGATTCACATCGATCACCTTGCGCCACTCCGCGTCTGTCATGTCTTCAATCATCGTGGTTGGCCAGATACCGGCATTATTGACAACCACATCGAGATGGCCGTACTTATCCACAGACTCCTGAATCATTCTGTCGATGTCTTCGTCCCTCGTGATATCACCATACATAGCTGTATGTGTGCCGCCGTATCTTTGGCTGAGCGAAT
>JAEZIW010000184.1 GCA_023436525.1 Bacillota bacterium | reverse complement strand
AGCGGCCAGAAAATACAGCGCCAACAACTCGTTTGATTATTTCGAACTGTCCGACGATTTGTCGTTATGCGAAATCGGCGTACCGGTGGCTTGGTGCGGCAAAAGCATCAAACAAATCAATGTTCGCTCAAAATACAATATCAATATCATTGCCACAAAAATCGATGATAAGATACTGCCCATATCCGGTGCCGAGCACGTGTTTACCGAGAACGAGCATCTGATTATTGCAGGGAATACAAAAGCGTGCACAAGAGTGCTGGACATTAAATAAACGCGAGACTATACTCTGAACAAGGGGATAACCGCGTTATGACGAAAGCCAAAAGAAACGGAATATTGAAATCGACAGCAAAAACATTGCTGTCGTTAACAATGGCTTTGCTGTTCTCTCTGCTGCTGGCTGCGCTGGGCGTGGGCAAGGAAAGCATCATTATGGTGTTTCTGCTCGGCGTTTTGTTTGTCACCATACTCACCAGAGGGTATGCTTATGGCCTTATCTCTTCTGTCATCAGCGTTATACTGCTGAATTTCTTTTTTACCGAGCCGCGCTACACGTTTGTAATATACAATTCCGTCGATGTTCTGCTTTTGCTGTTTTTTTTAATTACCGCGGTCGTTTCCGGCACTGTGACTTCGCGTTTACAAAAGCAAATGAGCGTATCACTGCGCAACGAACTGACAGCCCGGCTGCTCTACGAGGTGGCGGAAGGCTTTTTGCATGTAACGGGCAAACGAAATATTATCATGCGTGGCATCAAATACATTTATGACAACACCGGCTGCTCAAGCCGCGTGCTGCTGAACGACGAAGACCAGACATATTGGCCCGAGCCGTCGGTTGAGCCTCATCGTACCGAGCTGCGGTTTCCCATACAGGGCGTCACAAAACAAATGGGCGAAATTATTGTTTTTTGCGGCCAGACTGAACTGACGTTTCAGCAGGAGCTGGTGGTTAAAACGGTGGCGGCCCAGCTTGGAACGGCGCTGGGCAGAGAAGAAAGCTACCGGGATCGCGAGGAAATTCGCGTTGCCATGGAGCGGGAGCGTCTTCGCAGCACGTTGCTGCGGTCAGTGGCGCATGATTTAAGAACGCCGCTGACGGCACTGACCGGGGCCAGTGCTCTTCTTGCCGATGAATTTGAGAGCTTAACCCCGGAGGAGCAGCAAAAGCTGGCCACCGATATCAGCGAGGAAATGATATGGCTCGGGAATTTTGTTGAGAACATACTGAATATGACGCGTATCGGTGAAGGACAGCTCGTTTTGCACAAGGAAGAAGAGGTGGTCGACGATGTTGTCAACGAAGCCCTATCTCATATGTCGAGAATACTGCGCAACCGGCATCTTGAGGTTTCATTGCCGGATGACGTAATCGTTTTGCCGATGGACGGCAAACTGATCGTTCAAGTGCTGATCAATCTGCTTGACAATGCGGTGAAGCATACGCCGCCGGACAGCGCCATTTATCTGAAAGCTTTTATCAGCGGAAACGAAGCGGTATTTGAAGTCAGCGATAACGGAAAAGGTATCGACCCGGGCATAATGGATATTATGTTTGAGGGGTTTACCACTCATAAAAGCCATGTTGTGGATGGAAGGCGTGGTATGGGGCTGGGGCTTGCAATATGCAAGGCCGTGGTAGAAGCGCACGGCGGAAGCATGCATGCGCAAAACCAGCCGCAAGGAGGAGCGCGGTTCACCTTTACCATTCCATTGGAGGGCAGCCATCATGTCGGATGATCTTTGCGTCCTGGTCATTGAGGATGACAAATACATTTCTAATTTCATAGCCGTTTCGCTTAAAAAAGAAGGCTATAAGGTTCTTCTCGCTGAAAACGCCGACGAGGGGCTTTTTCTGTTCTCATCCAATCATCCTGATATTGTTTTGTTGGATTTGGGGCTGCCCGACAGGGACGGGCTGGAGGTTATCAGAGATATTCGCGTCATTTCTTCCGCGCCTCTGCTGGTGGTATCGGCAAGAGGGCAGGAAAAGGAGAAAATTGAAGCGCTTGATCTGGGTGCCGACGATTATATCACAAAACCATTTTATATGGGTGAGCTGCTGGCAAGAATACGTGTTGTAAAGCGAAAGCTGCAGCAGCTGCCGGCGGCTTCTGATTCGGTTTTTCAATGCGATTATTTAACGGTGGATTATGAGAAGCGCCGGGTGCTGGTGGATGACAACGACATCCATTTAACGCCTATGGAATACAAGCTGCTCCTTTTAATGATTGCAAACAAGGGGAAGGTTTTAACACATAATTATATCGTAAAGGAAATATGGGGCTATGAAGAAACAGGCGATACCAAAACGGTAAGGGTTTTTATGGCCAATCTGCGACGCAAAATTGAAAAGAACATGGCAGCTCCCCAGTTCATTTTAACAGAGGTCGGCGTCGGCTACCGCTTTACAGACAAATAGCTTAGTTGAGTCCATAGCATATGGGTTTATACTTGTATAAAGAAAAGATTGCTTTGCCCGATTTATGATGGCAGACTAAAAAGCCGATATAAAGCAAAAGAGCTTTAAGGGTGTTCCTTAAGGCTCTTTCTAGTATTTGAGCATATGCTGCTCCTTTCGCGTATTTTTTCAGCCGCCCATGCCGACGACGTAATACAGACCCATAAACAAAAACATGGCGCCTGCCGCGATCAGCTTTTTCATACCCATCTTCCTTTCTTTTTGTTGATTTGTCTATAATATCGGCACAGCAGAGGCTATGTAAACAGGCAAAGAGGTAATTTAACTTAAGATTCATACAATGTTATTATTGGTAATAATTGTGCAATATCTTGCGTTTCAATTCACGTTTGCAACACGCTTCTTCGTGGTTTATAATAGCTCATACAGTAAGGAGGCTTACGCCGATGAAAAGACGATTGCTCATAGTTCTTGTGCTGCTTGCGGCTATGCTGGCAGCTGCCTGCGGCGGCCCTGCACAGAATAAAGCCGATATGTCGTCCGTTAAGGATAAACTCAATGTGCTTGATGTCTATAAAGAGAGCATACAAAAAAACCAAACCAACACTGGTAACACAGCAGGCACTTTTTCTGAATTCAGCTTTGGCATGTCAATGGAAACGATAAAAGCGATGGAAACCCTGCCACTTAGCACTGAATACACAGATGCGCTCGATTATTCGGGCAGCGGCATATATGGGTATGATATGATGCTGACTTACTGGTTCAACGCTGATGACCAACTGGAGAGCATCAGCTACAGCATGTCGGGCGACAAATATCTTGAAATCGTGAACAGCCTGACGGCATTGCTTCGCGGCGATTACGGCGAGCCGGCCGAATCGGGCTTTTACGACAGCAATGATACCGCGGTAACGTTTGCGGATGACACCGAGATCATGCAAGCGGTAGACGCTGAGGATGTTTACTATTATGCGGCGTTCAAAAACTCAAGCGGTATTGATATTGAGCTATACGCGAATAAGAAAGATGCGGGCTATGATTTTTGGGTGTATTTCACGGATTACAACTATTATAAGAAATAACTGATAACAACCGGAGGACAACAGATTGATTTCCAAATATGAGGTGCTCGATACCATCAAGATGATCGACACCGAAAATCTCGATGTGAGAACGATCACCATGGGCATATCGCTGCGGGACTGTGTGAGCGCGGATGCTCACGTCTGCTGCGATAATATAAAGAAGAAGATCGTAGAGAAAGCCAAAGACCTCGTGCGCGTGGGCGATGATATTGCACGCGAATTCGGCGTCCCGATTGTTAACAAACGTATTTCCGTTACACCCATTTCGGAAATCGCAGCCGCCAGCGGCTTAAGCGACTATACCGTTTTTGCCAAGGCGCTTGACGAAGCGGCAGCAGATACGGGCGTGAATTTTATCGGCGGCTTTGGGGCGCTGGTGCACAAAGGGGAAACAAAGAGCGATACAGCTTTGATCGAATCGCTGCCGTCGGCGCTGTCTCAAACGCATCGGGTGTGCGCATTCGTTAATGTGGCGAGCACGCGCAGCGGCATCAACATGGATGCGGTTGCGAAAATGGGCCGCGTCATCAAACAAACGGCCAAACTGACGGACAACAACGGCGGCATCGGCTGCGCCAAGTTCGTGGTATTTGCAAACGCGATTGAAGACAACCCGTTTATGGCAGGCGCTTTCTGCGGCTCCGGCGAGCCGGAATGTGCGATCAATGTGGGCGTCAGCGGGCCGGGCGTGGTAAAAGCGGCACTGGAGAAGGTGAAAGGCGAAAGCTTTGATGTGGTGGCCGAAGTGATTAAAAAGACGGCGTTTCGCGTGACGCGCGTGGGACAGCTTGTGGCCAAGGAGGCATCGCAGCGGTTGGGCGTGCCGTTTGGCATCGTCGACTTATCGCTTGCTCCGACACCGGCCATCGGAGACAGCGTGGCGCGTATCCTGGAGGAAATCGGCGTGGACGTGTGCGGTATGCATGGCACCACAGCGGCGCTTGCGCTGCTGAATGACGCAGTGAAAAAGGGCGGCGTGATGGCATCCTCGCATGTTGGCGGGCTTTCAGGCGCGTTTATTCCGGTGAGTGAAGACGAAGGGATGATTGAAGCCGTTAAAAAAGGCGAGCTTTCTCTGCAGAAGCTGGAGGCGATGACGGCGGTTTGCTCCGTGGGGCTTGATATGGTGGCTGTGCCGGGTGATACGCCGGAATCGGTGATCTCTGCGATCATCGCGGACGAGGCAGCTATCGGCGTGATCAATTCCAAAACGACGGGTGTGCGTATCATCCCTGTGCCGAATGCCAAGGTGGGTGAATGCGTGGAATACGGCGGGCTGCTCGGCAGCGTGGTGGTGATGGACGTAGCCAAGGGCGGATCTAATCGGTTGATTGAGCGCGGCGGGCGTATTCCGGCACCGCTTCAGGGAATAAGGAACTGACGTTGACTTTTAATCCGATTGTTTGTAGAATGACAGGGTACGCGATTTTGTCGTGTACCCTTGTAATAAAACAAAGAGTTTGCACCTATAGCTCAGTTGGATAGAGGGCCCGCCTCCTAACCCGATGCGATATGAGGCAAAAATCGAATAATATGTTCCCGTAGCTCAGGCGGATAGAGCGGTCGCCTCCTAAGCGACAGGCCGCGCGTTCGAGTCGCGCCGGGAACGCCAGAAACCCCGTTGT
>JAEZIW010000174.1 GCA_023436525.1 Bacillota bacterium | reverse complement strand
TAACCGTATTGTTTGGGGACACTGTCGTGTTGTTGTTTCTGTTTGTACATCCCGCAAGCATCGAGCCGAACAGAACCACAACGATGATTGCAATCAACAATTTTTTCATTAAATACGCCTCCTTTTGCATTTATTCTTTGCTTCGGAGCGCTACATTATTAATAAAAAAATTGTAAAAATTATCCGATAAATTCACGCAATATGCTCGCATGCGGCACAATGCCCTGATCGCTGAAGCTTAAGAAATAATTCAGGAACTTAAGCAGATCCAGCGCCTCAGGATAATGCGGCATATCGGGCGTGAACTGCCGCAGGTCGCTGTAGGCATGCTTTTTAAGCATCAGCGGCTCGTAAAACAAGGCCGAGTTAAACATCACATCGGCGGTGTGCTGATACGGCAGTATAAATTTGAATTCGCCGCGCCGCACGCTGTCCCAAATCGCAAACGTCTGCGCGAACGAATACCCGCGTGTACGTTTGTCACGCACCAGCCGCCGAAGCAGGCGCAGATCTTCAGGCATCACCACGTTGTGCCTGTCAATGTTCAGCGTCGTCAGCGGCGATATGAAAATTTTGAACTTTTTATCAGCCGGTATCGTTTGTGTCAACGCGTTGTTGAGGCCGTGAATGCCTTCAATCACCAGAATATCGTCGTCAATGCGCATCGGAACGCTTTGAGGACTTCTTGCGCCCGCCAAAAAATCAAAACGCGGCATCTGCGCTTCCTTACCGGCCAGCAGCAGCTCCAAATCGGCACCGAGCTTTTGTGTGTCCAGCGCTTCAATGCATTCAAAGTCAGGCTTGCCCTTCTCATCAAGCGGAATATCTTCCCTGCCCTTGTAGTAGTCATCCACCGAAATGGGGCGGCACTTTCTGCCAAGCGCTTTGAGCTGCACCGACAGCCGCGACGCAAACGTGGTTTTTCCAGACGACGACGGCCCGGCCACCAGCACAACCCGCACGCTGTCGCTGTCAATAATCTGCCGCGCAATCGCGTCGATGGCGCTCACGTGCATCGCCTCGTTCACACGAATGAATTCGGCCATGCCGCCTTCTCTGAATATGTTGTTGATGTCGGCCACATTTGATACCGACAGTTCTTTGCTCCACCGCTCAGACTGCTTGAAAACATCGGCGTATTTGGGCTGATCGATAATAGAAACCTCCGCCTCATGATACGGTGTCGGAATTTTAATCATCATGCCCTCTCCATAAGCATAAAGCCGCGCGTCTTTCAGATAGCCCGCGCTTTTTGGCATGATACCGTAAAAATAGTTATGAAGGCCGCCGTACACATACAGCCGGTAATAATCGAACGGACGATAGCTTAACAGTTCCGCTTTATCAACAAGCCCTTCATCGAGCATAATTTTCTTGGCTTCATCCACACGCATCAAACGCAGCACAAATTCCTCATCCGCTTCAATCAGTTCATTCATACGCGCTTGCAGTATATCGATATCCTGTTTATCAAGCGGCTCCATTTCGCAGTAAATACCGCCGCAAAGCATATATTCCACCTTAAATTTGCGCTGCGCAAACAGCTCGTGCACCGCACGGTAAAGCACGTAGGTTGCACCTCTTAAAAACACACGCGAGGCCTGCTCGCTTTCATAAGGGGACAGGAATTTGACCTCGGATTCTTGCTCAACCGCATCCGCCAGCGAAACAATGCGACCGTTCATCAGCGCGCAGACAGCATCATCTGCGCCCGTTTCTTTCGCGAGCTGCCAGAGATGTACGTTTTCTTCAAACGATATTTCTCGATGGGTCTCTCCTTCAACAATATTGCAAATGTTTTTCATGTTTTTCCCCTCTCCTGCCTTTCAATATAAGTATACTGATTGCGGTGCCTTTTGCCAATAACCTAAAAAAGCGACCGTAAGAGTTATTCGCTTTGAATATCGGTTATGTTATAATATCAGTAATCAGCATTGAAAGGAGATATTTATGACAAAGATGAACCAAACGGAGATTGCAGCACATACGGAGGTATGCGCTCAGTAATTCCGTCTGCCATACCTCCAAAGGCTTATTTAAATATTGGAGGATTATGAAATGGAAACACTAAAAAATTACGGCCTGACACCATTTTTTTTGGCACAGGCTGCTTTATATCCGGGTGAAACGATCGGCCGGGTGGTGATGCAGGGCAGGGATGTCTGCAAGGTGATCACCGAGGAGGCCGTGTTATTCGCCGAGGTATCGGGGAAATGCCGAAGCCAAAAGGAATTCCCCGCCGTCGGTGATTTTGTGATGCTGGATCGCGCCGACGGCGAAAGCGGGCACGGACAAATTCAGCGCATTCTGGCGCGTAAAAGCGTGTTTGAACGCAAAGCCGCCGGCCAGCCGAATGCGGCGCAGGTCGTCGCGGCAAACATCGATGTCGTGTTTATCTGCACCTCGCTCAATAACGACTTTAATCTGCGCCGTTTGGAGCGGTATCTTGCCATCGCGTGGGACAGCGGTGCGCGGCCCGTGGTGGTGCTCACAAAGTCGGATCTGTGCGAGGAAACAGATAGAATGCTGTCCGAAGCAACGCAGGTTGCCATCGGTGCCGATGTGATCGTCACCTCGGGTTTCGTGCAAGAAACACTGGCACAGCTGCGAGCCTATCTGAAGGAGGGTGTCACCGCCGCGTTTATCGGCTCCTCGGGTGTCGGCAAATCCACGCTGATCAATGCGCTCTCCGGAGACGACCGACTCAAAACCGCAGCGATTCGGCAGGACGACGACAAAGGACGGCACACCACCACAAGGCGCGAGCTTATAGCGCTGCCTCAGGGCGGCGTTGTGATCGACACGCCGGGCATGCGCGAAATCGGGCTCGATTCGGCGGACGTCGATAAGGCGTTCAGCGATATCGACGCGCTGGCGGCGCAGTGCCGTTTCAAAGACTGTACGCACAAGGCTGAGCCGGGGTGCGCAGTGCGGGCGGCGGTGGATAACGGCGAGCTGGACGCAGACCGGCTGGAGAGCTATTTTAAGCTTAAGAAAGAAGCCCGGTACGACGGGCTCAATTCGCGCCAGATTGAAAGAGAGAAAATCACCGAGATGTTTGCCGATTTCGGCGGCATTAAAAACGCGCGAAAATTTGCCAAAGAAAAGAATAAGCATTAAACGATGACAGCCCTCGACAAATGTGGTTTCGGGGGCTGTTTTTAATATTTATAATTTCTTCTTAAATCTTTTTTAGATTAGCCAATACTTTCAGATGATCAAAATTCTATCGACTAATGTTTAATCCGTAACCAATACATTGCAGTTTACAATATCATCATACGTTAGTAATTCGAAATTTTTACCCTCGTACGATACAACAACCTTATAATTTGTATTATCAGATTTGAAAGAATCATAATATGCGATGAATCTGCCTTGCGCAATGGAAATCGTTTTTAACGAAGAACCATTCTCATCAAACAACTGGATTTTATCTATATCCGCATGCGTGCTGTCCAAAAAGCTGGTGGCCGACTTTTCATTTAGATTTCCCCATGTTTCTATTAACTGATCAATTTGCTCCTGTTGACTCCGAGTATCTATGATTAACATAAAAGCATGATTCTCGTCATAATTTGCTATTCTCACAGTTGTAAATAATTCATCAATATCTTCTCTTAAAAAATCACCGTAAACGTCGCCTGATTTTAAATATTCACCCATATCTGGGTATTTTCCATCTGATTGTTCAAACAGAATATTTGATTCGCATTTTCCATCCTTATTTGCCAATATAAAAAGCGCGCTGTCCTTTATAATATAGCTATAATCTCTGATTGCGTTATAGTTTGTATTATTACCATCATAGAAGTAATTTTTGAAAATGACATATTCGGGAGATTCTGCGACAAAACCTGTATTTTTAATGATAACATCAGAAATCATTGAATCGTTTAAAATAGTATAAACAGAGTAGCTCATAAATGAAGCCGCTATTAAGCATGCATATACAAGATTGATTACCCTGCTTGACTTTATATTTATCTCAGCAATTCGTTGCGGATCAGTGCAGTTTTTCGTGCGAATATATATAATTAAATTGCTGATATAATATGGCACCAGCAAAGCCACTCCAATATTAACTATTATCAATAGCGTAACAGGGAAGAAAACACAGCATAAAATAGTTAGAACCCTGGGTTTATGCTGTCTCATATATCGCGAGAATAATATTATTCCGGATACTATCCCTCCTAAGAATATGCCCCCTAGCAGTATATATAAAAACGCATAAGGGAAACGGGCAAATATTGCAAGGCCTCCGTATAATACCATTCCAAGGAGTATAAAAATGCTAACTGCTATAAAATAAAATCGCCTCTGTTTTATTGAAACCATGTTTATTCCTACCTTTTAACAAAAGTCTCATAATTGCTTATTTTTTTTTGTACTTTTTTATTTATAGCTTTAATATTACTATATATTGGTCATTAAGAAAAGACATATAAAAAACAGCCTGCCATTGCATCAATGAAAAGCTGCTTATTTGTGCTCTCCGCCAAGTTATCTATTCTCAGATTATCTTTGGCAACAGTTCTTCGGTTAGTAATTCAGTATCAGATATACTTTCGCCCGATTTGCTTTGACTTACCTACGGTTTTATTATAAAATCTTATAGATATTGGTATTACATGGCTTTTGGGAGGTCACCGTTGAACAAGCCCATACGCATCGTTTTGTTAATAATACTCATCATCGCTGCCGCGGCCGTTTTGTTCGTCGGGCTGAACCCGGCCAACCATAAACAGCCCGGCGCAGATTTGGCACAGAACCCGGCAGCAACAGCTGGTGAAGTCGCTCAAGCACAGCCATCCGAAGCACCGACCCCAACAGCCGAAGCGACGCCCGAACCGACACCCGCACCCGAGCCGGAGCCGCTCAAGCTTAATAAGCAGCCGCTTAACTTCGCCCAGCTCGCCCCCACCACCACAATGGCGTTTGAGGAGCTTGTGGGTGATAACGACGTGTACGATGAGAACGATCTGCCGCCGTTCCCCGAAGCGGGAATGTATAAGCTTGTTATCAACATCTATCATCAGTATGCCACGGTCTTTAAAAAAGACGCCAACGGCGAATTCACCGTTCCCGTCCGCTATATTATTATCA
>JAEZIW010000064.1 GCA_023436525.1 Bacillota bacterium | reverse complement strand
CGGCTGCACTTTGAAGCGCGGGAGGCATGGCTTCATACGGCAGCGTGGTGCCGGAAAAAATCAGCATCGGGAAATACAGCAGACTGGCCGCGATCCCCGCTGTTTTCACGTTCGGAGCAAGCCCGCCCACCAGCAGCCCGATGCTGAACATCGACAGCAGCACAAGCAAGTAAGCCCCCAGAAAACCAAGCAAAGACCCATGCAACTGTAAACCAAACAGTGCCCACGCGCAGATAAACACCAAAATAAGCGATGCGATGGCATACAGCGCATAAATGACAAACTGAACGACGAGTATGAGCGCCGGGCTGGTGGGTGTCACCTTGTAGCGCTTCAGTATTTTCTTGTTGCGATAATCGGAAATCACCAACGGAAGCCCCATTAATCCGCCCGCGCAGATAGCAATGGACGAGACAGCCCCGAATGACAATTCCAAAAAGGTGTACGCAGAACCTTCAAACGCCGGCTTGTTCCCGTATATAATCCCGAGAATAATCATCACAACAACAGGCATGCAAATCGCGAATATAATCATATCCATCCCGCGTAGAGACAGCTTGCATTCGTTCTTCAGCATTGTGCTAAATGTTTTCATCTTGAAACTCCTCCTCATCCGAATACCAAAGATACGCATCCTCGAATTTTTCATACGGGCTGGCGGCTACGGCTTCCTGTACCGTTCCGTGAAAAACGCAGCTGCCTTTTTTCAGTATCATAATTCTGTCGCAAAGAGCCTCCACCTCGTCCATAAAATGAGAGGTCAGCAGTATACTCAGCCCTTTCTTTTTTAATGCGGCAAGGCGTTTCCACAAATCGCGCCGCGCTCTTGCATCGAGTCCGGTGGTCAATTCGTCCAAGAACAACACGTCCGGGTTTGGAATCAGCGCAAGAACGATAAACAGACGCTGTTTTTCGCCGCCCGACAGCTCGCTGACGAAGCTTTTGTGTTTATCCGACAGCCCGAATTGATTCAATAAGACGGTGTAATCCTGAGGCGACTTGTAGAGCGACATGGTGACATCGCACAGTTCCGACACCCTAATTTTATCGGGGTAGTTTGACTCCTGAAATTGCACGCCGACGCGTTCGAACAACGCCTTTCTGTTCTTGTGCGGCTTCATCCCCAAAATGGTCGCCGTTCCGCTGTCCGGCTTTTTGGTGCCTAAAATGCACTCAACGGTTGTGGTTTTGCCCGCTCCGTTCGCGCCCAGCAGGCCGAAGATTTCGCCGCGGCCCACAGCAAAACTGATGCCGTTGACAGATGGAACGTCGGCATACGTCTTGCTCAAGTTTTCAACGTTAATGATTGTATCCACGCAGTCTTTTTCCTCCTTGTGTGTTATTGAGTAAAACAACAATAGCATCCAAGAAAGGTATGGTGTTTAAGTGGAGGGTTTGTTATGAATATTTTTTTATCAGGCTGAGAGTTGCGCGCATCATATGCGCATTTTCCTCGGCGTGCTGCAGCGATGTGAGCAGCCTGTCGCAAACAGAAATCACATTATCATCAATATCGGGTGAATCAATTACTTTGCGCATATCCGCTTCGGGATTCTTTGATAATACAGTCAGCATACGCAGTATCGAGGAAAGAGAGTAATTGGCGCAGCGCAGTGATCGAATGATCTTTAACCGGCGAATATCCTCGCCGGTGTATGTACGGTAGCCGTTTTGGCTGCGTTTAACCGTCAGCAGGCCGTTCATTTCCCAGTTTCGCAGCGTGTCCATCGAGATATTTAAATAGTTCGCCGTTTCTTTTCTGGACAGCACGGCGTTGTCCGGTTCCGGAGCATTGCCTTTTAACAGGTCTTGCGCGATGCGTATGGCTTCCTCGGCGTGGGTACGCTCTTTTATAATCTGCTGAATGTAAAGCTCGGAAAGCCGGATTGCTTCATCGATATGGCCCGAAGCACAGGTTTTGATGATGCGTATCACCAGCTTGCGCAGCCCGTTTTGCATCACTTCAATACACAGCCCCGTGCGGACAAGCTTCAATTGCTCCAAATGCAGATCGGTGAAAACGCGGTAGCCGTTCGGCTGACGCTCAGGCCGGGAGATAAAGCCGATCTGCTCATACAGACGCACGGTGTTCGGGTGGATACCGACGGCTTGTGCGAGTTGCGTTGTTTTGTAGTTCATATATATGGCACCGTCCTTAAGATTCATGATGATTATACCACGCAATTAAAGTCTGGTGAATTAATGGAGGGTTTTTAAAAAATTCTTGGATAGACACCTTGCTGAGGCGTTTTCTTATCAATGTTTTGGAAGTAATACAAGCTGCATTATGCTATAATACAAATGAGATACAAGCTGGCTTGAATCGAGCCATCAAGCTGTTTTTTGTATAATACTAATCTATGGCTTCAAAATAAATGTGATTAATTTTTATCAATTTATATAAAGTGACATATAGACGCTTTTATAAGGTTTAATTAAAAAATATTGAGGTGTTTATGACAATAACCGAGGCCATCTCACAGTGCCGCGATACCGGCCTTGCCGGCTGGGCGCTCACAGAATACGCGCAAAAGCTCGTCGCTGCCAGCATGACGTACTCATATTCCAACTCATACGACATGCCCGATGTGGCATTCGAAAAGGGCAGAGGGTACTGCTGGCATCAGGCAAGTGCGCTCAATATGATATTACTCGGCCTCGGTATCAACAGCCGCCTTGTTCATGCATTTCGCAATCAGTTCCCAGGGAAGGTGTTTGAGGGTGTCACGCTTGCGCCGTTTGTGTCTGGCCATGTGTGGTGCCGCGTCAGCTTCGACGGGGAAGAGAAGGATGTTTGCCCGGGCCGGATTGAGAACAGCCCCGGGGTGCTACACTTCTCGCCGCTTTCCAAGGTGAAGGAATGGGGCAGGGAGATCGCGTGGTTCTCGTACCACGGTTCGGCCATGGTTAATAAACGAAGGCTCAAGAAAATTAACAAAAAGAAACAGCAATTGGGGCTGCCAATATGAAAAATAAGAAGACGTATGAGAAGTGGAATCCGGAGACTTGCCCATGCAAAAAGAAAAAGTGCGAGCGGTATAAAAAATGCGATGAATGCAAGGCACATCATGTCGCAAAGGGCGGGCTGCCGTACTGCGAACGCTGATTATTCATTCGTGTCTGTGAGCAGATTGGCCGCCTCGGCAAAACGCTGATAGTGCACGATGGCGCGCTGTTTCAAGAACTCAAGCGGTTCGGTGTAGCCATCATCTTGGGCATACGATATCAGCCGTTCAAACTGCACCCGCAGACGCTCTTCCAGCGCCATATCAAACGCGACATCGGCTTTTGCGTCGCTCGAGGAAACGCAATACGCCGCGCTCCATGCGGTGCCGCCGCTGTCAGCCGGGAACAAACTGCGCCCATGCTCCGTAAAGTATTCGCTCAGTCCTGCATTCTTCATCTGCTGCAGCGAAGCGCCCTGAATACTTTGAAAAATCATACCTGCAATCATCTCCAAGTGCGCATGCTTCTCGGTTCCAATGTCCGTCAGCAGCGCTTTATGAACGCCGGTGGGCATTGTGAATCGCTGGTTTAAGTACGAAATCGCCGCAGTCATTGCGGATGAAGGCCCTGCGTATGGCTCAAACAACAGCCGCGCCAAATGCAGATCGGGCTGCGAAATGATAACGGGATGCATCAATTTCTTTTCATAAATCCACATACATATCTCCGCAATACAAATTTACAGGCACGATGCACAGTCAATCAATATCACAGTCTATTCAAACTGTCAGCGGATAATGAAATTTATGAACGAACCGTAAATATGGGTGATTCTCCAATTGTTAAAATGACCGACGCATGGTAATATTAGTGCTTAGGAGACGCTTATGTTCGGATATGTACAGCCCTTGAAGCCCGAACTCAAGGTGAAGGAATATGAGGCTTTCAAGGGCTATTATTGTGGCCTGTGCAAAGCGATAGGAGAAAACTATACACACGGCGCGCGATTTATGCTAAACTACGATTGCGCTGTGCTTGTTTTGCTGCTGTCGTCCATGAGCGATGATATCCCTGTTGTCACAAAGGAAGCGTGCATAGCCAATCCGTTCAAAAAGAAGATCATCGTGCGTGCCAAGCAGGCCGAATACGCCGCGGCGGTTAACGTGATGCTGGGCTATGCCAAAATAGAAGATGCTGTGGCAGACGAAAAACAGCTCGCCGCGCGCATACTGTCGCTGCTGTACAGGCGGGTCGGCAAAAAGGCGCGAAAAAGCCATGAAGCGCTCGCAGAGGAGTTTGCGGCAAGGCTGATGGCGCTCAGTGCGCTGGAGAAACAACGCTGTACCGATATTGATGCCGTGGCAGACGAGTTCGCAAAGCTACTGGCTGCCGTATTTTCGCAGGCACCGTTCGATTTCGTGGACGAAGCCGCCAAGAGGACGCTGTGGCATTTCGGGTACAACCTCGGGCGTTGGATATACATTGCGGACGCGATCAGTGATATCGAAAAAGACCATAAATCGGGCAGCTACAATGTGTATCTGCAGCGCGAATTTGCGGATATTGACTCGCTGCGCGAGAGCATACGCGAGCAGGCCGCGTTTAACCTGAATATGTCGCTGGCGCAGGCTGTGAAGGCCTACGAACTGCTGAACATAAAAAGAGACAAGCCTCTGATCGATAATATTATGTATCTGGGGCTTGCAAAAAAAACGGAAGACATTTTGAAAGGGGATACCAATGGATCCTTACAAAGTACTGGGGGTCAGTCAAAACGCGACGGACGCGGAAATAAAAACAGCGTACAGGAATCTCGCGAAAAAATATCATCCTGACAAATACCAAGGGCATGATTTGGCGGATCTCGCAGGTGAGCGGCTCAAGGAGATCAACGAAGCCTACGATATGATACAAAAACAGCGCCAGCAGGGCGGATCGTATTCGTATTCGGGCAGCTCAAGCGCAGGCGGAAGCTATTCCGGTTCGCCGCAGTTTAACGATATCCGTATGGCGATACAGCGCGGGGATTTAACGCGCGCCGATGCCCTGCTTGATGCAATGGGAAACAGAACCGCAGAGTGGCATTATTTAAAAGGCATGGTGCTGCTGAAAAAGGGCTGGTACGACGGTGCTCGTCAGCATTTTTCCACAGCCGCGGGCATGGAACCCGGCAACGTTGAGTACGCAAATGCGTACAACACCGTGAACAGAAGCGCGGGCGGCTACGGGCAGACCTTCTATGGTAACAGACAGGGTGCAAATAACGCGAACGTGTGCAATATTTGCAGCGGGCTGCTCTGTGCGGACTGTTGCTGCGAGTGTTTCGGCGGAGACTGCATAACCTGCTGCTGATAGATAAAGAGACTAAAGGAGGGCATTTATGCCGCGATTTCACCGCACCGCACATCGGGTCAGCTTAACGGCGATGTTTGCCGCTATGTCTCTGCTGTTTTTATATCTTGCTTCCGTGCTGCCGACAATGCGAATTGCGATGTATTTTCTTAGTTCCGTTTTTGTGATGGGTCTTGTGATTGAAGAGGAGATTGGGCTTGCAGTGATAATGTTTGTCGGCGTATCGCTGATGTCCCTGCTGCTTATGCCGAATATTCTGCGCGTGCTGCCGTATGTGTTCTTTTTCGGGCATTACGGTATCGGAAAGTTTTACATTCAAACGCGTATCAAGGATAAGGTGGCAGCTTACATTGTCAAACTCATCTACTATAACATTGCCGTTGCGCTGGTGTATTTGCTGGCTCAGCAAATAATATTTGAAGACATTCTGGATTCGGGTATTGCTTTTTGGCTGTTTGTTGTGCTGGCCGAGGTCGCCTTCGTGATTTACGACTTTCTCTATGACAAGGTCACGGCATTTTACTTCAACAACCTACGCCGTTTGCTGATGAAAAACTAATTTAGATCAATACTGAAGTGTGCTGAAAAGCGCACTTTTTTTATTTAGCGAAATAAATATGGCGCTTGAATAAATTCGATATAAATATTGGAATAATGATCATGTGTAATGATTATATTAAGAATCATTATTAATAAAAGGAGGTTAAAGATGCCAAGTTTTGCGAACCCATTTCAGGGAAACGTCAACAGAAAGCTCACAAAAGAAGAGCTGATTCAGGCTATACGTCTGGATATCGCGGGAGAACTCGAAGCCATCTATGTGTATGATGCGCATGTGACTGCGACGGATGATCCTGTAGCGAAGAAAGTGATTGCGGACATTAGGGACGAAGAGAAAGCCCATGTGGGAGAGCTTATGACGCTGCTGCGGCATTTCGACCCTCAGGAAGCCGCACACTTTATCTCGGGTGAAAATGAAGTTATAGAGATGCTTGAGGAGTTCGGCATTGTGTCCGGAACCTCATCGGAAGCGCCTTCCGTCACTGTTGGCAGCTTAATTAAAAAATAAGGAGGGGAACCATGGATTACTTAGCCAGAGAGAGTGCTCCGTTTTCGGACGAGATATGGGAGAAAATTGACAAGACTGTGGTGGCGACGGCAAGTAAGCTGCTCACAGGCAGACGGTTTATTAATCTTTATGGCCCTTTGGGTGCTCAAACGCTCAGCGTGCCCGTCGATGATTTAAACCGCAAAGCCGACGTGGAAGAGGACGGCATCATGTCTAAAACAGCCGGCAGAGCTTATAAGGAACTGCCGCTGATATACAGCGACGGGAAGCTTTATTGGCGTGACATGGAAAACAGCATAAAGACCGGCCGCCCGCTCGATCTCTCGGCTATAGCGAAAGCGACAACGATATGTGCGAACAAAGAGGATGAGCTGATTTTCTTTGGCAGCAAGGCGTTCGGGTACGACGGCTTATTTACAGTGAAGGGCTCTTCGCATATCAAACGGTCGGACTGGAAGACGGGTGAGAATCCTTTTGCGGACGTGGCTAAGGGCGTTGAAATGCTTGTGGAAAAGGGCATGTGGGGAAGAACGGCGCTCATCGTGAGCCCGAACCTTTATACGCAGCTGCAGCGCATACAGCCCGGCACGGGCCGCATGGAAATCGACCGCGTGAGCTCGCTGGTTGATGGCCATCTTTACCGCACGCCGGTGCTCGGACAGGACAAAGCCGTGCTCGCCTGTGCTGAGCCGCAGTACATCGATCTTGCGATCGGGCAAGATTTCGCGGCTTCGTATCTTGAGCTTAAAGAACTCAACCATGTGATTCGCATTATTGAGACGGCGATGCCGAGAATCAAGCGCAGCGACGCTATCGTAGTGTTCGACTGAAGAATTCTCAGGTAAAAATATGAGGCCCCGCGGTTTGAACCGCCGGGCAAGCTTGATTAAAAACCCTACCTGTCATGCTGAGGAGCGAAGCGACGTGACTACGAAGTGGCAAGCATCCCATGGTAAAACGCTTAAACATGGGACTCCAGTCCACTATGTAGTCAATCGCTAACGCTCAATCGGAATGATATAAGTATCTTTTTTAACAGTCTTGGGCCCGGAGGTTAACCGCCGGGCTTTAACTTGTCGAGCGAATCACTCATCCTGCTTAGCGGCACTCACGATATAATAGCCGTTTCTCGGTGTCACATTAAAGGTTTGCGAAACGCTCTGCATTTTGTCGTTTGCGTCCGGCATCGACAGCGTCGTATTGATAACCACCTTGGTGTTCTCAAAATACTCATTGCTCGTCACTAAATAAGGCTTCGGCTTGTTGACCTCAAGAAAGCTTAATATGTCCTGCGCGCTGCTCTGTTCGGTCAGCCCGGCTTGCCTGGCTTGAGTGACCATATTGGTATCGAAAACATATTGTGTATCGGTCTGAACGCGACCGTCCTTCATCTCTTCTACCGACAGCGATACAAACTGGTTTGTCTCACCGGTAGGCAGCTTGGGTATAAACGTGGCCAAAAGCTGCTTATTTTGTACAAAGTACAAAGCCAGCACATAACTCGTCGGTTCCTCTGAGTCGGACGAATAGTATTTATAAGGATAAACGGCTTTACCGGCTGAGTATGTAATCGTCGTTAAATCCTCAACGCCGCGTGAATAACCGAGCGCGTCATTTGCGCTGTCGTAATGATAAATACGCACGGGTATGCCGTTTCTGTCTTCGAGTATTCCCGGGTTATCTGGTATGCGAACCAGAAAGATATCCTCAGTCTGCGTATCGTTCGTGGCTTCCTGACGGAATTCGTGCATTTTAAAGCTGCCATCCGCACCGGGTTCCTTCACCAGCACGCTGACGTCATCATAGTGCGTCAGTTTTTTCTCGCCGCCTTCAATCTGTACAATGCCAAGCACGCGCCCATCACGATCCTGTATGCCGTAAACACCATCCTCGGTTTCAGTGATCAAGCTTTTCAGCGTTTCGGGCCGCGTATCCAGCGGAATACGGATGGTTAAAGGCAAGGCCACAACGGCAGCCACAATGGCAGCCGCGATAATCAGCTTGAGCCATGTTAAAAAGCCCAGCGCAAAAAGCCGCTTTTTAAAGTGTGCCCGGGCAATTGCACGGCCTGAATCGGTTTGTACCGGCACCTTGTCGCTGCAGACGGTACAAACGGCTTCGTATTCCGAACCGAGAGGTATCAGTTTAATAAAGAATATAACAAGATAGCGGGTGATTCTGTAAAAATGATATCTCTCGCTGTTTTGACATGCGCTGCATAGCTCACTGCTGAATTCGCCAAGATCTTTCCGCACTTCTTTAATGCCAAATATCATAAGCTTCTCCTGCATTTTTTTCTTATTATATCACACTTTCATGGGACAGATGAAATGAACAATATGTAAAGGGCATGCAAGCCTGTGCAAGAAGCAATTCAAGCTAAAAAACACCATGCAGCCGAAATAGCGTTTTTGTATTGAGGATGCCGTCTGCAATCTTTCAACACCACGAACTGCACAGAACTGGAATTAAGCACATATAAATGGGTCACGCTCTGTTGCAAAAAGCCGTCGGTTTCGTTATAATAGGCGAGAAATGATGCGCATTTTATTTACTTACCGGAGGAATGGATGAAAGCAAAGAGATGGATAGCACTGCTGACAGCGGTGATGATGAGTTTGATGATAGCCGGATGTTCGGCCGAACCGGCCGCGAATACCGAACCGTCTGCCGAACAGCCCTCGCCAACAGCCACACCCAAAACGGGCATTGAAGCAGTGTTTGATAAGCCGGTGAATCTTGCGATTGTAAGCAACGCCGATGATGCGGCGTCTGCAATGTTTATTGAAGCGGCTACAAAGGAAGCCGAAAGCATGGGCGTCACCGTCACATCGGCGGCGCTTGGCAGCGGGTTTGAAGCGGGGCTGGCGGAGGCCACAGCCGGCGCGGATGCTGTGGTGGCGTTTTTGCCGGAAGAACTGAGCGATTACGCGGCGCTGGAAGCACTTCAAAAACCTGTGGCAGTATATGAGACCACCAAGGGCAATGTGCCTGCGGCGATGTCTCACCTTTCTTATGAGGCGGACACGCAGCTGACGATGGCGTTGGACGCGGCATTAAACTATCCGCCGCACGAAGCGCCTGTTCGGCTGATACTGTTGTTTGAAAGCGCTGATTCTCCCGCATACGCGGCGTATCAGCAGCTGTATACCAAAGGCAAGGTATTTCCCAAGGAGGTTTATATCGCAGCGGCCGATCAGATTGGCGCAGGGGAATGGATCACCGCCAAAATGGAAGGCTATGTGGCAGGTATGCTGGATGCCGTTTTCGCTGAGAATGAGGCGCTGGCGCTGAGCGCTTATGACGCGCTGGCTGCGCTGAACAGAAACGATATGGAAGTATTCTGCCCGGGCGTTAATGCGGATATCGTCTCGCGCATGCAAAGCAACCCCGATGTGTTTGCACAGGCCATCGGGCGCAACGATGTGCTTGCGGGTGTGCTCAGCGTGCGTGCGGCGCTTCAAATGCTGCATGGCGGGGAAGCCGTGACGCTGGCATTTGCGCCTGCGGTGATTAACGCGGCAGACTTTGGAGACGACGCGATGACAGCTCTTGCGGCAATGGACAGCGAGAAAGCCGCTTTGTACAATGCCGATTGGATGGATACGCTGCGCAGCTTCTACAGTACGGCAGCGGATGCGGCAGATAGCAAATAACGAATTTAAACGAGTATAATAAGGGCCTCGGCATGCCGAGGCTCTTTGCTTTATAAGATAAAGAATAGGTTTGCTTTCAATAATCGCGCGAACTTCGTATCGCCCTTGAGCTTTTGTATTTATTGAACGCAGCGGCTTATACCTTCGGGGTACAGGTATCTCTTTTTTATTTCTGAGAGTAGAGGAATGCTTATTAATATCAACAAAAGAGTCCTTTTGGCGGCGGTGAGTATTGTTAAAAATTTAATATGAATGAGTTTACTTCAAATAATCGAGCGAACTCTGTAACGCTCTGTGTTTTTGTATTTATTGAACGGAACCAACCACACCCCGGGGTACAGGTATCTCTTTTTTATTACTGAGAGTTGAGGAATGCTTATTAATATCAACAAAGAGTCCTTTTGGCGGCGTTTGCCGCGATAAGCGCAGTATCGGGCAGCAGAGTGTTTTGACACCTCATCCACCGTCTAATGTCGACAGCTTCTCTTTAAAAGATATATTTAAAATTAAAAAGAGCCCTGTTGGCGGCGCATGCCGCGATAAGTGAAGTAACGGACAACCAAAATAGTTACTTTTCTGTTTTAACAAGCAGCTTCTCAAACAACGCCTTATCCGGGCTCACAAGCACCGTGTTATACCCTTCATAAACCACCATACCAGGCTTCGCCCCATTCGGCTTACGCACGTTCTTACGCGGTGCGTAATCCACCTGCACCTTTGCACCACCCTTGGCTTTGCTGAGCGTCGCGGCAATCGTCGCCGCCTCAAGCAGCGTGGCATCCGGCGCATTTCCCTTGGCACCCGCAATCAGCACATGAGACCCCGGAATATCCTTGGTGTGCAGCCAAATATCCTCCGACGCGGCGGTTTTCATCGTCAGCAGATCATTCTGTCGGTTGTTCTTGCCCGCAAGAATCGTCAATCCATCCGACGAGAGAAATTTATGCGGCACCGATGGGATTTGGGCTGTTCTCTCGCCCTTGTGCTTCACCGAAATGTAGCCTGCCTTTGCGAGCTCGTATTCAATTTCTGAAAGCTCATTCACCGTTTCGCTCGCATCAATCGACACCTGCACGCTTTCGAGAAACGCAATTTCGGCGACCGTCTGCGCCATGCGAGACGCAGTAATATCAATGCTTTGGCGCAGCTTGTTGTACCGCTTGTATTGCAGCTGCGCATTGGCAGCGGGGGAGAGCCGTGTATCGAGCTCGATCGCGACATCCTCTCCTGTGATATAATCCTGCGCGACAAGCACAGGCGTGCCGCGTGAGATGCGGTATATGTTCGCTGTAATCAGGTCGCCGCGCGTTTTGTGCTCTTCGGCCTTGCCCGCCTGGTCGAGTGTGGTCTGCTGCTTCTGGCGCGTTTGAATCAGCTTATCAAGCTGCTTTTGCACCACACGGTGCAGCACACTGCGCCTGTGAGACAACACCTCAAGCTCGCGAAGTCGGATGTAATAGGTATCAACGAGGGTATTGGCATTATCGAACACAGTGGCTTCGCTCAATGCAATGCTTAAGAAAGCCTTTGGCGCGAAAAAGAACGGCACACCGTCCCGACTATACATGGTGGGGCGGGCAGGCTCCCGGAAAAAATCAAGGATTACGTCAGCCAGCCTTTCGGCTTCTCGCGGATGACTTTCATAACCGCCCGGCATATAACGGTATAATATCTCGTCGGCCGTCTGCCCCGATATGCCCTGCAGCAGTGAAGACAGATACGCTTTGATCTTCGTACTGCCTTTCTTTTGCAGCATCTCCACAAGCGTCGGGCGCGATACGGTCAGAGGATTGAGTTTGGTTGATTGCGGGTCTTCGTACGGCAGAGAGGGCAGCACACAGCGCACACTGCTGACCATGCGCGTTACATGGCGCAGGCTGTACATAATGATGCCGTTTTCTATCAGTATCACATTCGAATATTTGCCCATCAGCTCGGCAACGAGCGTCATCGGGCGCACATGGCCCATTTCGTCCTTGGCTTCGAGCGTAATGGTCACAATGCGCTCCAGCCCGGTCTGGGCGATTTCAGTGATCTTCGCGCCAGTTAAATGCTTGCGCAAAAACATACAGAACATCGGCGGAGACGGCGGGTTTGGGTATTTCTGCTCCGTCAGGTGCATGCGCGAATCAAACGCGCCCGCGCTGATTAGCAGCTTTGGGTTCTTTCCCGGCGCGCGCAAAGCCAGCACCACCGTATCCGGCTGCGGCTGATGCACCTTATCCACCTTGCAGCCGGTTATGACAGGCTGCAATTCTTCTACAATATCATGCAGTGTGAGTCCGTCGAGTGTCATGGTCTTCCTCCGTAAGGACTTATTATACAGCAGCGTGACTTTGGATGCAATTGGTGTTATAATGTCAAAAAAGTTTTAAGAATCGGACGGAGGGAAGATGATGCAGCACGTTTTGGAAAAAGCGCAGGCGGCAAAAAAAGCTTCGGTCACATTGAGTTGCCTCGGCAGCGTGAAGAAAAACGAGGCGCTTCTTGCCATGGCGCAGGCACTGCGCGACAATGCGAACTACATACTCGCCGAAAACGAGAAGGACCTCGAAGAAGGGCGGCAAAAGGGCACATCCAAAGCAATGCTCGACAGGCTCGCGCTCAGCGAAGCGCGAATTGACGGCATGGCGCAGGGGCTGGAAAGCGTGGCGCGTCTGGATGACCCTGTGGGTGAGGTGACGCATACCACGCTGCGCCCGAACGGGCTCTCCATAGGCACCAAGCGTGTGCCGCTTGGCGTGGTGGGCATCATCTATGAAGCGCGGCCGAACGTAACCTCCGACGCGGCGGGGCTGTGCCTGAAAACAGGCAACGCCACAGTGCTGCGCGGCGGCAGCGACGCGATCAATTCGAACATCGCGGTGGTGAATGTGCTGCGCCAAGCGGTTAAGTCGGCGGGGCTGCCTGAGGACGCGATTCAGCTAATCGACGATACGTCGCGCGAAGCCGCGACTTACATGATGAGCCTTAACGGCGTGATCGATGTGCTGATACCGCGCGGCGGCGCGGGGCTGATCCAGTCGGTCGTCAAGAACGCGACGGTGCCTGTGATTGAGACAGGGACGGGCAATTGCCATGTGTACATCGACGACAGCGCCGATCTTGATATGGGCGCTGCCATCATCCACAACGCAAAGATGAGCCGCCCGTCAGTCTGCAACGCGGCCGAATCGCTGCTCGTGCACGCATCGGTGGCTGAGGCTTTTCTGCCGATGATGCAGCAAAAGCTGGAGGGTGTGGAGCTGCGCGGCTGCGAGAAAACACGCGCGATCATCAGTGTGAACGCGGCAACCGAGGAAGATTACTTCACCGAATACAACGATTACATCCTCGCTGTGAAGGTGGTCGGCAGCCTTGATGAGGCGATTGATCATATTAACACATACGGCACGAAGCATTCCGAAGCGATTGTAACGGAGAGCTACAGAAACGCCGAGACGTTTTTAGACCGTGTTGACGCAGCGGCGGTTTATGTCAACGCATCCACGCGCTTCACCGACGGCAACGAGTTTGGCTTCGGTGCCGAAATCGGCATCAGCACACAGAAGCTGCACGCCAGAGGACCGATGGGGTTAAAAGAACTCACGACGATTAAGTACATCATTCGCGGCAACGGACAGATAAGATAATTAAGAATTAAGAATGATGAATTAAGAATGATGAATTAAGAATTAAGAATTAAGAATTAAGAATTAAGGAACGGTCATTGTCTAAAAGAGGGTGATCGTTTTTTATGTCTTTCTGGTGATTCCGTAGGGCACGATTTCTCAAGCGCGCCATCGGGATTGCGGCGCGTCAGGGATGCCGCGCCCTACAAAAACACCAAACGATTCCGTAGGGCACGATTTCTCAAGCGTGTCATCGGGATTGCGGCGCGTCAGGGATGCCGCGCCCTACAAAAGCACCAAACGATACCGTAGGGCACGATTTCCCAAGCGCGCCATCGGGATCGTAGGGGCGTCAGGGATGCCGCGCCCTACAAAACACAAAACGATTCCGTAGTACACGATTTCCCAAGCGCGCCATCGGAATTGCGGCGCGTCAGGGATGCCGCGCCCTACAAAAGCACCAAACGATTCCGTAGGGCACGATTTCCCAAGCGCGCCATCGGGATCGTAGGGGCGATCATTTGATCGCCCGCCTGTTCCGGTAATATCAACAGTAAAAAAGGCCGGATTTCCCGGCCTTTCATTATGTACATATTTAAGCGCCGACGATGCTGCCCGCAAAGTTTTTATCGCCGAACCATTCGGGTAATTCCTGCGGCTGGCCGCCCATGTAATCAAGCGCGAAGCGTATCATATCGCAGCTTTCATCCACACCCTTAGATATCATCTCGCGCATCTGCACATATTCCTCTTTGGTGAACCACGTTTCATCACGTTTTTCGGGATACAGCATACGCCGCGCGTCAAAACCTGTTGTCGCGCTCACAATATGAATCAGCAGCTTGCCCGCGAGGTTGATGTCGGAAAGCGCTTTTTTGGCCTTGGCAAAATGCCGCTGTGCCTCTCGCACCACATCCAACGTAATCACCTTTTTGTAAACGTCGTTGGCAACGGTTTTATACCACGCGCAAATACCCACCCCAACATCATCATACAAAATTTCGGCGGGTGCGTTGAAATGCTGCGGGTCGATATCCCACTGCTCCTTGGCGGTGTAGCTGTCCCACATGAATTCAATGCCATGATGCGCGTTCGTGTCCTTGCCGGCTTTGCCGTATACAAACGGATGCGCGTTCTTATCCACAGCATAATGCGTGATGAACCCCGCAATGTACGAAACGAGCTCATCTTTATCCTTGCCTTCGTATTCGCGTACAAATTCAAGCGCGCTGGACATCTCGCTTCTCACGTTTTCGCTGTGCATCGCAATCGCGAGCGACAGGCTGTTTTTAGACGACAGCCACGGCTGGTAGTTACGGAAAAACAGAATATCCGGCCCCTGACAGCCAAGAAAATAGGCCATTTTATGCGGAACAACGCCGTTGCCGAGCTGATTCAGCACTCTCTCTCCGGCGGCTCTATGCGTTAAATATGCGGGCATGGTGTCTGCCTCCTTTATAAAATATAATATGTTTGCGGGTTGTTTGCTCGCTTTTTCTCTTTTCCCCTCAGTTTAAAAAACGCTGCGCAGCTCAGACAGAGCAACCGCAACGCTTAAGACTTATATTAGCCATGAAGCAACGTACATATACCGGCAGCCGATGCCAAGTCGTGCTTCCTGATGCTATTGTAACATACTTTTACCGAATAGATAGAGTTAATTTCTGGTTTGGATTGTGTTAAGATAGGGGTAGGGGGTGGGCCTAATGTCTGCACAAAATAATGAAATGGATTGCGGTATGGTTGCGCCGTGCGGCATCAATTGTACGGTGTGCTACGCACATA
>JAEZIW010000046.1 GCA_023436525.1 Bacillota bacterium | reverse complement strand
CCCGTGATCTCTCGATCGCGGACTTGTATATTAACAAACTTTTATCCTGTTTGTCAACACCGTTTTTTTAGGAACTTTATGCCGTTTTTTATTCGCTTTTTCGCTCCCGTTTGCGCTCTCCCGTTTTTAGAGCGCTCAAATATATTACCAAACGCCCTTTCACTTGTCAACGCTTTTGTATCCCGTTTTTTCAGAAACAATTAAAAATATTATTCCATATAATGATGAGCAGCACTCCCCCATATCGCGCTTTATTTCTTTAAATCATTATAATAATGAAAATACCATTAAGCATGCTCAGCTTTTATGGCTGAAACCACGGTCTGCTCCGGCAATTCCCCAACCGATTCATTGTTGTTCTGATTCTTCTATGCGAAGACTATCGATAATGTTACTGCGTGATTTGTCTGCTGTGGTCATCTGAAATTTAATAAATGAAGTTTCTTTTTGATATTTTCAACTTTTAAATTAATTATTTTAATTTTTCTATTAAGATTTTTAATTTTTCTATTGACATTATCAATTTTTCGTCGTATATATAATATATAAAATCAATGAGGAGCTAAACAAATGAAGCACAAAGCGCCCTCCGCCTGCCCGGTTTGCGGCGGACAATACGAAACAACCCGGCTCACATGCCAAAAATGCGAAAGCGAGCTGTGCGGGCATTTTACCGGCTGCGATTTTTGTGGCCTGAATAACGACGATGCCCTGTTTGTTCTCACTTTCCTAAAGTGCCGCGGCAGTATAAAAGATGTGGAAAAAGAGCTGGGCATCTCATACCCCACCGTACGCGGTCGTCTAGACGCCGTCCTTGAACGCCTGGGCCTGAAAAGCATCGCGTCCGCCGAAGATATAAAAATCGAGCGTCGTCAAATACTCAGCAGATTGGAAAACGGCGAAATCACCGCCGACCAAGCTGCAGAGCTGATTAAAAACTTATCTTAGAAAGTTGAGGTAACAAAAATGAACGAGGAAATTTTAAAGGTGCTGAAAATGGTTCGCGAAGGCAAGATCTCGCCCGAAGACGGTGAAAAACTGCTCAGTGCAATGGGAACGGAAATGCCCGCTAAAAAGCAGGGCAAGAAAAACTCAATGCTGCGCGTGCGCGTGGATGTTAAAGACCCTGACAAGAAGGAGCAAGCACGCGTAAACGTTAACGTGCCGTTAGCACTCGCTAAAAAAGCCATCGGTCTCATGAACTTCATACCCAAAGATGCGAAAAAGGAACTGGCTGATCAAGGCATCGATCTTGACGAGATTAACTTAAAAGAGCTGATCGAGTTATTTGAAGACGGTGAAATCAGCGAGGAGCTCGTTAACGTGGATGCCGGCGATGATGTGCAAGGGGCTAAGGTGAGAGTTTATGTCGATTAGAAAGAACAGCCTTATTATCGCCACCGTGCGTATCGGCTTCTTTCCGATCATCGTCATATTTCCCTACCGTTGCTTAGCCGAAGTGATCGAAGGAATTTCCGATCTGCTGTCGTTGTTCAGGTTCACCAGCACAAAGGTGCAGGCAGCGATGACTTCTCTCGAGCAGCTGATTGCGCAAATCAAGGCGTATGGGCCCTTAGATCTGGCTGACGTAAAGGTCAGGTCTAAAGAAGCCAACGTCAGAGTCAGACTCTTGTTGAGGTGATTGATATGAATTTTTTAATACGTTATACGACCAAAGCTGTTATCTATTATCTGATTTTGCTTGGCGCATGCGTGATCGGCTTATTGCCCGGCACGGTGCTGACGGCGCTGTGGGTCGCACTGATGCTCGCACTGGTCAACATGATACTGCGCCCGATCTTCGTTGCCATAGCGCTGCCTTTCAACATCATTACTCTCGGTATTGCCAGCATATTCGCCAATCTGCTCTCGTTGGTGATTGCCAACGCGATTGTGGGCGGGCCGATCACCGCCGGTTTCTGGGCGATGCTGCTGGTCGCACTGGTAATTATGCTGGCAGACGATTGTGTGCGTGCTGTCAGAGCCTCCGCAAAAGCGAAACAGATAGCATAAGCATCTATTGTATAAGGACGGGATTAGGCCTTTCTCGAGCCGGCATTAAAATCAATTTGCCCGATCCACCCTTCGGGTTAGTCAGAACAATCTCCTATTCCGCCAACCGGGAAAACAGCGGCGGCGCTCAGTGGATTTATACTATTTTGGACGAGTTAAGGCTCGTCCTTTTCTCATACAGAAACACAAAGAGCGGGCAAACCCGCTCCTCATGCTGTGTATCTTTTATGCAAAAAGCTTATGAGCCCTTTACGCTTGGTTTATCCGCCCCGTTCGAAAATATCAACAGTAAAAGGTTTATATTTTCACAATCTTTGACGGAAACTTTTCTCGAACTTGCATTTCACCGAGTTTATATACCAAAGCATATTTTATTAATTCTATATAAAATCCTTTTCTCCTGCTGGTTCTGAAAAAAATTCGATTCGTTTTTTTAATTCTATTGAAATTTGCTCAAACTGACTGACGCTTAGCATTTCGGCTCTTGCGTTTTCGTCTATCTGTACCGCTTCAAGCACCTGCGCTGCCACTTCGGCGCTGAGGTAAAAACTCTGCCGTAAATTGCTTTTAACCGTTTTGCGGCGCATCGCAAAAAGCCCCTTCACCGTTTTCAAATAGCTCTGTGTATCACCGCTGTGTTCCCGCGTTACCGTGAGCTGCACCACGGCCGAGGCCACATCCGGCTTTGGGTAAAAACAACCCGCCGATACGTTAAAAAGCAGCTTTGGGCGCGCGAAATATCCCACAGCCGCGGTAATCGCGCCGTAATTTTTACTCCCGGGCTTAGCACACAGCCTCTCAGCCACTTCTTTTTGCACCATAACCGTGATGGACACAATTTTGAGTTTTGATTCCACCAGCTTCATAATACACGGCGATGTGATGTAGTATGGCAGATTAGCCGCCACATAAATTTCGTTATCGCCAAACACAGCACCCAGATCTTTGTCCAGATTCGCTTTGAGAAAATCCTGATGAAAAAGATGAAATTGCGATTCATCCGCGAACAAGTCGCGAAGCGCTGCCGACAGCCCCGAATCGATCTCATAAGCCGCGACAACCTGAGCCCGCTCCAGCAGACGGCTGGTGAGCGCACCCATGCCGGGGCCGATCTCCAAAACGCACGCCCCTTGCGGCACAGCCGAGCGTGCAATGTTATCCGACACATTGCCGTCAATTAAAAAGTTCTGGCCGAATCTTTTCAGCGGCGACACGCTGTATTTTTCCATGAGCGCCTTCAAAACGGCCGGAGAAGTCATATTTTTATTCATTGAACGAGTATACCATATTTATTGTCTTAAGAAATAGTTTTTCGACATACAACGAGCGAAACCAGCACCAATCAGCCAGTTTTGACGACTTTCGTGAAGCTAAGTTTACATTTCATAATATTTTATTACTTATTTGTTACAAATGTTTGACATGATCATTTCTATCGTGTATAATAAGCCCATGGTTTAAGAAACCATTTTACAAAGCACCACCACCACCAATAATAATATACTATGTTAAAAGCCTGTACGTTTTCGCACAGGCTTTTAACATTTAGAGACAGCAAAAGAACGGCTCACACCAGCCCCTGCGGGTTTGCACAAGCCGCGTCTAAACATGTTCCATTAGTGTTACTTCTCAGACGAAGAATCAGAGGAAGCAGGAGCTTGGAATTTCTCATCAAATTCAGATGAGTTCAGTCTCTTTTGCAATTCCGGCAGCTGCTTGGCTTCGCGCGTAAATTTGACCGCATATGACATCTCATCTTTGCTGTTGTTGCCTATTTCCGCATCTTCTCCGTTTGCG
>JAEZIW010000013.1 GCA_023436525.1 Bacillota bacterium | reverse complement strand
AAGGTTTATTAATAGATGGCATCCTGTGTTCAAAGCGTTTTACCGTGGGATGCTTCGACAAGCTCGGCATGACAACGTCGTTGTCTACGTAAACGGCTACTTATGTCATCCCGAGCGGAGCGATAGCGGAGTTGACTGCGCAGTGGAATGGTATCCCATGTAACGAGCGCATTATCATGGGATGCTTCGACAAGCTCAGCATGACAACGTCGTTGTCCGCACAAAGACTGCCGTTCTGTCATGCTGAGCGGAGTGTAAACGGAGTCGAAGCATCCCATGGCTTAAAGCGTTTTGCTGTGGGTTCCCGATCCACTACGTAGTCGACAAGCTCGGGATGACAACTTCGTTGTCCGCGTAATCGATGACATCGCATTATCTTTTAACAAACACAACAGAAATTGAATTGGGCAAGTCCCTTTTTTCGAACAGCGGCCGGTATAACATGATGGCAGCAAAGGAGGCGGGGTATGGGCATCACAGTGGTGACAGGGCGCGCGGGCAGCGGCAAAAGCCGCTACTTAACGGCGCATATCAAAAAACTGATTCAGAACCCTTTTGAAAGGGTTATTGTGATTGTGCCCGGCGCGCTGACGTTTGAGACGGAAAAAAGCATCATGCTTTCATGCGAGGTCGACGGCATTCTCGGCCTTGAGGTGCTGAGCATACAGCGCCTGTGCTACCGCATACTCGAATGTGCGGGGCATTTTGAATTTATGACGCACGCCGAGAAGGCGGTTTACTGCCGACGCGCGCTGGACGCACTGCAAAGCCCGTTCAGCGGCGTTTCAAAACTCCCCGATTTCGACACGTGCGTGGCCGATCTGTTAACGCGGCTGAAAAGCCACTGCCAAACGCCGCAAACCCTCCGCGACGCGGCTAAAAAAACCAATGATACCGCGCTGGCTAAAAAGCTTGCCGATATTGCGGATGTCTATGAAAAATTCAATCAGCTCAGTGCGGGGCGGTTTGACAGCGCGGATATGTACGCGCTGGCTGCCCGAAACGCGGACAAAGCCGCGTTCCTATATGGCGCGCACATCGTGATCGACGGCCTCGACAGCGCGTCACCCGCGGTGATGCAGCTGCTGGAAAAGGTGATGGCATTGGCAGCGGATACGGTGGCGGCCTTTCGCGGCGCGGGCAGCGGCAGCGATGCCGAAATTTTCGAATCGGAGCAGCGCGATAGGCTGCGCTTTATCCGTGCGGCGCAAAACAGCGGCCATACGGTGCAAACGGTTGAGCCAAGGCTGGGCACGCGTCATGTCACCGCGGCACTCGGCTATCTGGAAGAGACGTTATACAGCTACCCGTATCGTCCGTTCGAGGGCGAACCTGAGGGCATCGCCATTACGGAGGCTCAGACACTCGATCAGGAGGTCAAGGCGCTTGCGGCGGGCATATTGAGTGAGGTTCAGCGCGGCAAACGCTTCCGCGATATCGCCGTGGCAGGCAGCGGCCTTGGTGCCTATCTGCCTGTCATCAAATCTATCTTCGCGCAATGCGGAATCCCTGTGTTTATCGATGAACGCAGAAAGCTGTCCGACAACGGTTTTTTCGATTTTTTGTATAAAGCGCTGCAAGCGGCGGCGGGTGATTTATCCGCGGTGACGGGCTGTATTTACAGCGTGTTCTCACCGCTGAGTGAGGATGAGCGCCATCGTCTTTTTCGATATGCGCAGCGCTATGCCTACAAGGGTTGGCATTACATGAATTCGTTCTGGCGCGGCGATGATGCGGCAGATGCGGAGCGCTTGCGCCTTGCCGTGGTAACGCCGCTGCAGCGCCTGTTTGAGGCGGTGAAGTCGTGTGATGCGCAAACGTCAGCCAACGCTGTGAAGACGTTTTTGGCGGACTGCGCGATTGAGGACAAGCTGACCGCTTTTTGTGATGCGATTGACAGCGAACAGACGCGCGGTGAGTGCGCATATTTCAGGCAGGTTTATGAAAAGAGCCTCGACGTGCTGGATGGCATCGTGCTTGTGTACGGCGATGCGCCGCTGGATGCGCAGACGTTCTGCGCGATGGTGAAAACGGGCTTCGAAGCGGTGAAAATTGCAGTGATTCCGCCTGCCACGGATGAGGTGGGCGTGTTTGATATGACGCTGTCACGGCTGCCGGGTATCGATGTGCTGTTCGCTGTGGGTGTGCACGACGGCGTATGGCCCGCGCGCGACGACGGCCCGGGTATTCTCTCGGCGGCGGAGCGCGACGCGCTGCTTGCGTGCGGGCTCGATACGGGCGTATACGATTTGAGCGCCGAGAAACTCAAGGTGTACACAGCGCTTGCAAAGCCCAAAGAAAAGCTGGTGCTGAGCTATAACGTGCAAACAGGTCAGCCCTCTGTGCTGATCGACCGTATCAAGCGACTGTTTCCAACACTCGTTGTGCAGACGGCAGGAGACAGTGTGCCGTCGCTGCGCGGCATGGAGGCGGATGTGCTCGGCGCGGCAGCGGATGTGCTGCGCGGCAGAACACCGGATGAAAGCCTGCTCAAGGCAGCCGCGCGCTATCTGAACCGAAGCGGCTGGCGCGAAAGCGCCGAGGCGCTGCTGCTGCGCGGCAACGCGGCCAAAGCCATGAGCGCGGGTGACGCCGAAGCGCTTTACGGCGGTATCCGGTGCAGCGCCACACGCATTGAAAACTACTATAAATGCCCGTTTCGGCACTTTCTCGATCACGGCATCAAGGCGCAGACCCCGCGCGATTATGTGAATGATCGCATCGACATCGGCACGTTCATGCATCTCGCGCTGGATCTGTTTGTGCGCAGCCTCATAGAGGAGCAGACGGATATCAAAGCGCTGAGCGATGCGCAGACCGCTGAGCGGATGCGCCGCGCGGTGAGCCAGGCCATGGAGTTGCACGACAACGCCAAGCTGCTGGAGGACGAGCGCTTCGCGATGCAGGCATCTGTGTTAACACGCGAATTGATTGACACGGCGCTGCGCATACGGTCTCACTTTGTCGGCAGCGAGGCAGCGCTGTACGCGTGCGAGCAGACATTTGCGTTTGATGTGCCAACAGCGTTCGGCAACGTGCAAATCACAGGCAAGATCGACCGTATTGATACGGCAAGCGGGTATTACCGCGTGGTCGATTACAAATCGTCCGCAGTCAAATTCTCGTTAAGTGATTTTGCGATGGGGCTGTCATTGCAGCTGCCGGTTTACATCGAGGCGGCGCGGCGGCTGCTGAACAACAGTGGCTTGCAGCCCGCAGGCGGCTATTATATGCGCATCGGTGAACGGTACTGTGAAAGTGCGGACGAAGCCGCGAAGGACGCACGGATGTCCGGGCTGACGCTTTGGGACGCAGACGTGCAGCGCAACTTTTCGGATAGTCTGCAAGGGGGCAGCTTAAAAGCGGTGGATCAGGCGCTGACGAGTTCGGGCGGCCTCAATGCGCGCGGCGCGTCCAGACTGTTCAGCGAAGCGGAGCTGAATGCACTGCTGGACAGGAGCATCGATTTAATTAAAAACGCGGCCGAGCAGATTTACAGCGGCGATACGGCAATATGTCCCGCAAATGCGCAGGTGTGTGACGGCTGCAATTACATGTCCGTCTGCCAAATCAACACCGAGTATGAGGGAAACCAAATGCGAGAGCAGCAGATTTTTGACAGAGAAAGCCTCAAGCGGGAGGTGTCTTTATGAGCGGCAGGCAGTGGAATGAGCGCCAGCGTATGGCGATCGATACGCGCGGCAAAAGCGTGGTGGTATCCGCCGCGGCGGGCAGCGGCAAAACAAGCGTGCTGACCGAGCGCGTACTGCGCCTGATTGAAGAAGGCGAAGACATAGAAAACATGCTGATTGTGACGTTCACGAATCTTGCGGCAAGCGAGATGCGTGAGCGCATTTATAAACGGCTGCAGGAAGCGGGCGCAGCGTCGCCGCGCCTTGCAGCTCAGGCCGAAAAATGCGTTTTTGCGGATATATCCACGCTGCACGCGTTTTGCGGGCGGCTGATACGCGATAACTTTGAGTATGCGGGCACATCGCCATCGTTCACCATCGCCAGCGAGGCCGAAACGGCAAGGCTCAGGCAGGACGCAATGGAGCAGGCCATTGAACTGGCTAAAGCGGATACGTCACTGCGCCCGGTGGCAGAAAAATACGCTGGGCGCGGCGATACAGAGCAGATTGCGCATATCGTCAGTGCGATATACAACCGGGCGGTGAGCCTTAAGAACCCGCACAAATGGCTGGATGAAGCCGATGCGCATTTCGACGGTGGCCCGTTCACGGACGTGCTGTTTGACGAATTTGCAGGCATGGTTAAAGCGGCGGCAGCGGATGCCAATGCGTTGCTTGCGCAGCGAAGCGAACTTTGGGCCGAAAAAGGCTTTGTCGACGAAGCCGACGAGAGCGAGGCTGACCGGCTGCTTTTTATGCGCGCTGTTCAGGCCGTCGGCAAAAACTTTGTGATATTGCCCGAGGCAAAGAACTTAACCTGCAAGCAAAAAGGCGCGCCGAACCGCGAAAGCGCCGTGTTGACAAACCGCGCCAACCGATGCTTCGAAGCCTTGCGCGGTTGTGCCGGGGATTTCACCGCCAAAGTGACCGACGAATTGCGGCAGACCGCGCGAGACGGACGTTTTTTCATTGAACTGACGCGGCTTTTCATGAAGCTTTACGCAAAGGCCAAGCGCATAAAGAACCTGATTGATCACGATGACACGATGCACTTTGCCTTGAAGGCGCTCAGCGTTAACGATGTGGCCGCTCGCTACCGTGCCAAATACGCGCATGTGTTTGTGGACGAGTATCAGGATATCAATGAGGCGCAGCATGCGATTATTTCAAGTGTTCAGCGCGGCGGCAACGATTTTTTGGTGGGAGACGTGAAGCAGTGCATTTACACGTTTCGCGAGTCGAACCCCGATTTGCTGATCAAACGCTGCCGTGAGCTGCAAGCAAGCGGGCTTATCGAGATGAACACCAACTACCGCAGCCGTCCCGAGGTTATTGCGTTTATCAACGGCGTGATGGCACACATGATGACGCAGGACGCGGGCGGTGTGGATTATACGGGCGGCCAGCGCCTTGACCCCGGCTCACAGGGCGACGGGAAGGCGGAGATCATCATCGCCCACCGCGAGGACGAGGAAAATGTAGAGGCCGAGGCGCGTGAGACCGGCGCACAGATACGGCGGCTGCTGGCGGACGGGTATGCGTACGGCGATATCGCGGTGCTGCGGCCCGAAATCACGCAGTCCGGCAAGCGCATTGCCAAGGCTCTTGCCGACATGAATATTCCTGTGGCAGGCGGGCCGGGCGGTGCCGATGTGGCAGCGGGCGAGCTGGCCGTGCTCAAGAATGCGCTGAAGCTGATTCAGAGCGAGACGGATGATATCGCGATGCTGAGCGTCATGCGTTATCCGCATTTTGGGTTCTCGGAGCCGGAGCTGGCGCAGATTCGTCTCGCGGCACCCGAAGCGCAGAGCTTTTGCACAGCCGTCAGAGCGTTTCATCAGTTATCACCGCTTGGGGATAAGGTCAAGCTGTTTCGCGATACATTGGCGGGTTACCGCCAGCTTGCGGCCTGTATGACGCTGCCTGATTTTTTGATGCAGCTGCGGCTGGATATGAGGCTGCGCGACTACGCGCTGACATCGCCGGGCGGGGCAGCTGCCGAAGCAGCCATCAGTGCATTTGTGAACGAGGCGTCCGCTTTGGGCGTTTCGTCGCTATTTGATCTGCTGGCGGTGGCCGACAGGCTGGGGCGAACCAAGGACACACAGCAAAACCCCGCCGGTTCAAACGGCGTGTATATGACAACAATACACAAATCGAAGGGGCTTGAGTTTCGTGCGGTGATTCTCTCGGGGCTGCACAAAAAGATCGACCAGCGCGATACATATGGCAGCGTGCTCGTGGGGCGCGGCCTCGGCATTGCGCTCGACAGCCTGGATGAGACGGCGCACATTCGCAAGCCCACGCTGCACCGAATGGCCGTGGCGAAGGGGCTGCGGCGCGAGAAGATATCCGAAACGGTGAGACTCTTGTATGTGGGCATGACGCGCGCGATAGAACGGCTGATCATACTCGGTGCGGGCTGTGAGATAAAAGACAAGTGGAGTGAACCCAAAGCGCCGCTTTGGCAGCATACTGCGTCCACACACTTTGATTTGTTGATGCCCGCCGTGGCCATGATGTGCCGCGAGCAGGGGACGGACATAACCGGCATTGTACGAATCGAGCGGGATGAGAGTGCTAAGCCGGCCGGCGCAGAAAAAGCACGGGCTTTATCGGAATTCTGGCAGCTGGCACAAAGCCGGCCGCCCGAAGCGTTGTTTGAAGCGTATACGCATCAGAGCGATACCGGTGTGCCGTCTAAGGTCAGCGTTTCGGCACTGAAGCGCATGCAGGATAACAACGTTTTCCGTCCGGCGGTGCTGCCGTCTTCGGACGACGGCATGGATGCCGCGCAGCGCGGCACGTTGATGCACCGCGTGATGGAACACATCGGCTTTGAGCCGCTGGATGAGGCGCAGGTACAAACCCGCATCATAGATATGGGGGAAAGAGGGCTGATTGATCCTTCGGAGGTGTCGGCTGTGGATGCGGCGGCGGTGGCTCGCTTTTTGCACAGCGCATTGGCGCAGCGGGCAAAAGCAGCGGTGGTGCGGCGTACCGAACAGCCATTTTGTCTGAGGATCAGCGCCAAGGAAGCGGGGCTGTCGAGCAGTTCCGACGAAAGCGTGATCGTGCAGGGTGTGATCGATCTTTGCTTCATAGAAGACGGCCGGTGGGTGATCGTCGATTATAAAACAGACCGTGTGAGCCAACAGGACGCAAAGAAAGCGGCGCAAAAATACGCGGTTCAGCTGGATCTGTATGCCAAGGCATTGGCGCGAATTACACGCATCGATGTGAAGGAAAAGGTGATTTACTATCTCGCAGTGGGAGAGTCTGTGACAATCTGACGTTTTGTTGCTTCTTCAGCCCATACAAACGTGGTATACTTATGTAAATAATATAAAGCGGAGGAGTTTTGCGATGATCATTATGACTGTGGAGAACATGGACAAGCCGTATGAGGTGCTCGGGCTGGTGAGAGGCTCAATGATACAGAGCAAGCATATCGGCAAAGACATGATGGCCGGGTTTAAAACGATAGTGGGCGGCGAACTCAAGAGCTATACGGAGATGATGGAAGAATCTCGCGAAATCGCCCTTAAGCGCATGGTGGATCAGGCTGTGATGCTCGGCGCAGACGCTGTTATCGCGATGCGGTTTACATCCAGCTCAGTGATGCAGGGTGCGGCTGAGGTCACCGCGTACGGCACGGCTGTGAAGTTTAAATAGTCGTCAATAAAAAAGCACGCATGAATGAAATCTTCAGGTGTGCTTTTATAATGCGAAAAAATAAGTTATGTTATTGAGTCAGAGCGTAATCGACAGGCTGGGCATCTTCATGCGCCGCCTCATCATACTAAACGAAAAGTTATAGAAGCGGTCATTCTTTCTGCCATCGTCGAGAAATAAAATATCGCATCGCTTAATTATATAAACTACAGATCGACACAGGGGTCGATCACTACAAAATTCTATCTTGCCAAATGTTCGTAGGGCACGATATCCTTGGTGTGTCCTTGCGGGCGGGTCAAGACGCCGCCCCTAAGTTTCGACAATAAACGGAAAGTTACGGAAGCGGTCATTCTATCTGCCATCGCAGTGAACGAAATCCTGAAGTGACTTAAAAAGTTGCTTTGTTTTTATTGAATATTGACGATTTCCTTGATTGTGATGTTCAGCAAAGAACGGTCGTGCGCCAAATCCATAAACGTATCTGTCGGCTTCCCGTTTACCAAGAGTTTAACGACAGGCCGCAAACTTGCAGATTCCTGATTCTTGGTGACGATGGCTGTTTCGCCGGTGCTGAGCAGCACGCACGTTCCCACCGGATACGGGGCAATTTTTCGCGTCAGCGCGTTAACAATCGTCGGATCGAACATCGAGTTGTATCCGCCCATGATGTATTCGATGGCATCAGAGGGCAGCATGGCCTTTCGGTATGGCCTGTCTGCGGTCAGTGCATCAAAAACGTCGACCACACCCACAATGCGGCCGAAAAGATGAATCGACTCGCCGGAGAGCCCCTGAGGATAGCCCTTGCCGTTGAATTGCTCATGATGCTGCAGCGCCGTGTTGCGCGCGGCATCTGGGATATCCATATAATCGCACAGGTAGGCATACCCGCGTTCGCTGTGCTTCTTAATTTCTTCAAATTCTTCGGGCGTCAGTCTTGAGGGTTTGTTGAGAATGTCTTTTTCAATAAACATTTTGCCGGTATCGTGAAGCAGCGCACCCAATGCCAGCTGGTGCAGCATCTTCTTGTTCAAACCCAGCGAAATGCCGATCACAATAGACAAAATAGCCACATTCAGACTGTGGCTGTAGGTATAGTCATCATAGGTTCTCAGATCAATCATATTGACCATGACCTGGCTTGAATGCAGTATTTCATCAACGGTGCACTGCAGCAGCTTGTTCATGGTCTGTATGCGCGACCGGAATGCCGCCGGACGATTGAGCTTGGTGTTGTCCAGCATAGCCTGCAGCTCGTTTTTCATCGTCATCTTGAGCTCTGCGCTGACGATATCATTCACATAGAGACCTTCGGACAGATCATCATCGATATAAAGCCCCTGATAACCAAGATCCGTGATTTTTTTTATAAACGAATCAGTCAACAATCGCCCTTTGCGAAGCAGAATGCGGTTTCTTGAGAGCACGAGATCGGATGCAAGTTTATAGCCGGGGCGCAGATGGCTAATCGGGATATATCTCATCTATCAGCTCATCAGTCCACTCACGTCGAGAATCAGACTGACACTCCCATCTCCCAGTATCGTGCAGCCCGCAATGCTCTTGGTTGAACCGAGCACTCTTGAGATATAGACGGGCAGAGGCTTCACAACAGTTTGCTGTTCGCCAATCAGTTCATCGACAAACAGACAGTACGTCAACGACTGTGTTTCCAGTATGACCAATATGCCGTCTTCAAAGGACTGGATATCCGTTTCCAGATTGAATACCTTATGCAGCCGCAGTATGGGGTAACAGTTGCCGCGCATGGTGATCATCTCATTGCCGTCCGGATCTTTGGCAATATCTTTTAAGTTCTTGGGCTTAAACGATTCTTTGATGGACAGCAGCGGCAGTATGAACACGTTGCCGCCGACGCTCACCTGCATACCTTCAATAATAGCCAGTGTGAGCGGAATACGAATTTGTACGGTCATACCCTGGCCGGGTGTGCTGGTTACCGTCAGTGCGCCACCGAGTTTTTGTATGTTCTTTTGCGCCACATCCATGCCGACCCCGCGCCCGGAGAATTCGGTCACCTTTTCCTTGGTGGAAAAACCGGGGGCAAAAATCAGCGAGTATATTTCTTTATCAGACATATCGGCGGGGTTCTTCTTTACAAGGCCTTTGCTGACGCCTTTGGCAAGAATCGCTTCTTTGTTGAGCCCGCGCCCGTCGTCGGAAACACTGATCAGAACGTCGCTGCCTGAATTGTGAGCCTCAAGCGTAACGCGGCCTGTGGGGCTCTTCCCGAGCTTTATGCGTTCTTCGGTTGTTTCAAGGCCATGATCCATCGAGTTGCGGATGATATGCATAAGAGGATCGGACAGATTGTCGATCACGTTTTTATCAAGCTCCGTATCCTCTCCGATAATAATCAGATCGGCCTGCTTTTCAAATTTATTCGCCATATCACGAACGATGCGCTCCATTTTGTGGAACGTCGCCGATACGGGAATCATGCGGATGGCCATCACGATATCCTGAAGCTCGTCCGTCAGTTTTCTCAGCTGACGGGATGCCTTATCAAAGCTGTCAAGACCGAGCTTTAACACCTCCGGGTTTTTGGTCACAGTGGATTCCGTGATAACGATTTCACCGACGATGTCCATAAGCATATCAAGCTTGCTTAAGTTAACGCTCATGTAATTTTGCTGCTTAACGTTGTGCCCGGCATCGGTTAAGGGCACCGTATTGTCAACACTTTTGGCAGCGGCTGCTTTTTCAACAGGTGCCGCCGCTTCTGTTTTTGTTTCGGATATGACTTCAAAACGGAGTTCGTTGATGAAGAAGGCTTCTCTAATTTTGCTGTGAATCACCGAAGAAGGCTGCTCGGATTCGATATAAATATCAAAGCCGTTAGCAGTAATTTCGTCATCGCTGTGTTCGCCGAGGAGGTCGCTCGGCACAGTCACAATTTTTTGGCACAGCGTTTCGAGTGATTTGACAATACCCAGAGCGCGGATGTTTTCCATCTTGCTGTCTCTTTGGAAAGTCACATGAGCCTTGTATCGATGAACACCGGGAATACTGTCGCCCAGCGAGAGAATCGCTTCGGCTTTGTTATCGTCAATCTCGTCGTCTTTGGTTTCCTGAACCCTGTCTGAGGAAGTGAGAACTTTGAAGAACTTGCGTACATTGTCGGTAATAAGCGATAAATCGCCGTCGGGAAGGCCGCTGCGTTGAATTTTTTCGAATTCGGCTTTTATTGCATCGACGGAAGAAAAGACAAGATCGCTGATTTTGCGGTAGTCCCGCTTACGGGCCTGATGCTCACGCAGAAAGCCAAAAAGGTCTTCAAGTGCGTGAGAAAGTCCGGTGATGTTGTCAAAATTCATCATCGCCGATGACCCTTTTATCGTATGCAGTATGCGAAAAATATCGCCGATTTGTTCAGATGTAAATGTGCCGCTTTTTTCACAGACCAAAAGCATTGACTCCAGGTTGTCAAGAAGCTGGCTGTTTTCATACAGATATACATCCAATATCGAATCGTTCGCTGACATGAAAGTTCCCTTCTTTCCTTATAATCAGTTCAAGATGAAACCGTGTGCATTATGGCAGATTGTTAAGTGCAGCGATGATAACATCTTCTTTAAACGGTTTAACAATAAAGCCCTTGGCTCCCGAAAGAACAGCTTCTCTCACCATGCTTTCCTGGCCCATTGCGCTGATCATAACCACGTTGGCACCGGGGTCGCCCTCAAGTATCTTTTTGAGACAGGTCAGACCGTCCATCTCCGGCATTGTGATGTCCATTGTCACGATATCAGGCCCCAGTTCCTGATACTTCTGTACGCCGACTTTGCCGTTTTCGGCTTCGCCGATGACTTCATAGCCGTTTTTGACAAGCATGTTTTTAATGGATACCCTCATAAAAGCTGCGTCGTCGACGATTAGTACTTTCTTCATGGTTTTAAGTGACCTCCTGTTATTACGGTTTGAAAAATTTTTTGGTATTTACGGTTTAAATAACTTTGACGGCTTTTGGTGTTACGGTGCGTATCGAAAGCGTACAGCTTTCACAGCAGAATTCGATGGAACGTCCGCTCGAGCCTCCGGTATCCTCACCGTCCAGAATAATCCGTTGTTCTTCCAAAACTTTGCGGCACATGGCAATGTTGCGCAAGCCGACATTCATGATATCAATCGTTCCCGATGTGCGGAACATATGAGCGCCTCCTGCTATTTTGGCACGCAGTCTTTGACGCGCCGCGCCTTCTTTCACAACCAGATCAAGCATGTCAACGATAGCGGTGTCGGCAAATTTGAACCGGTTCGTCACTTCGGACCGTATGGACGCAGTGGGCAGCATGATGTGCACCATGCCGCCGATTTTTGCGATGGGATCGTATAGCACCAGGCCGATACAAGAACCAAGCCCCAGCGTAACCAGTTTGTCCGGCGCTTTTGCTACCTTTTGTTCTGCCACTCCAATTGTAAATATTCTCATGCCAGCCCCATTTGTGCCATCAATCTGTTGTACGATTCAACGTCCGGAATCAAGAAGAAATGGCCGAATATGCTGTGCGCATCCTCAACAAATTCCGTTTCCATAAACAGCACATTATCGCCGTATTCTCCGTAAGCGGAAACCAAAAGATTGAGCACCGCACCTGCCATATCCATAACAAGCTCCGGCACAGAGGCATCAATACGCAGACCCGTCAGGGATGATATGGCTGAAATATAAGATCCGATAAGGATGTTGGACAGCTCTTTGAGCGCACTTAACTGAAGCTCGTTGAATTCGCCGCTGTCATCAACCTCCGCACCCATCTGTGTGACGAAAGTTTTGGTTAATTCATACGCATCATCCCGGCTGAGCACAAGAAGGATATAGCCGTCCAGATCGTCTGAAATGCCCACAAGCAGCCCGGCAACCACATTCTCAGGGCCGTCGAGTATGTCGCAGATCTGTTCATATTCGCAAAACTGCGCGTGAGGCACCTGAATATTCACTTCATGCCCGAGCATTGAAGCGAGCGCCGTGGCCGCATGACCGGCGCCGATATTTTCGAGTTCTTTTAGAAAATCAAGCTGATCGCTTGGAACTCCTCCGGTATTAAACATAAAGGCTCCATTCGTTTGATCTAAATTCCCAATATACAAAAACAAAACCAGTGCGACAAAGCGCTCCGATCATTTTTCATATAATCTATCGAATAAACCAATAAAACTGTTAAGCTTTTTAAAAAAATCCGATATATCATATGAGAAGCGATACGTTGTGACGCATTAGACATATAACCCAAATTGAATCAACAGAAACGCAAAACCCGCGAAATTTTATCAAAAAAGGCGAAAGTTATGCGGATAGAGAATATTGGCTCGTCAAGAAATATACCCGACAGTGCGCAGCGCCCAGGTTTGGCTGAGGGTGATGTTTTGATTGCTAAGGTGACGGATATCAAGGGCGACAAGGTGCTGCTGAAAAATCAGGACAGCGGCGCTGTTTTTACCGCCAAGCTGCTAAACGATATCGGTGTGGCTGTCGGCGATTATGTGGAGACTGTGGTTGATGAAGCGGACGGCGGGCGTTATGTGCTGCGCGTGATTGATATTTCACGTCAATCGCCTTTTTTAACAGAATCCGGCGCGTCGGGGGATGCATCGGCGATGAATCAGGCGGCAAAAACGCAGATGCTGCTCAGCACGCTCGCCATGCTGAAAAACAACCCGGGGGCCGACCCCAAAGCCGCCGCTTTTCTGTCGAGACACGGCATCGCCGGAACGGCAGAGAACATTGAATCGGTGGCGCAGATGGCCAAGGGGGTTTGGCCTGTCACCGAACTGCTGGCACAGCTCATCGGCGGGCTGGATAAAATTCAAAAGGCTGTTTTGCCGGGCAGTCAAGCATCGCCCGTTGCGGATGCGGCGAGGGTGCCCCAGGCAAATGTAACCCAAGGCAGCACAATTCAGCCGCCGGTACTCGGCGATGAAGCGGGGCGTTCACTCACATCGGTAACGGAGCAAAGTGCAGCACAAAGCCGCTCGCCGATCATCGGCCTGCAAAGCCAATCTTTGAATAAACCTGTATTGATTAATGAGGAGAGCAGTGTCGTTGGCCGACCTGTTCAGAATAATGAAAGTCAGGCTGGAACACAACCAAATACGATCAATGTGCCGTCAGTACAGGCTGAGCGCTCCGCGGGCATACCAAACACACAGACTCTGCCGACAGCTGACAATGACGGCGCCGTTAATGCCCAGGCCAATCAGCCGTTAACAGCCAGCCCTGACGGCCCGGATTTGCCGGCAGCGCCGCAAGCAGCGGCTGCTCTGCCACAAGCCGGGCAGACGATTGGCTCGGTGAAAGCTGCGTTATCGCCTGACATGATGGCAGAAACCGGGGCCGCGGTCAGGCCGAATGCCGAGGAGCCAATTCCGCAGCCTCAGATTGGTACAATGCCGGACTATCGTGCGGAGGGCACCAAGCCGAAATTCATACCCGCTTTTAATAATATGGAAGATTTCGATACCGCAGAGCCGAAGAACAGAGAACTGGCGGAAAAAGCGCTGGATATATTGGTTCGCATGGACAATGCGGATGAACTGGCGGCGCATTTGAAAAAAGCGGTAAAAGAAATGCCCGAACAGCTAAAAGAGCTAAAGCTTTTGGCACAAGATGCCGATATTAAGGTCAGGGAAGCTGTCACCCAAAGTCTTGACCGGGCGGACAAACAGCTGTCGCTGATGAACGAGGTCAAGCGCTTTGACTGTTATCAGATTCCGTTGCAGACGGGGCCGCAGCAGCAAGACACGGCAGAGCTGTTTGTGTACCGGTACCGCGGCGGCAAGAAAAGTGTCGATCCGGACAATATTATGATATTGGTCGGGCTGGATATGCAGCATATGGGCCGCGTGGAAACGCTGATAAAAACGAGCGGAAAAAGCCTCGGCATCGAGTTTAATGTGGAGGACATGCGGCTGGCAGACGACATGCGGCTGGATGCGGCGGTGCTTAAAGATGCGGTACAGCAAGCCGGATATTCACTAATGGGAATCAGCGTGAAAGAGCTGACATCGCGGACAACGGTGTTGAATGCCGAGGAACGCTTTGATAAGCAGGCGGACGGCAGTGCCGGGAATTTGGATATCAGAGTATGACACGGGATACAAAAGACAATATCAACGAAGCGGCCGCACTCAAGTACGACGCAACCAACGAACAGGCTCCGTATATCGTGGCGCTGGGCAAGGGGTTTGTTGCCAAGCGGATGGTAGAGGAAGCGCATGAGCAGCATGTTCAGGTGGTTCAGGACCAAAAGCTGTCGGCCGTGCTTCAAAAAATGAGTGTCGGGGATGAAATTCCCGAGGAGCTTTACAAAGTGGTGGCGGAAATACTCGTTTTTGTTAACAATATGGATTCTAAGTACGGCTTGCGGTTCGGGCTGCACAAAACGCGTTAAGCGAAACAGAAGATAAAAGGGGAATTCAATGGCTGTCAGCGGTGTGGATAGCGTTAAACAGGCGATGCTGGAGCGGTTGCTTAATAAAACACAAGAAACGGAGAACAGCGGGACAAGTCTGTTTTCCAGTTTGCTGTCGGCTCAAATGCTTGGCAGCCTGAGCGATGCTTCCGGCTCCACCGAGGGGTTATCCGGCTTTGGAAGCGACATGTCGAGCCTGATGCTGCTCTCTATGCTGGGCAAAAACTCGGATTTGGCGATGATCAGCCTCGGCAGCGCATTGAAAAACAAGGGTGGGTTATCGTCACCGCTGTTCAGATCAATATCTGCCGCTTACGGCGTGCCGGTATCAACGGGAACAGGTGTGGCGGAAACACCGGTGGCGGCGTCCAAACCATGCACGCCCGCGGTGACAAGCAATGTAAACAACAGGTCAGCGTCTCTGTACCGGCAGGTGATTGATCAGTTTGATGTCGAGAACAACAAACGCTACGAGGTCAATAAAAAGGGGCGGGGAGATACCTACTGCAACATCTTCTTGTGGGATGTGACGAGTGCGATGGGGGCCGAGATTCCGCATTTTGTGGATGCGCAGACCGGCGCGCCGCGAATATACCCTGATGTGAAGGGTGCTAAGCAGATGTCGGCGAACAGCATATACAACTGGCTGCACGAGAGAGGAAACGACTACGGCTGGTTTGAAGTGACGCCGGAGCAAGCTCAGCAGCTGGCCAACGCAGGAAGACCGGTGGTGACATCTTGGAAGAATTCGGGCGGCCACGGGCATGTGCAGGTGGTGTGTCCTTCAAAAGACGGCGTCTATAATGAAAAACGCGGCGTAACCGTGGCTCAGGCCGGGCGAATACTCTCAAGTTATACGCCCATTACGTCGATATATAAGAAGAGTTTAACAAAAGTTTCTTACTTTGCCCATGCATAAGGATTTGTCGGGTATAAGGAGGTATGTAAAATGGCTATAAACCCCATAAACACGAACCGTCTGACTGGGCTGGCTTCCGGCCTGGATACAGACACCATCGTAAAGAGTATGCTGGCGTCATACCAGTCGAGATTGGACAAGCAAAATCAGTCGACCACGAGGATGCAATGGAAGGCTGATGCGCTGCGTTCCGTCAATTCGTTGATCAAAACGTTCAGAGAAAGCAATATGAGCGTACTAAATGCATCAAACAATATGCTTTCCTCTTCGTCTTACAGTGCTTTTGATGTAAAAATGCTGACGTCCACCAGCGCGGTGACGGTAAAAGCCGGTTCGGCTGCTATGGAAGGCAAAGTGACCATCAACAGCATTACACAGCTGGCTGAAGCGGCGAGTTTAGACAGTACAGACGTATTTTCGGCTGAAATCAACAGAAACACGGCGCTCAAAGATTTAAGCTTTAACACGAAGTTGAATTTTGACGCCAACGGTGAAATCAAGTTTTCGATTAACGGTACGTCATTCACATTTTCGCAAGATATATCGCTGAACGATATGATGAGCGAGATCAACGCGTCGGATGCGGGTGTAAAAATCAGCTACAGCAGCCTGAAGGACGGCTTTAATATCATATCCAAAACGACGGGAAGCGCGAGCCAGATAAAAATCGAGAACACATCGGGCAACCTGTTTTCGTATCAGGACGGCGAAGGCAACACGGTGGCGGGCGCTATCGGTATTGCGCAGCAGACCAAATCCGGGAAAGACGCAATGCTGAAAATCGACGGCATTGATGTGGTTAGATCGAGCAATACGTTCACAATCGACGGCATCACGTATACACTGAACGATCAATATATTCCGGCCGGTACAGATGACAAGGGAATTTCGTTCACAGTCACCAAGAATGTGGACACCATTGTTGACAGGATATCTAAATTTGTTGATTCTTACAACGAGTTGGTCGGCAAGCTTCAGGATCTGGTCGGAGAGCAAGTCTACCGGGCGTATGCACCGCTGACGGACGATCAGAAAGACAGTATGAAGGAAGATGATATTAAGAAATGGGAGGAAAAATCCAAGAGCGGTCTGCTCCATAACGACTCGGGGATTCAGCAGCTGCTCACCAATGTCAGAAAAGCGTTGTATACCACCGTTGAAGGCACGGGCATGAAGCTGGCGGATATCGGACTCACAACAGGGGCTTATGCCGACGGTGCCAAGATTAAGCTTAATAAAGACAAGTTAAGAACGGCGCTGGAAACGAAT
>JAEZIW010000235.1 GCA_023436525.1 Bacillota bacterium | reverse complement strand
TCTATACTGTCTCCTATTGGGACCGCTATTCTTGGGTATAGAGAAAATGACAGTATTCAATGGGATACCCCGGATGGCATTACACATATCAAAATCACAAAGCTTTTATATCAACCTGAGGCTGCAGGTCATTATCACTTATAAGTGAAATTGAAATATATAAGGGCCTGTAAGTGGAATGTACTATAACAGACCCCATAAACCAGTGAAAATTTCGCGGAAAGAAACAGACAGCTGAATCAGAATCTGCACCCAATTTTGAACGCGGCCAGCCTCGCTAACCACATCCATAGCTGGCCAAACAGAGCATTTTCCGTCGCGATTCATCGCGGGGGGAAATGCTTTTTCTTTGGTCACTTTGCGAAGCTGCCGATGACAGCGCTCAATCATATCGGTCGTATAAATGATCTTCCGCAGCTCAGGCGTGTATTTGAAGTATGGAGAGTTCTGCCGGCTCATCTGCCACAAATCGATGATGTGCGGGTATTTGGCTTACCAAGCGTGACTATAAGCCGCCATGAGCCGTTATAGTCAGCTATTCTGAGGCTGCAGTATACACCGGCTTTAAATTGCAGTGTCTAATTGATGCCCATATCTATTGCATAATTGATCAAAATTGCTATCTAATAATGGACGATGCATTCTCGGAAGAATAATATAATTTGCGGTGTGCGCATTTCCTGTTCTAAATTAAACTGTTGTTTTCCTCCTCGGCATACGCCTCACTTGATTTTTGTTGTGACGCCTCGTAAGCCTCAAACACGTCAAGCTCGGGCGCATTCGGCCTTGGCTGCGGGGTACATCCGTTTACCGTCAGCCCATATGCCGCCAGCGCGTCGTCGGCACGGCGGAAAAAACCGCGGAACGATGCAAAATAGCCCTTGGTTTTGGGTCCCACATAATCCGAAGATATATCGGGATCGGCGAGAATCTTGTCAAACGCGTAGCCGCCGTTCACACGCAGCGGGCGGATAATGCCGAAGTTGACCGCATCCTTGGGGCAGTACATCACACAGCGCATGCACATGGCGCAGTGTCCTCCGAAACGAAACTTCCCGTTATCAAACGTAATGTTGGCGGTGGGGCATGCTTTCACGCACTTCATGCATTGGCTGCACTTTTTCATCTTGACGGAATAAAGCCGCCCGTTGAGCCACGCGCCGAACCACTCAATGCGCATAATCAGCGAAATTAGCCGTCTTAATTTGCTGTAACGAAATACATCCCTGTCGCCGCTGAGCAGCCGCAGTGTCAGCAGCTCGCTTAAAGCCTCGGCATAAAGCGTCATCTGCTTGGCGAGGCCGTCTGGATAGCGAAACACGATGTTATATGGCATCAGCATATGTGTATCGAGCATCACATCACACCCCTTTTTCTTGAGTATTCTATACAGTGAGCAAGACGACTCACGGTTAAGCCGCGCCGGTTCACCCGATGTTTTGAACAGAAAAGCCTTGTTGCGCATGCTGTCAGGCAGGCTTTCCACAAAGCGCAGAAACGCAAGCGGCGAATTGAAGGCATGCACAGGGTAACCAAAGCCGACATAGTCGCCATCCTCAGGCAACGGCACATTAACAAACGGGTATCTGACCTCGTGGATACACGTTTTAATATGGTTTGCTTCAAGATGGCTGCCGATCATTTTGGCTGCTTTTAATGTGTGATAGGTTCCCGAAAAAACATATATAATAGCGCTTGGCAAAAAAGACCTCCTTTCGGAATTTCAGTAAGGGAGATATCCTGAAGAAGTGTATTCGTATTGCCATGTCTATTATACGCGTCATAACAATTTTTTTAAAGCAAATTGTCGATGCATCGCAATGTGCGAACAGGTATAAAATAGAGTCAGCAAAAAGGAGGATGACACATGACAAAAGACAGCCAACCCGACAACAAAAAGACCAGAAAGAAGAAAAGCAAGGGGCAAACACCCATCACGGCAGACGGTCAAAACAACAGCCGCACCACCAAAAAGCAGTCCGCCGACCGCGGTGATGTTTAGTATCGATACATAACATCTTGCGTTATTGCGTCCTGTTGATTAGCATGGTATACTTAATTAACAATTATGGGAGTTTTGATATGTTCAGGTTAAGCTTCATCGATACAGGCCAATAACTCAGACATTTAATGCCCGGTGCATTATGCCGACAAGCGATCTGCTTATCGGCTTATTATGTTTCAGCCCGGGCACCTCCGTTCTTTAGGTATCGCAAAATCTTAAAAAAATCGGAGGTTACATATTTTGAAAAATAAATTGATCCCTTTTTATCTGCACGGCTTTTTCAGAGAGTTTGTGCTGCTATACCCGGTGTATATGCTCATGTTCGAATCAAAAGGCTTATCCGTGATTGAGATTACCTGGCTGCTGATGATTTGGAGCATTCCTGTATTCATTCTGGAGATACCCTCCGGCATGCTTGCGGACCTTTGGAGCAGAAAGAAGCTGATTGTGCTGGGAACAACGCTTAAGCTGGCGGGGTTCACTATATGGTTGTTCGCGCAGGATTTTGCAGGCTTTGCAGTCGGTTTCATTTTGTGGGGTATACAGGAGGCGTTTTGCTCAGGCAGCACCGAGGCGCTGCTTTTTGATCTGTTAAGTAAGTATAATAAGAATGACGCGTATGAGAAGTACGCCGGGCGTTTTCGTTTCTGCACCGGAATTGCGTCGGCTGCGGCTATGGTACTCGGCGGAATCGCGGCGGTATCCGGTTTTGAAACAGCCGCAGCGTTGTCAGTCGCGTCGCTGGCGCTCTCTTTGGGCTTCGCAATGCTGCTGAAGGATATAAAAAACAAGCCGCATGAGCGAACGACGTGGCGTATACACTTGTATGAGATGAAAACAGGACTGAGTCTCACAAAGAAGAATATTGGAATCCTTGCGCCGCTGGTGCTGTGCGTGATGCTTGCGGTGCTACCGGGCGTATTGGAGGAATATGATCAGCTGTTTGCGCAACGTGTTGGATTGCCGTTGGTGTGGATAGGCGTCTGGGGTGCGGCGAGAACAGGCATGGAGGCCTTGGGCGGTTGGCTCGCGTACAGCATGAAAAGGCTGATTAAAACGATGGGCGGTATCAGCCTGCTGGCCGCAGCGGCGGGCGTGCTGCTGTTCGTTTCGGCATATGTTTATAAGGCGGCAGCGCTGCCGTTGTATGGGCTTTTCTACATGCTGATGTCAAGCGGCTATATAATGGCCGAGGGGCGTCTTCAGCGCGAAGCAGAATCGTCTCATCGGGCGACGGTACTGTCGGTGAGCTCGCTGTTTATCAATCTCTCAGGTATGCTGATACTGGCCGGTTTCGGTGTCGCCAGTGAGAAGTGGGGTATGCGAGCTGGATTTTTGGCCATGGCCATGCTGACAATAATATCAGCCGGTGTGCTTGCTTTGGTTAACAGAGCTCTGTCTAAGCGCAAAATGATAGCCTAAAAGTGGATTGATGGGTCAAGTAGACCGCCGGAAAAAGCCCGGCGGTTTCTTTTTTAGGTAAAATAGCTTGACACTGTACCGGCTGGACGGTATAGTTAAAATATGAGAAATACAGGAGAAAATACAAAAACGAGAATACTCAATGCGGCCAACAAAGTTCTGATGGAGAAAGGCTCGGAAGCGTTTACTCTGGAAATGGTGGCGCTTGAAGCGGCTGTCAGCAAAGGCGGGCTCTTATATCATTATCCGTCTAAGAAACAGCTGATCCAGGGAATGATCGAACGAATGATTGCATGTGTTGACGCCGCTCTCGAAGAGGAACTGATTAAAAACAATGGCGATTATCTGGCAGCCTATATTCACGCTTCTTTCAGAACAACCACGGAACCCGAGAAGCTGTCTTATGCGCTGTTTGCGGCCATTGCAAACGAGATTGATCTGATTGAGCCGTTACGATCCCGCTTTTATAAAATTCAGGACAAACTCTCGTCTTTGGCTGATGTTCGCCCTGAAGTCGCCACGCTTATCAGACTTTCTTTAGATGGCTTATGGTTATCTGATTTACATGGTTTTTCGCCTCCTTCAGGAGAAATGAGATTAAAAATGAAGGAAACTCTTCTTGAAATATATAAGAATAATAAAACATCCTCATAAAAAACTCTGTGCCGGAGGTAGATATGAATATTGTGAAATTGGATACGAAAGACAAAAAAAGGGCCGCGAATGTGTTGGCAGCGGCTTTTTATGATTACCCACAAATAGGACATTACTTCCCTGATGTTAAAATTCGCAGCAAATATTTGAAGTGGTATATGAAAAAAGTGATGAATTGCGCTTTGCGTTATGGTGAGGCCTTTGTTGCTTCGGATTTTGAGGGTGTGATTTTTATTCTGCCGCCCGGACATACAAAGATCTCAAATCTTGAATATGCAATCAACGGATTTATTTTTGTTCCGCTTATTTTTGGCTTTCAGCAACATCATAGGATTTTAGAATGTGAAGATTTCGTTATGAAAAAACACGAGGATATTATGAATGGGCGGCCGCATTACTATTTATGGGGGCTGGCTGTTGACCCGGGCCATCAGAGAAATGGAGTTGGGAAAAGGCTTTTAAATCAACTGCTGGAGAAAGCGGATTCAGAGAACAAGCCGGTTTATCTTGAAACACACGATGAAAAAAATGTGATGTATTATCAGCAGAAGGGGTTTACCTTGGCTCAATCAGATACGATAACGGGGCAGGATTTAAAAATTTGGTGTATGGTAAGAGAACCGAGAGCTTTGGCCGCCTTAGACGCTTAATGGCAATGTTTCAAAATACTAAGGGTGTTCTTACAGCATCGTGTTCTTTACAGCCGCCGTGCATACCGTTATGATAACGGTAAGAAAACGACGGAGGAAACACATGAAAAGCTATCGCAAAGTTTTAACGCTGAACATTCAAAAGCGGCGGCAGATGATCAATATCACACCACAGGTGGAGGCGGCGCTCAAAGAGAGCGGCATCCGCGAAGGGCTATGCCTTGTGAACGCGATGCACATCACCGCCAGTGTGTTTATCAACGACGATGAATCGGGGCTGCACAGCGATTTTGAGCGGTGGCTCGAACGGCTTGCGCCTGAAAAACCGTATGATCAATATGCTCACAACGGCTTTGAAGACAATGCCGATGCGCATTTGAAGCGAACCATCATGGGCCGTGAGGTGGTGGTTGCCGTTACAGAAGGCCGGCTGGATTTCGGGCCGTGGGAACAGATATTTTACGGCGAGTTCGATGGTATGCGCCAAAAACGGCTGATGATTAAGATCATCGGCGAATAGATGACAGAATTAAAGAGACGGAATTTACTGTTAAGTTACGGTAGCGGTCATTCTGAACGAGTGTAGCGAAGTGAAGAATCTGTCCAACAGATCCTTCGTCGGATCACTCCTCAGGATGACTGGACTAGTTGCTTTTATAGCCATGACATATTGAGTGATGCATCAAGATGAGAGACGGAAATTACCGTCTATTTTCAATATAAAGGTTGACAAAAGGTTTCAATAGAACTACAATAGTAGTCGTAATGTTATTGGGGTAGTCGCTTTATAGCGAAAAGGGGAGATGAACTGTTGAAGGGAGAGAATATGACGACGCTGACAAAGCCGGAATGGGCCGTTATGTCGGCTCTGTGGGCGAAATCACCGCTTACGATGTCGGGCATCATCGGTGCGATGGGTGACAAAATGGACTGGAAATACAACACATATGCAACCTACGTCAAACGCCTGTGCACAAAAGGATTTATCGGGTATGATGTGCTCGGACGCGACAATTTCTATTATCCGATCATACAGAAAGACGAATGCATCATCGCCGAAAGCCGAAGCCTGCTGGATAAAATCAGCGATCGCTCTGCCAAGGCCCTGCTGGTTTGCATGCTTAAAGATGTGAAGCTGTCTCAAAAGGATTTTGAGGAGTTGTCCGATTTGATTGAACTGCTTAAAAAACAAAACGCATAAACCGTTCATATATACCATACTGACTTTTTAAAGGCCATATACATGATGTATATGGTTTTTTTTATACTGCCGAATAATCCGCACTTTTTGTGGGGATAAATTATATCCATTTTGGAAATGAATTAATTCGGAAGGTGATAAATTTGTTGAGAAGAGCCTACAAGCGGCGGCGAAAAATAGGGTTGATGGCGGCAGCGGCGGCGGCCGTGATTCTGGCTGTGCTTGCCGTTGTTGTTTTTTCCCGCACGACATTAACCGTGCAGCAGTGGGAAGAGCTTTACCGTCAGGGCACATTTTATGCGGGAATTCAAATTGACGGTATTGACGTGGGCGGTTTAACAATGGCACAGGCCAAAGAGCAGGTGAGCGGGGGATTGCAGCAGCGTATAGCGGCAGTTCAAGTGACACTTGTTAATAAAACGCAGCAATATATGCTGGATAAAAACGATTTTATTATTAAGGACAATGCGGACACCGTGCTCAAAGAGGCGCTGGCGGTGGCGCGTGAAGGAAATTACCTTGAAATCGCCAGACAGAAAAGCGAGATCGAAAAAAATGGCATGGATTTCACCACCGACTATACGGTTGATACAGCGCCCGTTAAGCGGCGCATCCATGAGATTGCGCTCTCGGTGGATGTGCCCGCCAAGGATGCAGCTGTTCAGGTGAACAAGGATGACAGGAAGAATCGCTTCAGTTATACGGACGAAGCCGACGGCTGGAGAGTGGATCAGGAAGCACTGTATGCCGAGGTCGAGCGGCGGGTGCGCCTGCGCGAATACGGGGTTGTACAGATGCCCATATTGCCGGTTGAGCCTGCTGTCACCAAGGCTGAATTGGTCGCGAATACGGTGCTGCGTGCAACAGCCAGCACATCATTCGCAAAAAGCCCGTATAATCGTGAATCGCGCGTTTACAATATTAAGAAAGCTGTAGAGCTGATTAACGGCTTCGTGCTGCCGCCGGGCAGAGAGTTTTCGACCAACGGTGTTATTGGCCCGCGCGTTTATGAGCTGGGGTGGCAGCCTGCACCGGCGGTGGTGCGCGGCACCAGCGAAGATCAGGCGGGCGGTGGCGTCTGCCAGGTATCCACCACCATGTATAACGCGGTGCTCAAGGCCGATCTCGATATCGTAAACCGGCAGGGGCATTCTATCAAACTCAGTTATGTAGACGGCGGCCTCGATGCGACAATCAACACGGGGACAATCGATTTTGTTTTCGGCAACAGCACCGACCACAACCTCTATATATTCTGCTATGTCAGCAGCAGCGCACAAACAGTCAATTTCGAAATTTACGGCGCACCGTTCCCGGATGCTTACGACGAAATACGCCTCTCTTCCGAAAAGCTGGAGACTTTGCAGCCGCCGGGAGATATGATTGTGATGGTCGACAAAACCAAGCCATACGGCTATGAGGAAATTGTGGTCAAGAGACGTGAAGGTGCTGTGTACGCCACGTACAAGCACTATTACAAGAATGGCAAGGAAGTTAAGGAGCCGGAGCTGATTGGAAAAACAAAATACAGGCCTTATGCCGGGGAGAAAATCATCGGGCCGCCCGCTCCTGCCAACGTACAGCCGCCGGAGGAATCGGCGCAGCCGGTTGATCATGAGATGCCGGGAGATGAAAGCTGATGCGCATTGGTGTGACGATGGCCGTATATAAGCTGCCCGCCTGCAACGAATTTGGACAAATCGGTTTTATTTGCCTGAAATGCATTGAAAATGTTGATGCTGTGGGATATAATTTTGCCTAAAGTTTTATTTAATTGATAAGGAGACTGAATTGACGATGAGCGTTTTAAAAGGGGCATGTATTTTCGGACAATCCGGCGGACCTACGTCGGTGATTAATGCGAGCGCCGCCGGTGTGTTTATGCAGGCGCTGGAAGAAGACTGCATCACAAAGGTTTACGGTGCGGCGCACGGCATTAAAGGCGTGCTTGATGAGAAACTGATTGATATGGGGCAGGAAGATTTAAAAGAGCTGGAGCTCATGAAGACCACGCCGTCGTCTGCGCTCGGGTCGGTGCGTTATAAGCTGGCCGATGCCGACAAGGACGAGACCGATTACAAGAGAATGCTGGAAGTGTTTAAGAAATACGATGTGCGTTATTTCTTCTATAACGGCGGCAACGACTCGATGGACACCTGCAACAAGATCAGCAAGTACATGCAAAAGTCCGGCTATGAAATGCGCGTGATGGGCGTTCCGAAGACGATCGACAACGATCTTTGGGCGACTGACCACTGCCCGGGCTATGGCAGTGCCGCAAAATACATCGCGACATCCACGATGGAAGTGTATCTTGATGCGCGCGTTTACGACACGGGTATGATCACTATCCTAGAGGTGATGGGCAGAAACGCGGGCTGGCTGACAGCCGCGACGGCTCTTGCTTCTTACAAGGGTTACGGGCCGGATCTGATTTATCTGCCGGAGAAGGACTTTGATATGGATCAGTTCCTTGCGAGCGTCAAGGAAATCTATGCGAAAAATAAAAAGGTGATCGTCGCTGTTTCCGAAGGCATTAAGGACAAAGATGGCCGTTACATCAGCGAATACGGCAGCGATTTAACCAAGACCAAGGATTCGTTCGGCCATGCGCAGCTCGGCGGCCTTGCCAGCACTCTCGCAAGCTATTGCAAAGAAGCCACGGGCGCAAAGGTGCGCGGCATTGAGTTCAGCCTGCTGCAGCGCTGCGCGGCGCACGCGGGTTCGCTGACGGATATCAACGAATCGTTCCTGTCTGGGCAGACGGCTGTGAAAGCGGCTGTGGAAGGCATGACCGACCATATGGTGGCATTTGAGCGTGAACCGGGCAAGGCATACAAGTGCAACACGAAGCTGATCAATCTTAATGAAGTGGCTAACAAAGAGAAGAAGATTCCGGATGAATGGATTCTGCCGGACGGCAAAGGCTTAACGCAGGACTTCATCGATTACGCACTGCCGCTGATTCAGGGCGACTCGCCGCTACCGTATGAAGAAGGGCTGCCGCGCTTCGCGAAGCTCAAGAAGGTTTTTGTATAAGCTTATCAATTCAAAGGAGCTGCTCATCATGTGGGCGGCTCTTTTTTTGTGACAATCCTCAGTCAGCTATCGCTGATATCATAAGAAGCCCCGGTTTCGACCATAGCCCAAGCCTCCTTTATTAAAGGAGGTGGCGCGCACAGCGCGACGGAGGATTGCGATTTTAGACAATGATGAAAGGATCCTGTATGATTGCAGTTTATTATATTCGGTATCCGGCAGTGGATATCCTATTGGGTTGCGCTGGTACCCATAGCTCCCTCTGGAGGGAGCTGTCGACGAAGTCGACTGAGGGAGGAAATGATGTCTCATCTGGCAGGCAAATAAAATACTTTTACAATCCTCAGTCAGCTTGCACTGACAGCTCCTTTCAAAAAGGAGCCCTTATGTTTTATACATGGGATACCATTCCACTACGTAGTCGACTCCGTTTCACTTCGCTCGGTATGACATATTCGGTCGATGAAAGGTGGCGCGCGCAGCGCGACAGAGGATTGTCGGATGTTTTCTTGTATTTACACTGTAGAAAATACGTTATTTTTACTCCCCCAGTCACCTATCGGTGACAGCCCCCTCAAAGAGGGAGCTATATTCAGAACACACAAGTTGAGTAAAATAGAGCCTCCTTTATTAAAGGAGGTGGCGCGCGCAGCGTGACGGAGGATTGTTACATATCCAGATTCGCGTTCACAAAGGCACGCAGCCGCCTGGCAAACTCGGGATACGCATCAAAAAAACGGTTGAATATCAGCATATGCTTCTGTGTGTTGGCACTGATGTTGTGCTCAATCAACTCCGTTTCTTTTAGCAGATTCTCATTAATGCCTATCGTGAGCAAAAACCGTTCTACCGTATTATGCCGGTTTAGCAGATACGCGCCGATCTCTTTCCCGTTTTCAGTCAGCTCCAATATGCCGTATTTTTTGTATTTAATCAGCCCCAGTTCACCAAGCTTCTGAACCATTTTTGTGGCGGACGAGGCCCTGACATGAAGGTGCTCCGCCAGCTCATTAACGCGCAGATACCCGCCGTCTTCGCAGCTGCGAAAAACCATCTCCAAATAATCCTCCAGCGCTGGGGTCAGCGCCATTCGGCTTTGAAGCTGATAGCCCCTGACGGTGTGAAACTCGTTATCCATCTGTAATTAATCCCACCTGTTTTATATTGACACGTCTGTTTTCTACATTGTATTCACGGCATTTATAAAATATAAGAATAGAGCATAAGATAGAATTTTTTCGAGGCTGGAAATTCAAAAAAGTTCCGTTTGTTCCGCCATGAGGCCTATATCTGTTAAAGTATGCATTTGGGCTTTATTTTTTAACTATGATACGCTATAATTTAAACATTCATCGAAGCACGGAAGAACGGGCCTGATTTGCGTGCGAAGACAAGCAGTGAGGTAGGAAAAATGATCTGGAATGAGAAGATCGAGTGCGCGTCAAGAGAAGACATTGAAGCGATTCAGCTTGCGCGGCTCAAAAGCACGGTAGAACGGTGCTACAACAATGTGGCGCATTACCGCAAGAAGCTCGACGCGGCAGGTGTCAAGCCGGATGACATAAAAACGCTGGAGGATATCCGGCGCATTCCTTTTACAGTCAAAGACGATTTGAGAGACAATTATCCGTATAAGCTGTTCGCGGTTCCGATGAAGGATGTCGTGCGTATTCATGCATCCTCCGGTACCACCGGTAAACCGACGGTTGTCGGATACACCAAGGCCGATATCGATATGTGGGCGGAGTGTATCGCGCGGCTGGCCGGAGCGGCCGGCGCCACGCCGGACGATGTGGCTCAGATTACCTTTGGATACACGCTGTTTACCGGCGCGTTCGGTTTGCATTACGGCCTTGAAAAGCTCGGGGCCACCATCATACCGATTTCGGGCGGCAACTCCGAGCGCCAGATTAATATATTACAGGACTTCGGAACAACGCTGCTCGTCGGTACCCCATCTTACGCGCTGTATCTTGCCGAAACGGCAAAGAAAATGGGCATTGATACACGAAAGCTGCCCATCAGGCTCGGTATGTTCGGCGGCGAAGGCCACACCGAAGAGATGCGCCGCGAAATCGAGCAGGCATGGGACATCGTCGCAACCGAGAACTACGGTCTTTCCGAAATCATCGGGCCGGGCGTCTCGGGAGAATGCTATCATCAGTGCGGCATGCACATCAATGAGGATCATTTTTATTGCGAGATCATCAACCCCGAAACGCTTGAGCCGGTGAAGCCGGGCGAAAAAGGGGAGCTGGTGATCACGTCGCTGTCTAAAGAAGCGCTGCCGATACTTCGCTACCGCACCAAGGATATCACATGGCTGATACCCGACAAGTGCGAATGCGGGCGCACATCAATGCGCATGGCCAAGGTGCAGGGACGCACAGACGATATGCTGATTATCCGCGGCGTCAACGTGTTCCCGTCTCAGATTGAGAGCGTGCTGCTCGGCATCGAGGAAATCGGGCCGCATTACGAAATCGTCGTTCGCAAGGATGGCTACATGGACACCATTGAGGTGCTTGTTGAGGTCAACGACGCGTCGCTGATCGAGAAGTTCAGCGCGCTGGAAACGCTGGAAAAGAAGGTTAAGCACGCGATATACACCGTGCTCAATATCGGTGCCGATGTGAAGCTCGTTGAGCCTCAAACGCTTAAACGGTTTGAAGGCAAAGCCAAGCGCGTGACCGATTTGCGCGGGCAGTCATAAAGAATACATAAAAGACATTATAAGGGGAATTCAATGAAGAAGCTGATGCTGGGAAACGAGGCGTTTGCGCTGGGTGCTTATGAAGCGGGCGTAACGGTCTCTGCGGCGTATCCGGGAACGCCGAGCACAGAAATCACGGAACACATCGCAAAGTTCGATGAAATATATGCCGAATGGGCACCCAACGAGAAGGTGGCGCTTGAGGTGGCCATCGGGGCATCGCTGGCGGGTGCGCGCGCCCTTTGCTGCATGAAGCATGTGGGGCTCAATGTCGCGGCCGATCCGCTGTTTACCGTGGCGTACACGGGCGTGAACGGCGGCCTCGTGATCATCGTCGCGGACGACCCCGGTATGCACTCGAGCCAGAACGAGCAGGATTCTCGGTTTTACGCGCGCAGTGCGCATGTGCCGATGCTCGAACCGGCTGACAGCAACGAAGCCAAACAATTTATGAAGCTGGCGTATGAGCTTTCCGAGCAATATGATACGCCTGTACTCGTGCGCTCCAACACGCGCTTATCGCATTCGCAGGGGCTGGTGGAAATCGGAACGCGGACGGGTGAAATGCTCAAGCCGTATCAGAAAGACATCGCCAAATACGTGATGATGCCCGGCATGGCGAAAAAGCGCCATGTTGTGGTAGAGCAACGCATGAATGCCCTTAAGGAAGCGGCAGATACGCTGGCCGTGAACGTGACAGAATACCGCGATAAAAAGATCGGTATCATCACAAGCGGCGTGGCTTATAACTATGTGCGCGAAGCGCTGCCGCAGGCCAGCACGTTAAAACTCGGGCTGGTATACCCGATACCCGAAAAGCTGATCCGCGATTTTGCGTCGCAGGTGGAAACGCTTTATGTGGTGGAGGAGCTGGAGCCGTTCTTCGAAAACCAAATCAAAGCGATGGGCATTAAAGTTATCGGTAAGGAAATATTCACGGTTCAGGGCGAATACAGCGTCAACCTCGTGGCTGAGAGAATCGGCGGTGAGAAAAAGGACATTGTGAACCCGGGCGAGCTGCCGCAAAGGCCGCCGGTGATGTGCCCGGGCTGCCCGCACCGCGCCGTGTTCTATGTGATGAAAAAACTCGGATTGACGGCGATGGGCGACATCGGCTGCTATACGCTCGGCGCACTGCCGCCGCTGCAGGGCATTGATGCGTGCGTGTGCATGGGCGCGAGTATCGGCATGGCGATGGGTATGGAGAAGGCGCGCGGCAAGGATTTTGCACGCAAGCTGGTCGCCGTCATCGGTGACTCAACGTTCTTCCACTCGGGGCTGACAAGCCTTGTCGATATGGTTTACAACGGTGCAACCTCCACGGTGATTATACTCGACAACTCGACGACGGGTATGACGGGCCATCAGGATCACCCCGCCACCGGCAAAACATTGAAGGGCGACATCGCCTTTGCGATTGATATCCCGGCACTTGTTAAAGCCGTCGGCGTGAAAAACGTGCGCGTTGTGGATCCGTTTAATTTGAAAGAACTCACGCAGGTGCTTAAAGAGGAAACGGCGCGCGAGGAACTCAGCGTGGTGATCACCAAGCGGCCCTGTGTGCTGCTTGATAAAAAGTATATACTGCCTCCGTACACGATCACAGAAAAATGCAAAAGCTGCGGCATGTGCTTAAAGCTTGGGTGTCCGGCCATCAAGAACACGAGCAATGGCATGGAAATAGACGCGAGTGTCTGCACCGGCTGCGGGCTTTGCCCGGGTGTGTGCGCATTCGGAGCGATAGAACAACAGGGGAATAACATATGACGGATATTTTAATTGTGGGTGTCGGCGGGCAGGGAACACTGCTCGCAAGCCGGGTTCTTGGAAATCTGGCCATCAATTTGGGATATGATGTGAAGCTTTCGGAGGTGCACGGCATGGCCCAGCGCGGCGGCAGTGTCGTGACGCACGTTCGATTTGGCGATAAGGTTTACGCGCCCGTCATCGACGAAGCCGGCGCGGATATTATTCTGGCTTTTGAAAAGCTGGAAGCATTGAGGTGGTGCGGCCGTTTGAAAAAAAACGGCAGGATGTTTATTAACACGCAGGAAATACTGCCGATGCCCGTGATCACGGGCGCGCAGCAATACCCTGCGGATATCGAATCGCGTGTCAGAGCGATGGTGCCGGACGCGGTGTTTGTGGATGCGCTCAGCCTCGCCAAGGAGGCGGGTAATGCCAAGGCGCTCAACATCGTGCTGCTCGGTGTGCTTGCAAAGCACATGGATATTGAAAAACAGGCCTTCCTCGATGCCATTAAACAAACGGTTCCCCCAAAAACGCTGGAGGTTAATCTTTCGGCATTCGAAAAAGGCTATAACGCTTAAACGTGATATTGGAGGAATAAGATGTACTGGAATAAAGAAATTGAATGCATGGATCGTGAGCAGCTTCGCGCGCTGCAAACGAAAAAGCTGCAGGCCACAGTAAAAAAGGTGTATGAGAACGTGCCTTTCTACAAAAAGGCGTTCGATGAAAAGGGCGTGAAGCCCGAAGATATTAAGAGCGTTGATGATGTGCGTTTGCTGCCGTTCACGCTCAAGCAGGACATGAGAGACAACTACCCGTTCGGATTGTTCGCGGTACCGATGGATGATATCTGCCGTGTACACGCATCGTCCGGCACAACCGGGAAACCCACTGTGGTGGGCTACACGCAGCGCGATATAAAAAACTGGGGCGACCTCATGGCACGCACGTTTACTTTCGCGGGCGGTTGCAAACAATCGGTGATACAGGTGGCCTATGGCTATGGCTTGTTCACGGGCGGTCTCGGAGCGCACTACGGCTCGGAAGCGCTCGGCGCAACGACAATTCCCGTTTCGGGCGGCAACACCAAGCGCCAGATCATGCTGATGCAGGATTTCGGCACCACGCTGCTGGCATGCACGCCGTCTTACGCGCTGTATCTCGCGGAAACGATGGAGGAAATGGGGATTGACCCCAAGAGCTTGAAGCTCACCGGCGGCGTTTTCGGCGCGGAACCGTGGACCGAAGCGATGCGCGCCGAGATTGAGCAGCGGCTGAACCTGCTTGCGATCGACATTTACGGCTTGTCTGAGATCATGGGCCCGGGCGTCGCGGCAGATTGCAAATACAAAAAGGGTCTGCACATCGCGGAGGATTTCTTCCTTGCGGAGATTATCGACCCGGATACGCTCGAACCGCTACCGTACGGCGAAAAAGGCGAGCTGGTTATCACGACGATCGACAAGGACGGCATTCCGCTGATTCGTTACCGCACGCGCGACATCACATCGCTGAGCATTGACACCTGCGAGTGCGGCCGTACGATGGCGCGTATGAGCAAGGTGCTCGGGCGCAGCGACGATATGCTGATCATCCGCGGCGTTAACGTGTTCCCGTCGCAGATTGAAGGCGTGCTTGTCAATATTGCCGAAGTGGAGCCGCATTATCAAATCGTGGTGGATCGCGTGGACAACACCGATACGATTGAGGTGCAGGTGGAGGTTTCCGCCGAAATCTTCTCGGACGAAGTGAAGAGGCTGGAAGCGCTGCAGAGAAAAATCGGCGCCGAAATACAGACGGTGCTCAACATCGGCGTTCAGGTGACGCTGGTGGAGCCCAAAACCATAGCACGCAGCGAAGGCAAGGCCAAGCGCGTGATCGACAAGAGACAACTATAATACATGAGGAGGCGTTGTGATGATAAAGCAGATATCCGTATTTGTGGAGAACAAAAAGGGTCGTCTCGCCAAAATCACGGAAGTACTGGGCGAAGGCGGCGTGGATCTCATCGCGCTGTCTATTGCTGATACAACGAATTTCGGCATTATGCGCTGCATCGTAAGCGAACCCGACAAAGCGATTGCGATGCTCAAGAGCCACGGCTTCACAGCCAACACCACCGACGTGATAGTGGCGGAGGTGACCGACAAACCGGGCGGGCTGGCCACGGTGCTGCAGCTGCTGGATGCGGCGGATATCAGCGTGGAATACCTGTATTCGTTTGTTCGCACGCCGAATGAAAACGCGCTGATACTGTTCCGTGTTGAGGATGTGGAAAAGGCCACCAAAGCGCTTGAGGCCGGCGGCGTTAAGCTGCTTTCCGAGCAGGACATCTACAAAATCTGAACGAAAATTTGCGACGCTTTACTTAAGGGCGCCTTTAAGAAGGGTATCATGTTATTAAGGCCGACTTACGCGAAGGTTAATTTAAGCGCGATCAAGCGCAATGTGAAAAATATCAAAGAACAACTGCCGCAGAACACCATGTTTTGTGCGGTGGTGAAGGCGGATGGCTACGGTCACGGCAGCGTGATGGCATCCAAAGCCGCGATAGAAGCGGGCGCAAACTGGGTTGCAGTCGCTATTCCGGAGGAAGCGGTGACACTCAGAGATGACGGCATCACCGCGCCGATTCTCGTACTGGGGCCATCTAACCGATCTCAGTGGCGAAAGGGTGCCGATCTTGGTCTATCGATGGTGATTACCTCGCGTGACTGCGTTAAAAACGCGACAGATGCCGCCAAAGAGTTCGGCAAAACGATGAAGCTGCACTTAAAGGTGGATACGGGGATGAACCGCGTCGGCGTTAAAACGCTCAGCGAGGCGGCAGAACTGCTGGATATCATAGCCGGCGAAGAATGCCTTAGCCTTGAGGGGCTGATGACGCATTTTGCCACGGCGGACGAAGCTGACAAGGCCTATACCACGCAGCAGAACGACCGCTTTAAGGAGTTTATCGCACTCGTTAAGGAAAAGGGCTTTTCGCCGATCATTCACGCCGCAAACAGCGGCGGCACACTTGACAGCCCCGACCTGCATTACGATATGGTGCGCGTCGGTATCGCCATGTACGGCTGCTACCCGTCTGACGAGGTGAAACGGGATGTGCCGCTGGAACCGGCCATGTCGCTGCACACGCAGGTGTCGCACATTAAAACAATCGGGCCGGATGAAAGCCTAAGCTACGGCGCCACATACACAACGAAGAGGGAAACGCGTGTGGCAACGCTGCCAATCGGCTACGCGGACGGCTTTAACCGGCTGCTTTCCAGCAAGGGTGAGGTGCTCGTGGGCGGCAAACGTGCCAAGGTAATCGGGCGCGTGTGTATGGATCAGATACTGATTGATGTGACAGACATAGACGGTGTGAAGCTGCACGACAACGTGGTGTGCTTCGGCACCCAAAAGGGAGCGAGCCTGCCCGTTGAAGAATATGCGGCTTTATGCGGCACCATCAATTACGAAATACTCTGCGCACTGTCTCCGCGTGTGCCGAGACTATACTATGAGGATGAGCGATGAAACACGATATCAGGCAGGAGATGCTGAAGAAACGGCTGCTGATTGATTCGCGCGATGCGGAAACGATGAGTGCGCAAATCACACAAACGTTGCTCGATCTGGACTGCATAAAACATGCGGCTTGTGTGATGGCTTATTACTCACATAAGAACGAGCCGAATTTGATGGCGCTGATGCATGCGCTTCTTGATATGGGTAAAAAGGTGGCGCTGCCGTACGTTGTCGACGACGACAACCTGATAGCCGTGGAATACACCTTCGATTCGGTGATGAAAAGCAACATTTACGGCATTGCTGAACCGATCATTATGAATGAAAGCGAACAGGCTGAGCCGGACGTCGTGCTGGTGCCGGGTATCGCTTACGACGCGGCGTTAAACCGCATTGGCTACGGCGTGGGGTACTTCGACCGTTTTCTGAAAGAAACAACGGCGCTGAAAATAGGCATTTGCTACGACATGCAGATCGTTCCGAGCATTGATGCGGAGCCGTACGATATTTCGATGGACATGCTTGTGACAGAAAAACGCGTGATTGGGCCATACTGATGCGCGTGATTGCGGGCGCGTTTAAAGGGCGCCGTTTAAACTGTCCGAAGAGAGACGCGGTGCGCCCCACAACCGACAAAGTGAAGGAAGCGATGTTCGGCGCGATTCAGTTTCAGATTGCGGGTGCAGCAGTTCTGGATGCGTTTGCGGGCAGCGGGGCTCTCGGCATTGAGGCGCTGTCGCGCGGGGCGGCACATGTGGATTTTGCGGAGCGCGAAAAAGCATGCCAAAAAACGCTGGAAGAGAATTTACAGAGCCTCAATACAAGCGGATTTCGCGTGCTGAAGGGTGATGTGCTTCACTTGATGCCGCAGCTTGGCTGTTACGATATTGTGCTGATTGACCCGCCATACGACGAGGGCCTGTACGAACCGTTGCTAAATGCCCTGCGGGACGCGGGCAAACTCAATGAAGGTGCTGTTTTGGTGGCGGAATGCCGCAGAAAATTTGATTTTATGATACCGATGGGGTATAATTTGACAAAACGCAAGGATTACGGCGATATTTCGCTGGCGTTTTTGAAGTACGGAGTAGAAAAGTAATGAAGTGCGTTTATCCCGGAAGCTTTGACCCGGTCACTTCCGGCCATCTTGACATCATCACGCGTGCGGCAGCCATGTTCGATGATGTCACGGTTGCGGTGCTGATCAATAAGAACAAGAAGCCGGCATTTGCTGTCGACCAGCGTATGGAATTCATCAGCCGCAGCACATCGCATTTGCCGGGTGTTCATGTGGATTCGTTTTCGGGGCTGCTTGTGGATTACATGAAGAGAAAACACGCAAAGCTCGTGATACGCGGCCTTCGGGCCATCTCTGATTTTGAATATGAGTTTCAGATGGCTGCGATGAACTCAAAGCTAGCCAAAGACGTCGAGACAATATTTTTAATGACAGACATCAATCATTCGTTTTTAAGCTCCAGCATGGTGAAGGAACTGGTTTACCATGGCGGAGACATCAGCGGACTCGTGCCGGATGAAATCAAAGACGATGTGATTAATAAATACCGCAGGTGAGACGATGAAGATTCTTGAACTGCTCGAAGAGCTGACCGAAGAAGTTGAAAACAGCCCCAAAGCGATGTTCTCAAACAAGCGCAATGTGGACTACGATATCATCATGGAAATCATCAGCGATTTGAGAAACGCGCTGCCGACGGAAATTTTAGCGGCAGAGGAAATATCCAAAGAGAAGGATATCATTTTAAGTTCGGCACAGGAAGAAGCCGCCAGCATAGTGAAAAGCGCTGAGGACGAGCTGCAAACACGCGTCTCTGATGATTCCGTGGTGCAGGAAGCCGAGGCCAAAGCCAGAGACATCGTAAAGAGGGCCGAGGATACGGCTGCTGAAATAAGAATTGGTGCCAATGAATATGCTGACGATATTCTGGCCGAAGTGGAAACTTACTTCAGCGATTATTTGAAGATTTTGAAGCAAAACAGACAGGAGCTAGGAGGCAAAGGGAAAAGCTGACCGCTTGTGCTTCTTTTGCCACCTTTTGATAACGAGCAGCAAGGCAACTGCCGCTGCCGCAAAAATGACGCCGCCGAAAGCGGCTGTTTTTGTTTCTGCGCCGATGTTTGAAGCCGCTGCGACCATAGGAAATGATGAGAACAGCACCGATGTGAAGAAAAATGCCAGCATCGCCTGAATGCTTTTTGCGGTTACAAACCCTTTGAGTTTTAAGCTGGCAGATGCCGTCATGGCGGCAGTCTGCATATGAACACAAAGTCCGCCGAACGAGATGATGCTTGCTATCAGCGGCAGCTTAATAAATAGAGGCAGCGTCAGCGCGGCCGCGCGTGCGCATCCGGCGGTCATCTCCATGCCGCCGTAAAGCAGCGCCTGCGTGCTGTCGGCGTTAAACCCCGCCATACGCGCAACCGGCATATACACCCAGCGAAGCGCATCCATCACACCCGTTACCGAAAGCATTTCGAGTATGACGGAAAACAAAATGATAAAACCGCCCACCTTGAGCAGCACCTGAAGCGCTTTTTCGATGGCAGACGAGAGCATATCGCCGACCGGGGGGCAGTTTCCGGCGTCATGTTTAAACCGACGCCATGCGTCTGAGAGGCTAAGCTGCGGCAGTTGGGCGCTTTTTTGCTTTTTTCTTCGTGCAAACAGGCCGCAGACAATGCCCACGGTAAAAGCGGAAAGATAGTGGCCGGCGGCGATATAGATACCCGCCTCGGGCATGCCGAGCAGCCCGGCGCAGACGGTACCGGTGATAAAAACAGGGCCCGAAACGCTGGTGAAGCAGATAATGCGCTGCGCTTCCGATTCGGTGATTTGTTTACTGGCATAAAGCTCAGCCGAGAGGCGCGCGCCCATAGGGTAGCCGGACATCGCGGAGGCCAGAAAAACGAACGCCGATTCGCCCGGCGCGTAAAACAGCAGCCGCGTAACGGGTGCGAAAAAATGTGCAAGGAGCCGAACGATGCCGGTTTCCAGCAGCAAAAAGGAAGCGGCCATAAAAGGAAACAGCGCGGGCAGCACAGAGCTGAACCATATATTCAAACCGAAGCGCGCGCTATTAAGACCTTTTTCGGGGTATATGAGCAGCAGCACCGAAAGAGCGGCCACCAAAGCAATGAGCAATATTTTCTTTATCATTCTTATCACCTTTATATGATGATATGAGATGCGCTTAGCGCGTATGAAAATTGTCGGAAAAGCGTCTTGTTATTATCATGAATCCTGATATAATTGAGGAAATATATAGAAGGATGATCAAAATATGATGATAAAGAGAGCAGGCATCTTAGCGATATTGGCGATATTGATGATTACCGCAATCGGGTGCGAGGCCAAACTCAGCACCCCGACAGAGATCGGTGCAGAAGCCAAAGCCGATGCCTATTTCTACGACGAAGCATCCGGCAAGGTATTAACCGACCTGAGCGATCGTTTTGATTTTAAAATCGAGCAATGGGCGCTGCATCCGGATCAAGATACAGGGGAGGAGCGCTTGCTCTTTTCTGTGAGCATCAAAAACAAGACGAAGACAAGTCTCAAGAATTTTAAATGCGATATCTTGTTTGATGAGGACATGCTATATCTTTTCACCACGGGACTCACCAACTATGACCAGCATCAGCCTGTTGACTTCATTCCCGATGTGACGGCGAACGGCGCATCCTATTCGGTCGATCTGTCCGTGAACACGGATGAACAGGTAGCGGAATTTGGAGCCGATAAAAACGATCTGCTGGATAAGGTCAAAAATGTCACGCTCAAGCTGAGCTGGGATGGCGGCGAAGAAACGGTGACGATGGATTGCGGCGAGCTTAATCAGTAGATCTATAGTAGTAGTCGGCTGATTGTTGTGACTTTGCAACTGCCCGAGCCAGATTTTTATAAAAGCCTATTATTACAAACTTTTTTTTACAAATAACTTGACAAACCTTAAACACACAACTACAATTGTAATCAATAAGACCGAAAATCGGAAAGCGAGGGCAACGCTATGAAAAACGCGCTGACCAAAACGGAATGGGCCGTGATGACCGTGCTGTGGGACAAGCCGCATCAACCCGTGTCCGGCATTATCGACGCGATGAGCGGGCAGACCGACTGGAAATACAACACTTATGTGACCTACTTAAAACGCATGAATGAAAAAGGGCTGATTGGTTTTGAACAGCTCGGGCGCGATAAGTTCTACTATCCGCAGATAGAGAAGAGCGACTGCATTATCGCCGAAAGCGAAACCATACTCGATAAAATAGACGAAAAAGCCGCCAAGGAATTTCTCGTCTGCATGATTAAAGGCAGCGCACTAACCGCCAAAGACCGCGAGGAATTAAAGGCGCTGCTCGACGATATTAAAAAGGACGGTGAATGAGCATGAGCACGATCCTTCGCATCCTTCTCGAAATCACAGTATACTCGGTTGTGCTGTTTGCTGCGGTTATGCTGTTTAAGCGCCTGTTTCGCAGGCACATATCGCCGATACTCGGGTATGCGGTGTGGGCACTGCTGATATTACGCCTGATAATTCCCGTGACGATTAACAGCGATGTGAAGCTGTTTGTGATACCCGAAGCGGCTGTTCAGACAGCGCAAGAGAAGCCTGTTGACTCGCCAATTCAGGAAGCGGCGCTCGATATTGTTGACTCGGTTGACAGTGCTGTGCCGATGTATAATGATACATCTGAGCCGATGATGTATGAGCAGCCGATGATGAGGGCAGACGAAATACCGTCTGTGAGCGAAAACACAGCACCTCAAGTGACGCCGGTTTACAGCAAGCCGATAAATTGGACGAAAGCGCTGGTGATGCTGTGGGCAGCGGGTGCGACGGTCAGCGCAGGCGTGCTGCTGCTGTTATCGCACCGAATCAGGAGAAAAACGAGCAAAGGATGCCCCGCGCCGGATGATATATTTCAGATTGTTGATGTGTGCAAGCGCGATATGCGCATTCGAGCCGATATCAAGGTGCTGGTGCAGGATTGGCTAAGCACACCCGCACTGACCGCGTCGCTGAAGCCAAGGCTGCTGCTGCCGCAAAGCATGCTGACCGGCATGGACGTAAGGCAGATTGAATACGGCATCCGCCATGAGCTGATGCATTACCGCCGCCGGGATTATCTGACTGCGCTGCTGTTGATGCTGCTGCGCTGTGTGTACTGGTTTAATCCGGTGGTGTGGCTGGCATCAAAGCAGATTGAGACGGACATGGAGGCCGCCTGCGACGCGAGCGTGACGGCAAGTTTCAACAAGCCGGAAAGGCTGGATTATGCGCAGACGATGATAGACCTTGGGAGCAAGGCGAACGCGTATCTGCTGGGGATGGGCGTTTCAAACAGTCGCGCGTCGATGGAAAAACGCGTGAGGGGTATATTTATGGACAAGCGCTCGAAGCTGCCCGTAAGGCTCGCCGCGCTGGTGCTTTCCGGTCTTCTGATATTCACGTGCTTTACAACGGCATGCCAGCCGATAAAGGCGCAGCCTGTTGATAACGCTGCGGTTGTTGAGGAGGAAACGGCATCAGCGGCAGAACCAGAAGCGACGCCCTTACCAGAACCCGAAGTGGACCCGAACGAAGGCTACGGCAATTTCCCGGACTGGGTGGAGACATATTCAATACCGAATTTGAATGTGGATATCAACGCGAAGATTGTGACACCCGAGACGGATGTGTTTCCGGTATACAAGGTGCAAAAGCGCAGCTTCGATAATGAAACGCTCAGACGTATGCTTAATTACTTTGCTGATGATATCGTCGGGGTGAGAGAGTCTTCGCAAACAAAGGAAGAACTCGAAGAGCTGCTCAGCTATATGTATGAACACGACGCGAAAAGAAAGGACGAAATAAAAGAACTGAAAACTCAAATTGCGGCGGCGCAGCCGGAAGTGTTTACTCCGATTGATGAAAACACTGTGCTGTCAGGCAATCTCATATTTCAAAGGTCAGACGGGAGCCGGATTAATTTCCTTGCCAGAGAAAATGGATGTTATATCGATAAGTACACGGGCAATTATTGTATGCAGCTTGAGGAATGGGTCAGAGACAGCGGGTGGCCACATCTGTTCAAATTCATGGACAAAACACTGGAAGCGTCGAAGCTCACTGAGCAAGAAGCCATAAAGCAAGCCAAAAAAGCGCTGACGGACATGGGTATTGAAGACATGGATGTGGTTGGGACAGACAGAGCGGTTATCGTCAACACCTGCCTGGATGCTTTTCCGTCGGCCGGATGGTATGTGAGCTTTGGCAGAACAGACAATGGCAGCGTTCCGGCTGATTTATCTTTTCAGGATTCCCATCATTTTAACATCAGAGAAGACGATTATTTTGAGAGATGGTGGCCTGAAAGACTAGGGATCTATGTGGATGATGCAGGCGTCCAGTCCATTTCATGGGATAATGCAACAGCTGTAGCAGAAGTGGAAAAAGAGAATGTGGCGCTGCTGCCTTGGGAAAAAGTACAGCAGACCATAAGGGACACCATGACACTCGGTTGGTCGAAGTCGGTTGAGAGACAAAAAGAGTATGAACAAGAGATATTTGATTTAAATTACGTTATAGATAAAATTGTGCTCACCAATGTGCTGGTGCCTCAGGGGGATGGTCTGGATTATCAACTGAAGGTCCCGGCATGGGTTGTTTATCTTCATGATGTTTGGGAGTACGAAGGCAATAAGGGCGAAGGATTAACGGAGATTTTTGCGGTAAATGCTGCAGACGGTTCGGTAATCGATTTGGCTTTCCGCACGCACGAAATGGATAAACTCGATGAACAGATTCGTAAACAGTTTGAGGAAGAGCAGGCTGCCAAAGAGGCAGCTGAATAAAGTTCCCCACCACCACGCGCGCGCACGCGGCCGGCATTGACAAACGGTGCCGGCTGCGCAAGCGCCAACTATCAAATATTATTCGTATAGATAGAACCTGTTGATATTATGGATTTATTAAGTTAGTTATCATTCCATCGATGCCTATCAACCTTCAAGATTCCACGGAAGTTAAGTATGTTGATAAGCCTACCTTAGAGTCATGCTGAGGAACGAAGCGACGTGAGCATCCCATGGCAAAACGATTTAAACATGGGATTCCGAACTAATATATAGTTGAGTTCTAACACTCCAATAGAAAGACATAAGTAACTTTTTCAACAGCCTAGTCACCTCTCGGAATTTCGGGAGGTTATTTTTTTAGCTAAATCAGCAGCCGTTGCGTATAGTCCCGGTTGCCGTCGCAAAACGGCTTTGCCGTCTGTGTCAGCGCCCACACGTTGCTCGCGGCGATGTCTATATCGGGGTATGGCGGCGCGGCAGTCGTGACAATCGGCACCTTTGAAACAGACGCGAGCTTTTTGAGCACCTCGGGGCTTTTCGCGCCGAGCACACGTATATGCGAAACGGGGGCGGCGTTCGCCGCCTGTATCATCTCGCGCGTGATGCCGAGCAGCGCACACAGCAGTATGCGCGAAATGCGCGCGTAAGTATAGCGCTTGGTTTTCACCAGCGCAATCAGCTCGCTTCTCGTGCGACATTTGAGCGCCGCGTCATAAATACGGTTTTCCAGCCCCTCGCTCACATCGGGCAGCTGCGCAATATAATCACGGCCTTTAAGACGCAGTGTGGTAATCAGCGCGTTGTCAAACGCATCCGCGTATGCCGGGGTCAGCCCTTTTTCGAATTGCTCGCGCACATAATCCGCGCAGATTCCGGGCATCGCCATGAGTGCCTTGTCCGTATCTTCGGCGGCCAGCGCGGTGCGTATCGCGGTTGCGCTCGGCAGATACGCGTTGATATCATCCGAGTGATACGCCGCGCCCTCGCGCTTCACCACTAACGGCGTCATATGCGGCTGGTATTGGCTGATGGCGTTTAAATACTCAATGCCAAGCAGCGCGCCGGGCATCGAGGCAATATCGGGCGCATCGGCGGCGCTCATGCGTGCGCGCGGAAAGCTGACACCGGCGCTTAAATGCGCCTTGAGCGTTTCTTTATAATCGTCGTCTTCATTCCCGAGCTTGGCGGCAAGGCTTTGCAGCAGCCCGACGTCGTCCGTCTCACACCCGAAGCTCAGGTGCGTCGTGCCCGCCGCAGCCAGCACGTTCACGCCGCCCGAGGCAAAACCTTGCGCGCTTTGAATCGCGTAAAGCAGCGGCAGTTCTATCACGGCATCCGCGCCGCCCAACAGCGCGCACTTGGCGCGTGTCCATTTGTCAAAAACAGCCGGTTCGCCGCGCTGCACAAAGCCGCCGCTCATGGCGCAAATAATCAAATCATCGTCTGAACGGCGCGTCAGCGAAATTTGGCGCGCGTGTCCCATGTGAAATGGATTATATTCTGAAATTATGCCGAAAATAAACATGATTTTGTCCTTTTCAAACACGTTTGAATTATATATAATAGTCGATGGCTCAATTATACCACTACGCAGATGTATTGTTGACATACATATCATTGTTTTTTTTAGAAGGGAGCTTGGGACGAAAAATGGGATTGATGGACGACATTAAACAAAAGGCGCGAATTGCGGGCAAGAGGATTGTACTGCCCGAGGGCGCGGAGGAACGGACGATTAAGGCGGCGGAGATTATCGCCAAAGAGGGTATCGCCAAAGTTATACTCGTCGGCAACGAGGACGAGATAAAAGCGAAATCAGCAGGACTCGATTACACCGGGGTAACAATCATCGACCCGGAAAAATCCGGAAAGACACAAGCTTACGCAAACACCTTCTGGGAGCTTCGCAAAAGCAAAGGTGTTACAGAAGAACAGGCCTTACAGCAAGTCAAAGACCCGCTCTACTACGCATGCATGATGATAAAGATGGGAGACGCAGACGGTATGGTGGCCGGAGCCATCAACACAACAGCCAACACGTTGCGTCCCGCACTTCAGATAATCAAAACATCACCCGGCATTTCAGTGGTTTCCAGTTGTTTTATTATGATACTCAAAGATGAAAGCTATGGCGAAAACGGCGTCATGGTATTTGGCGACTGCGCTGTGAACCCGAATCCGGATGAAAATCAGCTTGCCGCCATTGCCGTTTCCACGGCCAAAACGGCATCTCAGCTGACGGGTATGGACCCGAAAGTCGCAATGCTCTCGTTTTCCACGAAGGGCAGCGCCAAACACGAAAACGTGGACAAAGTGGCCAATGCGACAAAGCTCGTGAAACAAATGGCACCTGATTTGATGGTAGACGGTGAGCTTCAAGCCGATGCCGCGCTGGTGGCATCCGTCGGCCAGCTCAAATCGCCTGGCAGCCCGGTGGCAGGTCATGCGAACGTGTTGATATTCCCCGATCTGCAGGCGGGTAACATCGGCTATAAGCTGGTACAGCGTCTGGCGGGGGCTGAGGCCATCGGCCCGATCTGCCAGGGTCTTGCCGCGCCGGTGAACGACCTGTCGCGTGGATGCTGTGTAGACGATATCGTCTCGGTTGTGGCCATCACGGCAGTACAATCACTGTAAAAATAAAAAATAGATAAAGGGACACCATAATTTTTGTGGTGAGTTCATTTTGGAGGTTAATATATGAACATTCTGGTTATTAATGCGGGCAGCTCGTCTTTGAAATATCAGCTGTTCGAGATCGAAAAAGAACAGGTGCTGGCAAAAGGTTTAGTGGAGCGTATCGGCATTGAAGGGTCTATGCTCACGCATACCGCTCAAGGCAAAGAAAAGCTCGAAGTCAAAGAGAACATGAGTGATCACAAGCAGGCGATGGGTCATGTACTGCGTGCGCTCACAGATAAACAGTACGGCATCATATCGGACATGAGCGAGATCAACGCTGTGGGGCACCGCGTGCTGCATGCAGCAGAGAAGTTTTCTGACAGCGTGATTATTAACGATGCGGTAATGGACGCGATACGCGAATGCATCAAGTTCGGCCCGCTGCACAATCCCGCAAACCTGATGGGCATTGAGGCTTGTCAGGCCACGATGCCGAATACACCGATGGTAGCGGTTTTTGATACGGCGTTCCATCAGACCATGCCCAAAAAAGCGTATCTTTACGGCTTGTCGTACGACGCTTACACCGAATACGGCATCCGCCGTTACGGGTTCCACGGCACATCGCACAAATATGTATCGCAGCGTCTGCCAAAGCTTATGGGCAAAGACAAGAAGGATTTGAAGATCATCACCTGTCATCTCGGAAACGGCTCGAGCATGGCTGCCGTAGACGGCGGAAAATGCGTGGATACCTCGATGGGGTTAACACCTCTTGCGGGTGTGGTGATGGGAACGCGCTGCGGCGATATCGACCCGGCGATTGTCACGAATCTGATGCGTGAGATGAATCTGAATTCCGATCAGATGAGCGATTACATGAACAAAAAGTGCGGCGTTCTGGGTATCTCCGGCGTGTCTAGCGATTTTCGTGATTTGCAAAAAGCGGCTGCGGAAGGCAACGAGCGTGCGGCAACAGCCATTGAGGTGTTCTGCTATGGCGTTAAAAAGTATATCGGTGCGTATGCGGCGGCGATGGGCGGCGTGGATGCGATCATATTCACGGCGGGTATCGGCGAGAACGATAGCGTGATTCGTGAAAAGTGTGTGAGCGGCCTTGAATACATGGGCGTTAAGCTTGACAGCGAGCTCAATAAGGTGCGCGGCAAAGAAATGCGCCTGTCCGCTGATGATTCAAGGGTGCAGGTGTGGTGCGTGCCCACCAACGAAGAGCTGATGATTGCGGAAGATACATACGAGCTCTGCAAATAAGGTTGTAACAGCAATAAGTGTTCGGGCCCGAAGAGGTTGCTTTGGGCTCGGGCGCTTTTTTCATTTATGGAGCCAAATTTGTTTCTTAGACAAGGACATACCTTTTTCAAGATCGAACACTATCAATTTTATAAATCAGGCTGATAGAAAGATGATTTTCGGTCATCCTTGATGAGTTAATGACGACTCCGTTTTGAAGCAGGCTGCACTCGCTCACCTGCGACAGTGGAAAGAGTGACCGCTGCCGCAGATTTTCGTTTAAAACGGTGCGGTAGGTATATGTGGGTTCCGTTGGGACGTAAGCGAACAACGACACAGCGCAGAAGAATCTGATTGCGCGTCAAATTACATATTCTTTGGCGGCAGACGCTTGGGTATGAATGAAAAATAGGGCATAGACAAATAAAATGCGCAAGTGTATAATAAGGCAATTGAAGAGGACATTCGCTCATAAATGCCGCTTTTTCAGGGACTTCCCGACACAGACTGCAATCGGGAAGAAGCCGGTTTGAGACGGGTAACAGCCTCTTTGCATTGTGAATAGCGCTAAAGTGCCCAAGGATGAACTTGGGAATCAAGGGTGGTACCGCGGGTAGAAACTCGTCCCTGTCTTTTTAAGACAGGGTTTTTTATTTTGACAAAAGGGCATAGAGATTTTTGCGCTAATTATGGTAAAATATCAAAAACAGTTTTATATCTAAAGAAAAAGAGGGATTCTGAATGCTGACACAGGCACCGAAAGGAATGAAGGATGTGCTGCCGTCGCAGAGCGCGAACTGGCAATACGTTGAATCGGTGATAAGAGACATATGCGCGCGTTTCGGTTACAGAGAGATACGCACGCCGGTGGTGGAGCATACCGAGCTGTTTTTGCGCGGCGTGGGCGACACAACAGACATCGTGCAAAAGGAAATGTACACATTTGAAGACAAGGGCGGGCGCAGCATCACCTTAAAGCCCGAGGGCACGGCGGGCGTGGTCAGAAGCTTTGTGGAAAACAGCCTGTACGGCGAAGCCATGCCGGCAAAAATGTATTATCTTAACTGCCCGGTGTTTCGTTACGAAAAGTCGCAAAAAGGGCGCTTGAGAGAGCATCATCAGTTCGGCGTCGAGGTGTTCGGCTCACAGGGGCCGTCCATCGATGCGGAGGTCATAACGGTTGCGCTGTTATTGTTTCAGTCGCTCGGCATTAACGGCCTTGCGCTGAATATCAACAGCATCGGCTGCAAACAATGCCGCCCGGCATACAATGCCGCATTACGTGAATACTTAAAGCAAAGAGAAGAATCGCTATGCAGGAACTGCCGCGAGCGCATGGTGACAAACCCGCTGCGCACGCTCGACTGCAAGGAAGAAACGTGCCGCGAGATAGTGCGTGACGCGCCCGTCATGCTGGATTGCCTGTGCGGCGATTGTGCCGCGCACTTTGACGGGCTGAAAAAACGGCTCGAAGCGGCGGGTATACAATACAGCGTGAATCCGTTTATCGTGCGCGGGCTCGATTATTACACGAAGACAGTTTTCGAAATCATATCCACGGACATCGGCGCTCAGGGCACCGTGTGCGGCGGCGGGCGATACGACGGGCTGGTGGAGGAGCTGGGCGGGCCGTCTATGCCGGGTATCGGCTTTGGTCTCGGGCTCGAACGCTTGCTGCTCGTGCTCGAATCGCTCGGCATTGCATTGCCGCAGCCAAGCCTTTGCGACGTGTACGTTTGCTCACTCGGCGAAGCGGCGGCGGTGGAGGGTTTTTGCGTGGCCAAGCGCTTGCGCGAGGACGGCATTAAGGCCGACTGTGACCATATGGGGCGCAGCCTAAAGGCACAGCTCAAATTCGCGGGTAAGCTGGGCGCAAAATTCGTGGCCATCATCGGCGATGACGAGCTGGAAAAGCGCGTTTGCGTGCTGCGCGATATGACAAAAAGCGAGGAAAAAACGGTTCCATTTGCGGAGCTGAATCAAATTATAAAGGCAGGGTTATCATGAGCGAATTTTTGCAGGGGTGGAAACGGACAGATTACTGCACAAACTTTTCGGTGGACGATGTCGGTAAAGACGTGACGCTGATGGGCTGGGTGCAGACGCGGCGCGATTTCGGTGCGCTGATATTTGTGGATCTGCGGGATCGGTCGGGCATCATGCAGGTGGTGTTTGATGAATCGGTGCTGCAAGGCGATTTTTCGCGTGTGAGCGGCCTTCGCAGTGAGTTTGTTATCGCCGTTAAGGGCCAAATCGTTCGCCGTGAAGAGGAAACGGTTAACGAGAAGCTGCCGACCGGCTATATCGAAATTAAAGCCGCTGAGCTTAAGGTGTTAAGCCGTGCGCAAACGCCGCCATTTGAAATTGATGACGACACAGCGGTGCGCGAGGAGCTGCGCCTGAAATACCGCTTCCTTGATTTAAGACGCCCGACCATGCAGAAAAATTTGCTGATGCGCAGCCAAATTGCGTTTGCTGCGCGTGAGTACTTAATCGAAAACGGTTTTCTCGATATTGAGACGCCGATGCTGACCAAGAGCACGCCTGAGGGCGCACGCGATTACCTTGTGCCGTCGCGCATTCATCCGGGCAGCTTTTATGCGTTGCCGCAGTCGCCGCAGACATTGAAGCAGATTCTGATGATATCCGGCTTCGACCGGTATTTCCAGATCGTCAAATGCTTCCGCGATGAAGACCTACGTGCCGACCGCCAGCCGGAATTCACCCAGATCGACCTTGAAATGTCGTTCGTGGATGTGGACGACGTGATTGGCATGAATGAAGGGCTTATCGCGCATGTGTTTAAGAAAACAATGAACATCGACATTCCGCTGCCATTAAAG
>JAEZIW010000181.1 GCA_023436525.1 Bacillota bacterium | reverse complement strand
GTATTGCGGACAGGCCGCAAAGCAAGCTCGGCGGAAAAACGCCCATGGAGGCAGCCAATACGCCGGGGCTTGATGCGCTTGTTGCAAAATCAAAAGTGGGTACTGTGCGCACGATTCCCGAAGGGATGGAGATCGGCAGTGCGGTCGCGAATATGAATCTGCTCGGATACGATCCCGCAGCATGCTACAAAGGCCGTGCGGTGCTTGAGGCGGCGGGCGCGGGGCTGCCCGTGAAGCAGGGCGCGCTCTACGTGCGCTGCAACTTTGTGACGATAGAGGGCGATGATTATGAAAACAGCGTGATGAAAAGTTACAGCGCGCACGATATCGACACGCATTTGGCACGCCCGCTCGTGGAGCGGCTGAACAAGGAGGTTTTCTCCGCGCCGTTTGAGCTGATCAACATCGATTCATTCCGCAACATACTTGTGGCAGAAGGCGAGGGAGAGCAGGCCCCGAAGCTTACATTCAAGCCCGCGCACGACATGATCGGCGGCACGGTAAAGGATTATCTGTACGACGATCCCGCCATGCAACCGTATTTTGAAATGATGAAAAAAGCTTACGAGGTGCTCAAGCACGATAATAACACCAAGGCCAAAGGGATTTGGTTCTGGGGGGCATCGTACGCGCCCGCGTTTGAATCCTCGCTTACGGGACGGCGCGTGGTGCTCGCCGAGACATCGCTGATGCGCGGCATTGCGGCGCTGTCGGGCACCGACTGCATCACAACGCCCGAAGACAGCAGCTTTATAAAGTTCCTGCAGGACAAGACGAAAAATGCGCTTGCAGCGCTGGAGGAATACGATTATGCCTACATTCACATACAAAAGCTCGACGATTTGTCTCACGAGCTCGAGATAGAAGAGAAGATGCACGCGATCGAACTGATCGATACGCATTTCATCCGGCCGTTTTTTGCGCAGATGGAAGAGCCGTACAGCGCAATCATCGTGTCTGACCATTACACGTTTTCAGACAGCGGCGGGCACGGCGGTGATCCCGCGCCGTTTATGCTGCTGGGCCATGGAGCGGGCGGCGGGCAGGGGCGCTTCACCGAGCAGTGCTGCCGTGACGCGAAATTCAGCGTGACAGCGCCGGAGCTTGTCGCGCTGCAGCGGGAGGAATAGCCATGGGTTTTGAGTTCTGTACCGCGCCGCGCATTGTATTTGATTGCGGCGCTGTGAAAAAGCTGCCGAAGATCTGCGCAGCTTACGGAAAGAATTACTTAATCGTGACGGGGGGCAGCTCGCTCAAACGTTCGGGCGTGCTCGATGAGCTGCTCGGCGGCCTGACAAGCGAAGGCGTGTCCTGCGCGGTTTACGACGGCGTGACGGGTGAACCGACGGTGGACACGGTGGATGCAGCCGTCAGGCTTGGCATGGCGCAGCATGCGGACGCGGTGCTCGGCATCGGCGGCGGCAGTGCGATGGATACAGCCAAGGCTGCGGCAGGCGTGATCACCAACGGCGGAAGTGTGCGCCGGTATCTTGAAGGCGTGGGCGACGGCGCAAAGCTGGCAGTGAATCCGCTTCCGTACATCGCGGTGCCAACCACGGCAGGCACCGGCACGGAGGTCACGAAAAACGCGGTCATCATGTCGGCTGAGGAGCGGTTTAAGGTCAGCATAAGAGACGACCGGCTGATGGCGCGCGTGGCACTGGTGGACCCGGTGTTGACAATTGATGTGCCGCCTCATGTCACGGCGGCCTCGGGTATGGATGCGATCTGCCAGCTGATTGAAAGCTTCACCACACGCAGCGCGAACGACTTTTGCGACGCGATGGCGCTCTATCACACGCCAAGGGCAATGGCCGCTTTACGGCGTGCCTTCACGGACGGCGGCGATTTGGCGGCGCGCGAAACGATGTCTCTCGCGGCACTGGTCAGCGGTATGTGCCTCGCGAACGCGGGGCTGGGTGCGGCTCACGGTATCGGGGCGGGGCTGGGCGCGGTGCTCGGTGTGGCGCACGGTGTGGCGTGCGGTATGCTGCTGCCACATGTCATTCGGTACAACCTCGCTCACGGCGTTACGAAATACGCAGCGCTCGCGCCTGCAATCTGCGGCTCTCATTATGGTAATGAGACGGATGCGGCACTGGCCGTTGCGGATGCGGTGGCGGCGTTATGTGCGGATTTGGGGCTGCCCGCACGGCTTGGCGAGCTTGGCGTTACGCAGGACAACGCGGAAGAACTGGCTGCCGCTTCCATGGGTTCATCGATGAGCAAGAATCCCGTTGCGATATCAAAAGAAGAATGCCTTGAATTCATACGTTCAATCATCTAAACATATGCATACGTTGAGGTGATGTGTGTGGAGATGCAGACGGTGCATACACTCAGGACTGCGGAAACCGTCGAAATGCTGAGCGCCAGATACCGGATACCGGTATGCATGATCATGCGTGCCAACGGTATCAAAACAATGGGAGATTTCGAGCGGTGCCGACGCATCAACATTCCGCGAGTGTGCTACTGCAACCGGTGCGAGGGCAGCGATGATGCGGAATGGAAGGTTATCACAGCCGCAGCGGGCGATACGCTCTTCAGCCTCGCGCGTCAGCACGGTGTGACAATGCGCATACTGATGAAGGTCAATGGAATTGAAAACCCGGGAGGCTTACGCGAAGGCGATATCATTAAGATACCGGTGATAACGGGCGTCATCTATTCGGTGCGCGAGGGCGAAACCATACAAGACATTGCCCGCCGCTGTGGCATACCGGCCGGGCATATCCGTGAAAGAAACCATCTTACGCCCGATGAACCGGTGTTTGCCGGTATGCAGCTGGTGCTTTGATTAAACAGACGGATTGCGGGTATCTATCAATTGTGCTGAAACAGGCTCTGTGCTAAAATACTCTGGCGGAGGAAATAATGGATAGTCAGCTCATTTCAATTCTCATACTCATCGTGGATCTTGCGCTTGGTGTGCTGTTCTGCTTTTTCGGTAATCGATGGCTCAAGGTAATTTTGGGCATTTATGGATTTGCAGCAGGCTTCTTGATTGCGAACACGGTGCTGCCCATGTTCACTTCGCTTGGCGGAACGTCACTGCTGCTGGCGAGCCTTGCGGCGGGTGTCGTCGGCGCGCTGCTTTTCATACTCGTGCTGTTTTTAGGTGTGTTCTGTATCGGCTTCGGCGCTGGCGTGATGCTATGTATGTTGATCGTTGACGTATTGCAGCTTAACATATTAAGCTGGTATGTGTACATTCCCGCGCTGTTGCTTTGCTGCCTGCTGGGCGCGCTGACGCTTAATAACAGGCGCTTGTTCATCGCGATATTTACATCATTCATCGGCGCATCGGCGCTGGCGCAGTTTGCCGATCAAATTATCGGCGGTATACGCGCGCAGTCGCTCGTGCTGTATGATCCGCAGGCGACCTACAGCGCCTATTCCTCGGTGGTCTATCTGGTGGCTCTCGGGGTGCTGTTTGCGGCCGGTTTGGTTGTGCAGCTGACCGGCAAAAAACGTTAACGGGGGAAAAGGGACATGAATCTGTCTGCAGTGGTGATGATTTGCGGCAGCGTTGCGGTGGTGCTGGGGTTACTGCATTGCTTTTTTGGGTACAAGCTGGCGCGTTTTTTGCTGCCTGTCAGCGGCGTGGCAGTGGCTGAAGGGCTGCTTTATATCATTGTGTTTGATAACTTGAAGCTCGATTCCGTAAGCACGTGGCTTTTCTTCGTGGGCAGCGCCATCACGGTTTATCTGATACTGTTTTTCTTAAAGCGCATCGCGGGCTTTTTCCTTGGCGTTACCGCGGGCGGCATGCTCTGCGTGCTGCTTGTTTATGCGCTGGGGCTGCACTCCATGCCGCTTTTGTATCCGGTATGCCTCACGCTCAGCGTAATGGCGGAGCTGTTTACGCTGGTTTACGAGCGTAACATGGTGGTGATTTCCACCACGGTGGCGGGTGCGTGCGGCGCGGCTTACTGCGGCCTGTTCTTGTTTATTAACGGCGTAGACCCTGCTGGATTCGTGATTTACAACAACCTGCTGGTGCCGTTTGAGGTGTTCTTAAGATGCAACGCGCTGCTGATCGTCGGCGTGGCGGCGGTGCTCATGGCTCTTGGTTTATTCGCACAGTTTTTCTGGACGGCGGGGCACCAACTGCTCTCAACGTCAGCATCGGCGAAAAAACAGCGGCCAAGAAGAAACGAGTTTGCGGACAGTATTTAATGTGTAAGAGAAGGTGGCGCGCCAAACGGTGCGTTTCAGACTGTCAAAAAAGGTACTTATGTCATTCCGTTGGAGCGTAAGCGATCGAGGAATCCCCTTCTGCAAAGCGCATTCCATGGGATTCCTCGACAGGCTCGGAATGACTGATTGAGGTTTATCGACACGCTGGAGCGCACCAAACGGTGCGCTTTTTTGCTTAATCTGTACAGTTGTTTTTGGCGTATAGGTAATTGTACAAACCCAGATGCCGCAGCTCATCAGTGATGATTTCGGTCAGCATGTTGATATGGCGTCGTTTCAGCATCGCAAATAAAATTCTGCGGTATTTGGTCACGGCATTTTGTTCACCCATTAGCGCCTGCTTCAGCCCGGCACAATAGGACGCCGGCTGCTTAAAGGCGGAAACAGCGGGGGGCGGTAATGTCTTGCCGGTCAGTTCGTTATAGATTTTTCTGAACATATCAAAATGATTTATTTCATTATCTCTTATGCCCGTAATCACCTTTTTGTCCTCGTCGGCAGGCGCTTCCGCGATTAAAAAATCGTAAAAGGCTCTGTCTTCCGATTCACCGAGAACAGCTTGTTCTATAAGCATGAGCGCATCGGGCAGCGCAGACTGCGGCTCATATGGATCGTCCGGATCACTGTTCATTTTTCTTTGGGCCTTGGCGATTTGTTGATAGCCGTATGGCATTGTGTACGCGAAATTCGACAATTCATACGGATAGAAATATTGCACGATGACACCTCCTTTACATATCCTATATATTAACGTATGCATAAGCCGCTCAGATTGGTTCATATATCGCGCAGAGAATGTGACCGATCGAAACAGAGCGTATTTTTAGCGGCGTAAAAACAGATAATCTATATTGACAAAAGAAGGGCATTGTCATAGTATAAATCCGATTTTGGAGGCGGCGGATTTGATCATATCCGCCAAAGGGCGTTACGGTCTGCGCGCGATGTTGGAATTCGCCAGAGCATGGGGGCAAGGAGCCCAAAAACATAGACGATAAAAAGCTTTCGGGGCAAAACCCGGGGACTAAGAATATAAGGTGTTAATATGGGAATTTATTTGGATCATGCCGCAACCACATATACCGATAAGCGTGTACTGGAGCAAATGCGGCCTTATTTTGACGAGATATACGGCAACGCGTCCAGCCAGCACGGCTTTGGGCGCGAGGCTCAAAAGGCTGTAATGAAGGCCCGTCAGCAAACGGCAGACCTCATCGGATGCAAATGTGAGGAGATCTACTTCACATCGGGCGGTACCGAGAGCGACAACTGGGTTCTCAAAGGCATTGCAGAAATTGCGGGCAAGGGGCACATTATCACAACCGCCGTCGAGCATCATGCGGTGCTCGATACGTGCGAGTATTTAGCATCGCGCGGGTTTGATGTGACATTTTTGCCGGTGGATGAACAGGGGCGCGTATCGCCCGAATCGGTGCGGCAGGCTATTCGGCGCGATACGATATTGATCAGCGTGATGTTTGCAAACAACGAAACGGGCGTGATCATGCCGATTTCGCAAATCGGTAGAATCGCGCGCGAGCACGATGTTTTGTTCCACACCGATGCGGTACAGGCTGTCGGCCATGTGCCGGTTGATGTAAAGGCGATGGATATCGATCTGCTCTCGATGAGTGCCCATAAGTTTTACGGCCCCAAAGGTGTGGGCGCGCTTTACATACGTGAGGGTGTAAACATCGGGCGTTTTATGCATGGCGGCGCGCATGAAAAGGGGCTTCGCGCCAGCACCTACAACACACCGGGTATCGTGGGGCTCGGCGCAGCGGCGCAGCTGGCTGCAGAGACGATGGATGAAAACATGAGGCACGAAAGCATGCTGACCGGCCGTTTGGCAGATGAATTGGCCAAGCTGCCCGAAACGCACGTTAACGGAAGCGGCGCAGAGCGTTTGCCGGGGCATATCAATTTCACGTTCGGCGGCATTGAGGCCGAAGCGCTGCTGACATATCTTGATATCGAGGGTATCGCGGTGTCCACCGGGTCGGCGTGCTCGTCAGGATCCTTCAAACCCTCTTATGTGCTGCGCGCGATGGGGCTCTCGATTGAAGACGCGCGCGGCTCATTGCGTATCAGCGTTGGCAGGGATAACGACGACGCGCAGATTGAAACAGTGATAGAAAAGACAAAAGCCACTGTGGAACGGCTGCAAAAGCTTTCCCCGCTGTTTTCACAAACAAAGGGGGGCAAAACACATGTATAATGAGAAGGTTCTGGAGCACTTTAAAGACCCGCATAACGTGGGTGAAATGGAAAACCCGGACGGCTATGCCGAAGTGGGCAGCAGCGAGTGCGGTGATACCATGGCTATGTATCTGCGGGTGAAGGACGGGCGTATCGCAGACATCAAATACAAAACATACGGCTGCTGCGCCGCCATTGCGTCGTCGAGCATCGCGACCGATATGGTGAAGGGCAAAACGATTGATGATGCAATGGCATTAACAAAGGCGGATATCGTACAGGAACTGGGCGGGCTGCCGGATAAGAAGGTGCATTGCTCACTGATGGTGGAGGAAGCGATCAAGGCGGCAATCGCCGATTATCTATCGAAAAAATAATGGGATTTATTAGAATATAACGGCTTAAATATCTTTGGCACTTCATGAGCAAAATACAAGTAGCAGAAAGCTTGAAAGGAGTGAGAAGGATGAAAGTCAATGTGCTCATGGGCATGATTGTGGGCAGCGCAATCGGCGCGGCTGCCACGATGATCGCGCTGCCATATATACAGCCTCAAATGAAACGGATGATTCGGACGGGACGCAGAGCGATTAACACCCATATGGATAAGATGACGGAACCGGGCGGCTGAGGATTTGCAGCTGTTCGGCCGAACAATCAATGTGCAGTTGATAAAGCCGGCGCAAAGCCGGCTTTCAGCTTGTTTGCAAGCAAACAAGAAAACGATGCGTTTGATAGCGTATTCAACGATTACCGTGCTGAGCCATGCTGTTACAACCAACTAAGCGAGAGCACGAAATGGGAATTGTTTTTTACGATTATGTGATGCAACTGTGACGATTTTTAAAAGTTTACCAAATGTTTGCGATAGACGTTTGAAAATAGCCCATATATGGTATATAATAAGCAAAAGCAAGGAGGGTGCACCATCGTGTCCAAATTCGACGAGACTATGAAATTTTCTTTATCCAAAGAGCTTGATAATCCACAAAGAGAAGTGATTTGGCTCGTTTGTGATGCACTCAAAGACAAGGGGTACGATCCGGTCAACCAGATTGTGGGGTATATCATATCCGGAGACCCCACTTACATCACCAGCTATAAAAACGCGCGTTCGTTAATTAAGCGCGTGGAGCGGGACGAGCTTCTGGAAGAGTTTGTTAAAGTTTATATCGATAACATGCAAAAGGCTGATCGAGCAGACGATTAATGGGATGCCGCCGAAAAGCTATATAAGCGGCAGGGGCTTAAGCTCGCCTTGAGTTTGGCCTTTTTTAATAATAAAGGGGTATGAATGAAAAAAATATTGGGTCTGGATATCGGCGAAAAGCGCATTGGCATCGCGGTATCCGACGCGCTCGGATGGACAGCGCAGGGCGTGGAGACATATATGCGAAAAGATGAGGGTGATGCGGCCTATATTGCAGAAAAAGCCAAAACGCTTGGGGCCTCGCTGATTGTGGCAGGATTGCCGCTCAACATGAACGGCAGCGAAGGGCCTTCGGCCCAGAACGTCAGGGCATTTATGGCCGAGGTGCAAGCGCTGGGGTTCGATATCGCGTTTCAGGACGAACGGCTTACGACAGTGAGCGCCGAGCGCACGTTGATTGAAGCGGATGTATCTCGTAAGAAACGCCGCGAGGTGATCGACAAACTGGCTGCTGTGTATATTTTGGGCGCATATCTTGATTCTCACAGAAATTAACCGGATGCCTGGTCTGCCGCGTGTATAAATCGGTGCGCGGTTTATCATAATTAAGTATGCCGATTTCGGCAAAGGAGACGAACATGGACGAAGAAAATGTGGTTATACTCACAGATGAAGACGGTAAAGACGTGCGCTTTTTGCACATTATGACGTTTGATTTTGAAGAAAGCTTTTTTGTTGCGCTGACTCCGGAAGAGGATCAGGAAGACATCGAGAACGGCGAAGTGCTGCTGATGGAAATCCTCGAGGATGAAGATGGCAACGACTGCTA
>JAEZIW010000155.1 GCA_023436525.1 Bacillota bacterium | reverse complement strand
ACACTCCGCGATAAACGGCTCCACGCCGTACTCTTCGATTTGCTCCTTGCCGTCAAGCCCCAGCAGCTTTTCCACCTCAAGCTCCACCGGCAGGCCGTGCGTATCCCAGCCAGCCTTGCGCAGCACGTCGTAGCCCTGCATGGTGCGGTAGCGCGGAATCAGGTCTTTAATGCAGCGCGTTAAAATATGGCCGATGTGCGGCTTGCCGTTGGCCGTCGGCGGCCCGTCGTAAAACGTGTAGGCCTTGGCGCCTGCGTTTTTTTCGACGGTCTTTTTAAATATCTCATTTTGTTCCCAGAACTTTAAAACGTCGATTTCTCTGTCTTTAAAGTTGAGGTTCTTGTCGACTTGTTTGTAAAGCATGTTTTTCTCCTCTTAACGCTTTTGCCTGTAATAAAAAACGCCTTGCCCATGGGGCAAAAGACGCATATCTTCTACGGTACCACCCAAATGAGACTCAAATGAGACTCTCTGTTGTGCGCGGTAACGGGCGCAAAACCGTTTCTGCTTATTCGAAGCTTCGGCAGAAAAGCGTAGCGGGTGATGACGCAGCTGCCGCATTGGCCGGGGCTTTCACCGTTTCCCCGTCGCTAGCCGCCAATGGTGTGGCATCGGCCGTGTCCCGCATCATGGCATTTTCATGATACCCAATCACAGTATTCCTTATTATAAAGGCAACGAAAAGATTTGTAAAGAACGCGATTAAAACGATTCATCGTCCTCATCCGTGGGTTTGGCAGGGCTGAATTTATTGATGAATTGCTTGATGTCGTAAAACTCCTTGAACTCGGAGGTGACGCGGAGCTCCATGTCGTCATAGCTGAGTATCGTGAGCGTTTGCATCTTGCTTCCGTACCGGACGGTCACCGACTGGATATCGAGCCACTTGATTTCGACCTTGTCGTAAAAAAGGCTCCACCTCACGATTCGATTTGAATCGATATAAACCTTGTTGAAATAATATGATTGGAGAAAATAGATACCCAATGCCGCAAAACTAACTGATGACAGCACCTTTTCGATGGGGTTTTCAGGTTTGTAGTTTATTAATACCAACACAAGTGCAAAAGCCAGAAGAATAGAGCCGAATATCACCAAGAACTTTGATTTCCTGAAGGTTTTCCCCATAGCATCGCCGATTTCTTTTTGTTCCAAAGCGGCATCATCGCCGATGTTTATTGGAACGTATTGCTCAATGAGTTTTAGCATTCTATTGAACCCATCAAAAATAGTGCCCACAGCGATTCTGTTTCCGTTGCCGTAGATAACGGCGCTCTGCCGTTCGAGTATAACATAAACTTGCTCGGCATCCTGCCAACGCATGTATGTCTTTTTACGTAAGCCGCGGTATTCAATGCCGCGGTGGTCTACGCGAACGCGTATTACCCAGTATGGAATAAATGCCATAAGGCTGAATATGAAGCAGATCACACCAAACGACAGCCAGCACGCAAAATGCGGCGGAACGTTCAGTAGAGCCAGCACACCCAATATGGCTGCGGCAATCGCAAACCCAAAGCCAAGCCAAAAATTAGATTTTCTCAAATGAAATACTGTTGTTTCGTTCATCAGCCCCTCCAATGGTTATCGTTGTAATGTTATTATATACCAAAACTTATGATGTGTCATTGTTAGGATAATAGAGTAAGAATAACCGACAGATGCGGCATTACTTTTAGGACAATCGACGGGATTTCTGCTATAATACAACGTATCAACAAGAAGGAAACCATTATGACGCAATTGCTTTATATTCTGCTCGATGTATCCCTGCCCATACTGCTGCTGATAGCATCCGGCTACTTTTTTCAAAAGATATTCAAAACGGATGTGCGCTCATTCACCAAGCTTTTGATTTATGTGCTGACCCCGGTGGTGATATTCGTAAAAATACTGGATGTCGAATTCACGGGGGAGCTGTTTTTGCTCGTGGGGATCTTTGCGATGCTGATGCAGGCAGCCATGTATCTGATTAGCATTGTTTACTGCCGGATACTGCGCTATACGAAGAGCAAAACAAACGCGGCGATTAACGCACTGATACTATTTAATACGGGAAACTACGGAATACCGTTGATTGATCTTGCTTTTACGGGCAGCCCGCTGGCGGCCACGTCGCAGATATTCATTATTATCATGCAGAATATCACCACGAACACACTGGGGGTTTATCTGGCGGGTTCGGGCAGCGGTAACGCGAAAAATGCGCTGAAAAGCATCGTTAAAATGCCCGTGATATATATCATGATCGCGGGTGTGATTGTGAACCTGCTGCATGTTCAGATACCCAAAACAATCATGATACCGCTTAACTACATGGCCGACGGTTTCTTCGCAATGGCGCTTATCGGCATAGGCATCCAGCTCGCGGAAGTGCCTTTTGAGAAAGGCGGTTTAAAAAAAGTGCTGGGTATCAGCTTGCTTAAGCTGATATCGGCACCCGTTCTTGGGTTTTTGTTTGTGCTGCTGCTCGGCGTTAAAGGAATGCTGGCGCAGGCGCTGATTATCGGGATTTCCACGCCGACCGCTATCAATTCGGCGCTGCTCGCCAGAGAGTTTAACAATGAGCCGGCGTTTGCTGCGCAGATTGTGGTGGTGACCACCGTGTTTTGCACGCTCACGCTGCCGCCGATCATCTATCTGGCGGGGCAGTATTTCGTTTAAAGGGATTTTTATACGGTATATCATTGTTATTGACATTATCAGACGACTTCAATATAATATATCCGTCTTGCTATAGAGATTTGGCCTTAATCGGCTCATAATATGAAGGAGAGATTTGATTCCCATGAAAATGACATTACAGCCCAAGAAGAGGCAGCGCAAAAAGGAACACGGTTTCAGAAAAAGAATGCTGACAAAGGCCGGAAGAAACGTTTTAAAGCGCAGACGCGCGAAGGGCAGAAAAGAACTGACCGCATAATTGCCGGATGCCGAGCATGTTTCGGCAATTTTTTTCGGTACCAAAGATATAGCTGCACGAATGGAAGGTACAGTTGAGGCGTGAATATTCGCTAAGGCGCAACAAAGAATTCAGATACGTTTACAGAAGGGGCAAGTCCGTTTCTGATAAGGCCATGGTGCTCGTGTATGTGCCCACCAAAACGCCGCATCTGAAAATCGGTTTTTCGGTTTCCAAAAAGCTTGGAAACAGTGTGGTGAGAAACCGGATTAAGCGCAGGATGAAAGAGGCTTTTTTCTCGGTGCTTGACAATGTCAATCCGAGCTGTCTGCTCATTTTTACGCCGCGAATTGAAATTCGGGATATGACGTATCAGGAAATACTTTTTTCAATGTGCAAGCTGCTCAAAAGAGCGGGGCAATTTAAAGAATGAAACGCGTATTACTTGGTATAATATGGTTTTATAAAGCTGCCATATCGCCATACACGCGGCGGTCTTGCCGATTTACGCCAACTTGCTCAGATTACGCAGTGGAAGCGATTAAAAAGCATGGGGCACTCAAAGGCTTGGGGCTTAGTATCTGGCGCGTACTGCGGTGCAATCCATTTGGGAAGGGCGGATACGACCCCGTTCCTTAAAGCGTTTTAAATGATAATGGAGGACCTATCGATTGGATTTTCTAAATAATAACTTTATCTCCGACTTTTTTGTGCTGGTGCTCAAATGGGTTTACAGCATGGTGCAGGAGTATTCTGTCGCCATTATTATTGTTACAATATTGGTCAGGCTGCTCATTTTACCGCTTGATTTAAGGCAGAAGAAAAGCGCGCGTAAAATGGCTCAGATTCAGCCGATGATCGATTCGATGAAGAAGCGCTATGCCAACAACCCGCAGCAGCTGCAAAAAAAACAACAAGAGCTTTTTAAAAAGGAAGGTGTCAGGCCGCTTGCCGGATGCTTGCCGATGCTGATTACAATGCCTATTTTCTTCGCGTTTTTCGGCGCGATGCGCGTGCTGGCAGCGGAACAGACGGTTGCCCTGATGCTGAATGCACAGCATTTGGGCGAGGCGGCATATAATTTGCCGAGCTGGCTTTGGGTGCATAACTTCTGGCAGCCGGATTCGATGCTTGAGCCGGTTTTGCCGACGGCGGCCAGCTTCGTTAATTTTGTGCAAACAAACGTAACCATCACACCGCAGTCATTGCACATGATGGCGCATTCGGGTCTGCTGAATTTTGACTTGGTTAACGGTCTGCAGGCCGGCGCGGATTACAACGCTTTAACCACGAATATTCTGCAGAATAATCATCTGGCTGATGCAAACGGCCCGCTTTATACGAACGGCTGGTTTATACTGCCGCTGCTTGCGGGTGTGTCATTATTTGTACAGCAAAAGCTTACGATGGGGCAAACGCCTCAGGCAGGCAACAGCAAATTTATGCTGTGGTTCTTCCCGCTGTTTTCGGTATGGATTTGTGCAACTGCCAATACCGCGTTCTCGATCTACTGGCTGTTCGCCAACCTCTATGCGCTGGTTCAGTCTCTGATTGTTAACTGGTATTACAAGCGGCGCGATGAAAAGCAGAAGCCTGTTATCACTCAGGAGGCAACTTGATGGACATGATAGAAAGCAAGGGCAAAACAGTTGATGAAGCCGTATTCAGCGGTCTCATCAAAATGGATTTGTCCATAGACGAAGTCAACATAGAAATACTCGATGGGGGCGGCAGCCTATTTAAAAGCGCCAAGGTACGGCTTACTAAAAAGACGGAAGATGATATCAAAGCGGCGATAAACAGGCAGCATGAGGAAGTTAAAGAACAGAGAAACGCAGAGCATTCCCGCCCGCGCGAGCAGTATGAGCGAAAAGACAACGGGCCGCGCCGCGACCGCAGCGAAGGCGCCTACTCTCGAGACAGACGCGACAACAGCGCGCGTCGCGACAACAGCGCGCGCCGTGACAACGGCCCGCGCCGTGACCGCAGCGACTATCAGAGAAGAGAGCGTCATGAAGACTATGCGGCAGACCCGAATTTTGTGCCGCAGGAGCCCGAAAACGAAGCTGAAAAGTTTCTGCTTGGTGTGTTCGATAAGATGGGCATCAACGTGTACTTAAAATCGTCTTTAGAAGACGGCATGATGAAGATTGATATGTCCGGCCGTGGCATGGGCATGCTGATTGGACGCCGCGGCGAAACGCTGGATGCGCTGCAGTATTTAACAAGCCTTGTGCTTAACAACGGTAAAGAGGATTACACAAAAGTGATGCTCGACACCGAGGACTACCGCAAGAAGCGTGAAGACACGCTGAGGCGGCTCGCGGCCAGGCTGGCGGACAGGGTACAGAAAACGGGCAAGCGCGTGGTGCTGGAGCCGATGAACCCGTATGAGAGACGCATACTGCATTCAACCTTGCAGGATTACGATAACGTTTTTACCTACAGCGAGGGAGAAGACCCGTTCAGAAGCGTGGTTGTGGCGCTGAAGGGCTCAGAAGACGATAAGCAGGCTCAAGGCGAATAAGAAACGATAAGGAGCGGAAACGCTCCTTTTTTGTATCGCAATATGAGAGGGCAAGCTCAATCATACGTTCAGAACCTCATTAGCTGCCTGTCGGCAACAGCCAATAATATGCGATCAATAATGCAAGGAAATATCGTCGCCCCAAATAAGTGACATGATCATCGTCCATGATGCACATTGAATGCGGCAGGAAGAAGGCGCATATCTATCGACGATAAAATTGAAAATGGTGTATGCAAAGGAGTCAGGGATGAAAAAGGCACTCATCATCGGCGCGAGCAGCGGGATAGGCGCAGCGCTTGCGAAAGTTCTGGCTGAAGACTATGACGTGATCGGTCTGGCATCCAGAAGGACAGAACGGCTGGAGGCGCTGGCCGTTGAGATCGGTAAAACAACATACATCGCAACGATAGATGTCTCTGAGCCTGATCAGGCAACAGATAAGATGAATGCGTTGATTGAACAAATGGGCGGAGTCGATTTGGCTGTGATTTGCGCCGGTACGGGCTTTATGAATACTGAGCTCACGTGGGAGCCGGAACGGCAGACGATTGATGTGAACGTTTATGGGTTTACGTGCCTGGCCGATACGCTGATAAATCAATTCATTGCGCAGGGATACGGCCATCTGGTGGGGATATCCTCGGTCGCCGCACTGCGCGGCAGCGGCGCTTGCCCCGCGTATAACGCGAGCAAGGCCTATGTATCTAACTATCTGGAAGGGCTTCGTGTCAAAGCACGGCAATCAAGCAAAGAGATTATCGTGACGGATATCAAGCCGGGGTTTGTGGATACACCGATGGCTCAGGGCGACGGGCTTTTTTGGGTGGCCTCGCCAGAGACGGCCGCGAAGCAGATTGGCAGGCTGATCAGGCGGCGTAAGGCGCATGGGTACGTGACGCAAAGATGGCGGATTATTGCCATCATTCTAAAGTTAATACCGCGGCGTTTGTATGCGCGGCTGCCAATGTGAGAGACGATGCCGCCATTCACACGTCAAGCCATCGTTTGGCTTAACGCTGCATAACAAGACAATAGCGTCGGCATCAGCAAATCGGTGAAAGCAAACGGCTGCCGGTTCTCCTGTCTGCGGTCAACATCATCATGGCCCTGCAGCCCAATGCGTTAACGCAAGCTGCATTGTCGGTGGAATGTAAGGCCGATGTTATCCACTTCTTCAATCACCGCTTCGCTGATCACCAAGCGATGAAACGGATGTTTGAACGGATTTTTTAGGCAATGACAAAACACTACAGGTCCGCCAGCATATCCTGAAAGTCGCGGTAATTCTGCTTAAGCAGCGTCGGCGTATCCAGCCCATAAGGGCACTGCGCGGCGCACTGCCCGCACTCGGTGCAGTCTTCAATTTTTCTCATCATCGCCTGCCCGTCTTCCGACATGATCATCTGCGTTGGCGCGCGCCGGAGCAGCAGAGACGCTCTCGCACATAAATGAATCACGATGCCATGAGGGCACGGCATACAGTAGCCGCAGCCGCGGCAGAAATTGCCCTGCAGCTCGGTGCGGTCTTTTACGATATAAGCCTCTAATTCATCTGTCAGCTCAGGCGGTGACAGGATGTACGACAAGAACTCATCCAGCTCGCGCTCGCGCTGTATGCCCCAGATGGGAATCACATTTTCAAAGCGCATCAGCCACGCACAGGCGGCAGCGGAATGCGTGATCAGCCCGCCGGACAGCGCTTTCATCGCGATCAAACCGACCTGCCTTTCTTTGCATCGCTGCACCAGCGCAATTTCCTGCTCGGTGGAGAGATAGCTGAGCGGAAATTGCAGCGTGTCGTAAAGGCCGGAGTCCACCGCTTCCGTGGCGATATCCAAACGGTGGCTGGTTAAGCCGATATAGCGGATTTTACCTTGATCTCGCGCTTGAAGAAGAGCATCGTAAAGCCCGCTCTCATCGCCGGGCCTTGGGCAGAGCTCCGGGTTATGCAGCTGATAGATATCGATGTAATCGGTGTTCAGCGTTTTCAGGCTCGTGTTTAGCTCGTGCCAAAACGCTTCGGTGGTTTTGGCCATGGTTTTGGTGGCTATTATCACGTCATGCCGCATACCGGCAAATGCAGCTGCCAGCTTTTCTTCGCTGTCGGTGTAGGCGCGGGCAGTATCAAAAAATGTCATGCCGCCGTCGTATGCTTTTTTCAGCAGACACACCGCGTCTTTCATCGGTATTCTTTGGATCGGCAGCGCGCCGAAGCCGTTCTGTTCCACGCGCAGCGCGGTTTTTCCGATCGTGATTAGACCCATGACATGTTCCTTTCAAAGTGTATAAATAAGCCTATAAAAAACGGGAGGTGCTTTTCCCTCCCGCCGGTTAATCTATCTAGAGTGTTTCCATAAACTCCATGTACTGTGCGAATGCAATGCCCGGCTCTTCGAGCGACAGATCCCAGCGCTTGACCCATTCGAGCGAATAGTATCCTTCAAAACCCGCTTTTTCAAGAAGCTTGATCGTTTTTGCGACAGGCAGATCGCCTTCTCCCACCATCTTGTAGCGAATGCTTTTGCCTTCCATCACGGAATCTTTGATATGCACGTGCTTGATGAACGGCCCTAAGTTGTCGATGGTATAGGCAGGCTCTTCGCCGAAGAAACGGTATGGATGATTGATGTCAAAAAGTATGCCCACATTCGGGTGGCCAAACGATTTAAGCATAGCCCCCAAGGATTTGGTTTTCGCAAAGAATCCGTTGGTTTCCACAAGCGGCATCACGTTTTTGCTTTTTCCGTAGGACGCAATTTCTTCTAAGTTGGAGGTGATCTCTTTGAGGCTCACATCGGCGGACGGCGCGGGGGATAAATCGCCGAGAACGCGGATATACGGTGTGCCGAGCACACTTGCGGTATCAATGTAGGCTTTGGCTTTTTCAATATCTGCTTCTTCATTCAGGTTGCACGCGGATGTGAGGCACGGTATCTCAAGCGATAAGCGCGAAAGCGTCTTTTTTGTGTCTTCAATGTGGCTGGCAGAAAACAGCTCCATGGAAGGAGCGAAAAGCTCGTTTTGTATTCCTCTGATTTCAATGCCGTTGTAACCAAGGTCGGAAGCAACGGATACAATTTCCGAAAACGACCATTCGGGGCATCCGAGAGTGGAAAAGCTGATCTTCATGTGGTACGGCCTCCTTTAAATAACAGCAATGCTTAGGCACAGGTGTATTATAGCCTATTCGGGCGAAAAAGGAAATGATAAACTTTTTTCATACGTTCATCACCTTTTTAAACTCACCGAGCGTTTTGCGGAAAACGTCCATCGCTGCCTGAACCGGCGCGCCTTCCTCGAAATCGACACCCGCCTTTTTAAGCAGCGCGAGCGGAAAATCGCTGCCGCCGCTCTTCAAAAACTCAAGGTACGCCTCACGCACGCCGGGCCGTTTCTCGAAAATACCCGTTGCGATCATGACGGCTGAGCTGAAGCCTGTGGCGTATTTATACACATAAAACGCGTTGTAGAAATGCGGTATACGCGCCCATTCAATGGCGATGGTGTCGCATGTTTGAATGCCCTCACCATAATATAGCTTATTCAGCTCCGCGTATTTTTGAGACAGCGCTTCGCCCGTGAGCGGCTCGCCCGATTCGCACATCGCATGAGAAATGCGCTCGAACTCGGCAAACATCGTTTGCCGAAGCACGGTGGTGCGGAATTGATCGAGATAATGATTGAGCACGTATTTCTTCAGCGCGTCGTCGCCAGTTTTCAGCAAGTGCAGCGTTAACAGCACTTCGTTCACCGTAGACGCGACCTCGGCGACAAAAATGGTGTACGAGGCGAGCGCAAACGGCTGGCTCTCATCGGAATAATACGAATGCAGCGCGTGCCCCAGTTCATGCGCAATGGTATACACGCTGTCTAAATCGCTGCGGTGGTTCAGCAGTACATACGGGTGTGTGCCGTAGGCCCCCCACGAATAAGCGCCGCTCGTTTTGCCTTCGTTTTCGAAAACGTCAATCCAGTTTTCGTGGTAGGCGCGCTTTAACAAAGCGATATAATCGTTGCCCATCGGCGCGAGTGCCTCAAAAACCATGTCCATCGCAGCCTCAAAGCTGTATTTTTTACCCGTGTCAGGAATCAGCGGCACATACACGTCGTACATCGCCATTTCATTAAGGCCGAGAATTCTGCGGCGCGTGTCGATATAATCGTACATGATATCAAGGTTGTCATGTATGGCGCTGATCAGGCCGTCGTAGAGCGAAACGGGCACGTTGTCTCCGAAAAGCGCTTTACTCAGTGCGCTTTCGTATTGGCGCACGCGCGCGTAATACACGTCTTTCTTAACGCTGGTGGCGTAAGTGGTTGCAATGGTGTTTATCATGCCCTTAAAAGCGCTGTAATACGTTTCAAACGCTTCTTTTCTGACGTTGCGGTTACGGTGCTGCATCAGCTCGATAAACTTGGCGTGCGTCAATTGCACGGGGCCCTCGGGCGTGGTCACGGTGCCGAATTTCAAATCAACATTGTCGAGCATTGTGAATATGTCGCGGATACCCGAGGCAAAATCACTGCTCATTGAAAGCAGCTTTTCCTCGCCTTCACTGAGCACATGCTGTTTTTGGCGCATCACGTCGCGAATCATAAAGGCGTAGGGTGCGAGTGATGGCTCCTCCTTTAAGTAGCCCTCCAGTGTTTCTTCGCTTTGGGCCAGCAAGGCGGGGGCCACGAACGACGCTTCACCCGATACCGCGACATACAGCGACATCGCACGGTCAGTCATGGCTTGATAAAGCGTTGCGGCGTTGTCTTCGTCGCGGTGCATCTTGGCGTAAACGTACAGCCGCTCGCACATCAGTGACAGCTCATCAATACGCTGGAGCGATGTTGACAGATTTTTTGCGCTGTCCGCAAAACCCTGTTTTAAATCCTTCACGGTGGGCAGCAGGCCCTGAAGCTTCGCAAAATCTTTCTCCCACTCGTCGTTTGATGCGTAGATATCGGTTAAATTCCATTTGTACTTGTCGTCTATTTCGCTGCGTTTCATGGTGGTCCTCCCGAACTTTCTTATGCCTATCATTATGCCCTGTTTGAGAGCCTAATACCGTATGTCTTTGCCCTTAAACAGTATCTTTTGAGAAAAACGTGCATCCATCAAACGCGAAAAAATGCGTTCGCCATAGCGCTCATCCAGGGCATGAAAGCCAAGGTTGGTGGCAATAACGGTTTTACGGCCTGCCGCGCTGCGTTCGTTGATCAAATCGAAGAAATATTCCTTGGTGACGTTTTTGGTCATCGGTTCGGTGCCGATATCATCGATGATAAGCAGCGGCACTTCAAGTATCGGGTCAAGGTCCACTTCCTCGCCGAGCCGGTGCTGGTGAAACAAAGAAAAGAGGCGGTATGCCGTAAAGCTTGCCGCTGTGAAGCCGCGCTCAATCACGCGGCGCATGATGCACTTGGAGATATATGTTTTGCCAAGCCCCACGCTACCCGAAAGCAGCAGCAGCGAGGAACATGCGGGGAAGCTGTCCGCGTAAGCTTCGCAAAGCTCACGGATGCGCTGCATCATATCACGCTGAGACTTTCCGTTTTCAATCGGTTCTGTGCCGAATCGATTCAGGTCGAACTTTTCGAAGCTGACGGCATCGTCGGTTAAGCGCGCGGCATCCAGCTTGTCTTCTAAAACGCGCTTTTTAAAACAGCCGCAATGCGTGGCGTCCGCTAAAACGCCCGTGTCGCGGCAAAGCGGGCATGAATAAACGGGGGACAGGTAATCGGCAGCATAGCCCGCGCCGGTCAGCAATGCGGTACACTGCGCGCGCAGCGCTGCAATTTGCGTGCTGCCATCCGGCTCGCCCTTAAGGCGCAGCCTCGGGCGCGCGATCAGCAGCGCTTCGAGCTGCTGATTTATCGCTGCGAGAGCCGGGATTGAAGAGAACACCTCGTCTCTGCGGCGGTTTGTTTCATTCTCGTTTTGCTGCCGAATACGGCTGTATTCCGCCAGCACATCGGAAATACTCATTATGCTCCTTCGTCCTCAAATAGATTGACGGCGAGATGGTCGTAGTTTTCCACCGGGCGTTCAAACGATTCGCGTACGGCTGTGTACGTTTCGCTGTGCTTTTTCATTTCACGCTGCGCGTCGGCCAGCGTTTTCACATCCCGGTTATGCCAGTTGGTCAGTATCGAGTTCAGATACGAATAAGGCTTGTCCGACAGTGTACTGACATCGGCAGCCAGCAGTATCGCGTCGTGCGCGATGCCCCATTCGCCGTTCCAGCGTGCGTAGATTTTGCGGTGTGCCTCCGTCGGCGATTTGGCGATACCCGCCTGATCAAACACCGTGACGATGCGCGCATCCAGCTCTTTTTGCGCCGCAATATGTGCATTGGCCTGTGCGATGGTGACGACGCGGTTGTTGTACCAGTCGGTCAGCAGCTCGTCCAGTGCCGCAAACGGCCTTTTGCCGCGTGCGCCCACCTGCTTGGCGGCCAGAATCAGCATCGGCTTGTCAAAGCCATAAACGGTTGTCCACTTTTGGTACAGGCTTTCGTGCTCAAACGAAGGCTTGAGCGACGGCTCACCCAAAAGATGCATGATTTCCTTGAGTGAGGACGTTTCCTGCTCGGTTTTGGTGTGAGACTCGGTGATCGTCCTCGACGTTGTCAGACCTCGGCTTTTCAGCCGCTCGAGTATTTTATCAAGATATTTAAAGCTCGGCTCCCGTGCGGCGGTGGTCTGCGCACAGGCGGTCAGCACCGCATCTGTTGTAAAGCCCCATTCCTGCGTCCATTTTTGAAACAGCGCGAATTCGTCCTTGGTGGGTCTGCGGCCGGATAGCGAGAGCTGCTTTAACACATCCATCACGCCGGACGATTCCATCTGCTGCCACTCGATATAGCCTTGTGCCTTTTCTTCGGTATCAATTTTCTCGTCGGCCCATGTTTTGGCCACGCTGTCGATATAGGTGATGGATACGCGTCGTCCTTTGAGCAAAACGCAGTATTCCACCAGCTTCAAAACCACCTTTTTATCAAGGCCGAAGGTATCGGTGTAGTCGTATATTCTTAAATAGTCGTGCGGAGAGAGCTGCCGCGCACCGAAAAGCGTTTGCAGCATCCGGTTGAACTCGCGCTCGGTGTAAAGGTTGTCGTCAGCAGCGGCGGCGGGCATGGAGAAATCGCCGAATTCGATGCACATCGCTTTGCCGTTGACAACGCGTGCAACACCCTGCTTTTGCCAGTACTCAAACGCGCTGAGGACATCTTCCATGCTCATATTGAGCTGCTGGCACAAACGGCTGAAATCAACTGAGGCGGAGGCGGTGCTGTGCTTTAACAACAGCAAATAGGCTTTAATAAACCCATCGGGTGCGTCGATGCAGCAGTCGATAAACCGGTTGGGCACCGGTGTTTCGGCGGTATGGTTTTTAAGCTGCAGCTGCATGTCCGGCTCCTTTTTTCGCTTATTGAGTGAAAAGCGCAAAAGCGGCTTGTTTATGTCAGGCGGCTTCTACGCATGATTTATCCGGCTGTGTCAGCGAGGATATATTTCGTCTTTGATAGTATACGACAGGTGCGTGAAGAGGTCAAACGCTGAACCAAAAAAGTGGGCGAAAATGCTGCGCGGTTGAGGTGAAAACAGCCGGTGCCCGGTTTTATGACCGTGTTTTTTACAGAAAAATATGAAAAATAGCAGCATGAAAGGCAACAGATTCGCTGTTTCTGAGCGTGCATGTAACATAACAGCTTGATCGAAGACTTTTTGGGTGGCATACGTGTAATCGCCGCGGTTATATTGCTCCTTTCAGGTTTAAAATAGGAAAGACGTCTCAATAGACAAGCAGGAGTCCCTATGCCGTTGCGAAACAACCCGTGCTAAACGCTGCCGGTGTTCGTATGCTGATATATGGGCGCATACCCCTCTTTCGTATTGACAAAGAAGAAGCGGTACAATTACAATGTTTTCATTATTATATGAAATTAAGGCGCTTGCGCCAAGAATACCAAGCTGGAGACGAGAATGAAACAAGAACAGCCCCATGTGATGGGAGAAGAGCAGATATTTGCGGCGTATGCCACAACAAAGGATGGGCTGTCGGAAGCCGAGGCTGCGCAAAGGCTCGCCGAGCATGGCGCCAATGTATTAAAGGAAGCAAGCAAAAAAACACTGGCGGGAATCATATTAAGCCAGTTTAAAAACCTGATGATTATTGTGCTGCTGGCCGCTGCGCTGGTCAGCGCCATTTTGGGCGAAGTGCCGGATGCCGTCATCATATTCGCCGTTATCCTACTGAACGCGGTGATGGGTACTGTGCAGGAGGCGCGCGCCGAAGCCGCGCTGGATGCGCTGAAAAAGATGGCCGCGCCGGGAGCCAACGTGATTCGCGGCGGTGCCGTTAAGTTTGTAAAAGCGACAGACCTTGTGCAGGGTGATATCGTGCTGCTCGAAGCGGGCGACCATGTGCCCGCCGATATCCGCCTGATTGAAACCGCGTCGCTGAAAATTGAGGAAGCACCGCTCACCGGTGAATCCGTTCCGGTGGAGAAGGACGCAAAAGCTCAGCTGAACGAGGATGACGCACTGGCCGACCGCATCAATATGGCGTATTCGGGCACCAGCGTGACATATGGACGCGGCAAAGGCGTGGTTTGTTTAACGGGCATGAGCACAGAGATCGGCAAAATCGCCAGCGCGCTGGGTGCCGCCAAGGAAAGCGAAACGCCGCTGCAGCGGCGGCTCAACTCACTCTCTAAGGTGCTGTCTATCGCGGTGCTGGCTGTGGCGGCCGTTGTTTTTGCCATCGGCGTGCTGACGGGGCGTCAAGCGTTTGACATGTTCCTCGTGGCGGTGAGCCTGGCCGTGGCGGCCATTCCGGAGGGGCTGGCCACCGTGGTAACGCTGCAGCTCACAATGGGTGTGCAAAAGATGTCACGCAACGGCGCGATCGTGCGCAAGCTGCCCGCCGTGGAGACGCTTGGGAGCACAAGTGTGATCTGTTCGGACAAAACCGGCACACTGACGCAGAACAAGATGACGGTGCAAAAGGTTTATTACAACGATGAAGAGCACGCCGCCGCTTCGGTAAACGGCGCGGCGGAGCTGGATTTGCTTGATAAGGCTTTTCTGCTCTGCAACGATACCAAGGAAGCGGACGGCAAGCTGCTCGGTGACCCCACTGAGACGGCGCTGTATGCGTTTTCCGCTGTACGGCTGCAGCCCGCCGGGCTCAAGCAATCAATGCCGCGCACATATGAGATTCCGTTCGATTCGGAACGCAAGCTCATGAGCACGGTGAACGGCTCGGAAAGCCCTGTGTTGTTTGTTAAAGGCGCGCCCGACGAGCTGCTTGCTCGCTGCACGCACATTTCGCAAAACGGCGCGGCTGTGCCGATGACGGAAGAATTGAGCAGGAATGTTTCTGCCGTCAATGAGCGGTTCGCACAGGATGCGCTGCGTGTGCTTGGCGCGGCGTACAAACCGCTTCATTCGGTGCCTTCGGAATCGGAAGGGCTGGAAAGCGGCCTGGTGTTTATCGGCCTCGCGGGCATGATCGACCCGCCTCGTGAGGAAGCCGCTGCCGCCGTTTCGGTTTGCAGGCAGGCAGGCATCAAGCCGGTTATGATCACAGGTGACCATAAAATAACCGCGGTGGCCATTGCACAGCGCCTCGGCATATTGGCCGAGAACAACAAAGCCGTCACGGGCCGTGAACTCGACACTATAAACGATGCCGCGCTGCAAAAAGAGATTGACAACATTCGCGTTTACGCGCGCGTTGCGCCCGAGCACAAGGTGCGCATTGTCAAGGCGTTTCAATCAAGAAGCAACGTTGTTGCGATGACGGGCGACGGCGTGAACGACGCGCCTGCGCTCAAAACCGCTGATATCGGTGTCGGTATGGGCATCACGGGTACCGAGGTCTCTAAAAACGCATCGGACATGGTGCTGACCGATGACAATTTTGCGACGATCGTCAAGGCCGTTAAAGAAGGCAGGCGTATTTACCGCAACATAAAGAAGGCCGTTCAGTTCCTGCTGTCCGCCAACCTGTCGGAGGTCATCACGCTGTTTGTCGGCACGATGATCGGTATCACGGTGCTGTCTCCGGTGCAGATATTGTGGGTCAACCTCGTGACGGACACGTTCCCGGCGCTGGCTATCGGCATGGAGGGCGCACCCGCGAACATCATGCACCGTAAGCCGCGCGACGCGAAGCAAAGCTTTTTCGCGGAAGGCATGGCGGTTAATCTCGTGTTCTACGGCGTTGTGATGAGCATATTAACACTGGGTGCCTATTTTATCGGAGATTTGGTATACGGTGACCCGCTGGTGGGTGAAACAATGGCGTTTGTAACGCTGGGGCTGGTGCAGCTTTTCCATGTGTTCAATATTCGCTCGGCCACACAAAGCGTTGTTCATCGGTTCTTCACAAACAAGTGGATGCATCTGTCGTTTATCGTATCGGCAGTGCTGCAAACAGCGGTTGTTTGGGTGAAGCCGTTGAATGAATTCTTCGGTGTATCGGCACTCTCGAGCGAGCAATGGCTGTATACGGCGCTGCTGGCCTTTGCGATAATTCCCGTCAGTGAAATCGTCAAAGGCATTAAAAAGCTAATAAAAAAGGGATAACATATGGTTGATTACCACATTCACTCCAGCCTGTCGGCAGACTGCAAGGTGCCCATGATGAAAATGGCACAGGCTGCGAAAGAAGCCGGTTTGCAGGAGATTTGCTTCACAGAGCATATCGACCTTAATTTGGCGGAGGGGCCTGATTTCGTCGTGGATTTTGACGCGTATACTGCCGTCATACAAGAGGTTCGCGCCGCTTACCCGGAGCTGAAGATCAGAATGGGCATAGAGGCCGGGCTTGACACACAAACCGCGCCGAAGATGAAGGCGATGCTGGAAAACAGGCCGATTGATTTCGTAATCGGGTCTCAGCACCTTGTGTTCGGGTTGGATCCGTATTACGAGAAGATATGGACACAGCACAGTCAGTCACAGATATTTAATGAATACCTGCGCGTATCATGCGTGTCTGCCGCGCAGCTAGACGATTACGACGTGATGGGGCATATCGGCTACGTGTCAAAGTTCTGTCCATTCGACGATAAGCTGCTGCGTTACGCCGATTATACCGATGTGATTGACGCTTTGCTTAAAACACTGATCGATAAGGGCAAGGGCATCGAAATCAACACAAACGGGCTATACATGACGCCTTCCACAATGCCCGAAACGGCGATTGTTAAACGTTACTTTGAGCTGGGCGGTGAGATCGTTACGGTCGGCTCGGATGCGCATTACGAATCGGTCGTCGGGCATGCGGTTCCCAATACGCTGGAAATGCTCAAATCCATCGGTTTTCGGCATGTATGCACGTTTGAAAAACGCCAGCCCATTTTCTTGCCGCTATAGTCGGCTGATGTCATTCGCGCGCGAGCTTATAATATTTGACACATCAATCGTGTATGCTATAATGAGCGGATAACGTTGGTCGATTGGTGGACTTATGAAAGTATTCCGCGCCGTCAGCTTGCAGCCAGCCCAAATTATTATCATCGGTTTTTTCATTCTCATATTGTTGGGTTCGGTTTTGCTGGCGCTGCCCATTGCCACGCGCTCCGGCCACCCTGTTCCGTATGTTGACGCGCTGTTCACATCCACTTCGGCGGTGTGCGTCACAGGCCTTGTTGTTGCGGATACCGGAACCGTTTACTCCTTGTTCGGCCAAATCGTGATTATCCTTTTGATTCAGATAGGGGGCCTTGGCGTCATGACCATGATGTCACTGGTCTTTTTACTTGTGGGGAAGCGTTTCACCTTAAGCGAACGCATGGTGATTAAAGAATCGTTCAATGAGTTCGACTTGTCGGGCATGGTTAAAGTGATACTCAAAGTATTAAAGGTGACCATGGTTACCGAGCTGCTGGGCGCAGCACTGCTGGCTGTTCGCTTTATTCCCGAGTTCGGCGTGGACAAAGGCATTTATTTCAGTCTTTTTCATGCCGTTTCCGCGTTTTGCAACGCGGGTTTTGATATACTTGGCCCCGTATCGGCCCCGTATGCCAGCCTGGCGATGTTTGCAGACGATCCTCTCGTGATTATAACCATATCGCTGCTGATCGTCTTCGGAGGCCTCGGTTTCATGGTGATCAGTCAGCTTTTCAGCCCGACGCGTATCAAAACCACACAAAGCATTTCCCGTCATGCGCAGCTTGTGCTCGTTACAACGGGAGTCCTGATAGTTGCCGGTATGGCGGCCGTGTTTTTGTTCGAGCAAAACAATCCAAAAACTATCGGTAATATGGGCTTCGGGGACAAGATGCTCAACTCGTTTTTTCAATCGGTCACACCGCGTACGGCAGGATACGCGACTTTTGATCAGGGTGCGCTGCTGCCTGCAACAAAGTTTATCGTTATTGTGCTGATGCTTATTGGTGCATCGCCGGCCGGCACGGGCGGTGGTATCAAAACGACGACATTTGCGATTGTGCTAATGTTTTTATGGGCAAGCATGCTGGGCAAACGTGATGTAACCATGAAGGACAGACGAATCGCCACGGAAACCGTCAGACGTGCGCTGACGATTATGCTGATGGCTGTGTTGCTGGTGGGGGCGGCTTCTCTTGCCATGATGGGCATAGAAGGGCAGCGCGGCGGGTTGTTCAAATCGGAGAATATCGTGTTTGAAGTGGCGTCCGCTTTCGGTACGGTGGGGCTCACCACGGGTATCACGCCGCTGCTGAGCACGGCAAGCCGTTTGATATTGATTTTTATGATGTATGTGGGGCGTGTGGGATTGCTCACGCTGGTTGTGGCGCTTGCGATGCGGTCGCGCAAAGACGACGCCAATATTCGGTATCCGGAAGAAAGGTTTATGGTGGGATAATATGGCCAAGAAACAGTTTGTTGTGATCGGAATGGGTCGTTTTGGTCAGGCAGTAGCCAAATGTCTGACGAATCTCGGCAAAGAGGTGCTCGCGGTTGACAGCAGTGCCGAGCTCATTAATGATATCGCGCCGTATGTGACCCATGCCATACAGGCGGATGCGACCGATGAGAAGACGCTGGCTGCGCTCGGCGTTAAAAACTTTGATGTGGCTGTGGTGACAATGGGTGAAAATATACAGGCCAGTATCCTCATCACAATGATGTGCAAGGAAATGGGCGTGAACTTTGTGCTCGCCAAAGCACAGACCGAGCTTCATGCCAAGGTGCTGCGCAAAACAGGAGCTGACAAAGTTGTCTTCCCGGAGCGTGATATGGGGATGCGCGTGGCGCATAAGCTCGCGGATTCAAGAGTGGTCGATTATGTTGAGATGGCAGACGATCTGCGCATCATGGATATTGACGTGATCGACGCGTGGGTCGGTAAAGACTTAAGTCAGCTTAACTTCCGGCAAAAGTATGACGTTAACGTCATCGCAATTAAAAAACAGAATAAAGAGATTAACACGTCTCCGAACGGAACAGATATTCTTGAAAAAGGTGATATGCTGATTATTGCAGGAAATAAAGAAAGTGTTTCCAAGCTGGAGCTCATCATCAGCCAATAACCCCAATAATGATCCCCCGGTCACGTGGGTTTTTCATACACGGTAAAGCCCTCTTTTTCTGCATCGCTTTAAGGCGTACGGTCGGTAGCCGAAAAAGTTTGTTACTGGCTGCCCCTCTTATCAAATGCATTTATGCATCTAAGACGCAATTTGGGCTTCTCCTTGAGGAGAAGCTGTCGCCGACAGGCGACTGATGAGGTGTTTGCTTTGTCAGCCTTTTTTTTACACCTTATCCGGTGCTTCGCACCCCCTTCTCCTTTAGGAGAAAGCTTTCATAAGTCATACTATTTATATCTTAGATAAAGCCTATTCTATCGTGAAAACCAGTTTGCCCTTATCTAAAGCCTTTAGGACCCCCGGCATATTCTTTAGACAACAACAGCGCGGTATTTATGTACCGCGCCGCTGCTTTTTGTAAGTAAAACTTTTGATGACCGCTGCTTATTGTGTGTTCATTCTGTAAGGGCTGTTGCGGAAGTCCCGCGTTCGGATTCTGGCATATAAGCGGACAACCGGTTCCGCTGCCAAAAAGCGCATTTGTCGCCCTCGCGCAGTGAAGCGCTTATCTTTGTGTTTCCACATACCGACAGCAAGCACCAGTCTCGCTTCTTCGGCATTTTTCCAAAGTTTCGTCGAACACGCATTAAACTCCGGCTGCAAACGGTTCTCGTTTCGTTTTACAGCATTATTTTGTTCAACTTGAGCTTTTATTATGAATGTATTTTTTGCCATTATAGTGCTATATACATTTGGTTATGAAAAATAAATGCAAGAATTCCAGACGTGACATGCACCACATTGATAAAAATTACACAAATCGACGCATATTGCATGCGTATTTGCAATTGCGAGTTTGAAATGTTGCAAAAATGCTGTTCTTTACCTATTGATTTTTTATAACACATTTAGTATAATGATACAGCTAACGTGGGAAATGGTTAGTTTTCGACTTCTTGTATTAAGTATGAACGAGCATTTCGTACGACTTGGTTCACACAAGTCTTGTTGGCGTCTTTATTTTATCGCAGGCGTTTATATCGTCAATGAGAAGCACCTGCCCAAAATCCGAGGGGGAGAATACATGGTAAAAGAGGGGCAAGTTAGGATCCCGTCTGGCTGTGCCATCAGCGGCATACTGAACCGCAAAGGTGAAAGATTTTCAGGGGAGACGATTATCAAGTCAATTGAATTGATGCATGACAGAAGCAACGGCCTGGGCGGTGGTTTTGCCGGCTATGGAATATATCCGGACTATGCGGATCTTTATGCACTGCATCTGTTTTATGATGATTTACCTTCCAAGGAAGCCGTTGACGCGGTGATTGAACGGCATTTTGAAATAGAAAAAGCGGAAGTGATTCCGACAAGAAAAAGCAAGGAGATTCCTTCAAGCCCTTTGATTTGGCGTTATTTTGTGTACCCGCGCAAGCAGCGTCTTCAACGGTCTGGGCTTGATGAACAAGAGTTTGTCGCCCAGTTTGTATTTAACATCAATGATAACTACAAAGGCGCTTATGTTTTTTCTTCCGGAAAGAATATGGGCGCTTTTAAAGGTGTGGGCTATCCGGAGGATATCGGCCGTTTCTTCAAGCTCGAAACGTACGACGCGTACCTTTGGACATCGCACGGCCGTTTTCCGACGAACACGCCCGGATGGTGGGGCGGCGCGCATCCCTTCACGCTGCTGGACTGGTCGGTGGTGCATAACGGTGAGATATCGTCTTACGATGCCAACAGGCGTTTTGTTGAAATGTTTGGCTATAAATGCACGTTGATGACGGATACCGAGGTCATCACCTATTTGTTTGATCTGCTTGTCCGCAAGCATGGCTTGACGCTTCAGGAAGCTGTGAATATTGTGGCGGCGCCGTTCTGGCGGGAGATCGATTTAATGGACGAAGAAAAGAAACGCAAGTTTGAGGCGATCCGGGCGGTTTACAGCTCGGCGCTGGTCAACGGCCCGTTTTCAATTATACTTGGCTTCCAAGGTGGTTTTCTGGCATTAAACGACAGAATCAAACTAAGGTCTCTCGTGGCTGCGGAGAAGGGCGACATGCTCTATGTGGCCAGTGAGGAAGCCGCGATACGCATTATTTGCGATTCGCCCGACCGCGTTTGGTCGCCATCGGGCGGAGAACCTATTATTGGACTGGTGGAGGGTAATCAATGAGTTTGCAACTTGGCTGGCCGGATTATCTGGTCGAGAGAGATGAAAATAAATGCATACAATGCGAAGTGTGTGCGAAGCAGTGTGCCAACGAGGTGCACCGGCTTGACCCTGATACGGGAAAGATGGTGGCGGACGACGCGAAGTGTGTGGACTGCCATCGCTGTGTGGCACTGTGCCCCACAAGGGCCCTCAAAATTCGCGTGAATGATTTGGAATTCAAGCCCAACAAGAACTGGACCAGCAACGCGATTAAGGAAATTTACAAGCAGGCGGCCACAGGCAGCGTGTTGCTGACGGGCATGGGCAACCCGAATGATTTTCCGATCTATTGGGATAAGATGCTCATCAACGCATCACAGGTCACAAATCCGTCGATCGACCCGCTGCGCGAACCCATGGAAACGGGCGTGATCATCGGACGCAAGCCCGAAAAGCTTGAGTTCGATAAGAACGGCAAGCTGCTGACGAAGCTGCCGCCGCAGGTTAAGCTCTCGGTACCGGTGATGTTCTCCGCGATGTCGTTCGGGTCGATCTCGCGCAACGCGCATGAGGCGCTGGCGCGCGCGGCAACGGAGCTTGGCATCCTTTACAACACGGGCGAGGGCGGCCTCGCAAAAGAATTTTATCAATACGGGCCCAACACCATCGTTCAGGTGGCATCGGGACGTTTCGGCGTGCATGCCGATTACTTAAACGCGGGCGCAATGATTGAGATTAAGATCGGTCAGGGTGCGAAACCCGGCATCGGCGGCCATCTACCCGGCGAAAAAGTGGGCGAGCAGGTGTCGATGGCGCGTATGATTCCGCAGGGCAGCGACGCCATTTCTCCCGCGCCGCATCACGACATCTATTCGATTGAAGACCTTCGTCAGCTGATTTATTCGCTGAAAGAAGCGACCAATTATACAAAGCCGGTATCTGTTAAAATCGCGGCGGTGCATAACGCACCGGCCATCGCTTCGGGTATCGCGCGGGCGGGTGCCGACGTCATCGCGATTGACGGCTTCCGCGGCGGCACAGGGGCCGCGCCGCAGCGCGTGCGCGACAACGTGGGCATACCGATTGAAATGGCGCTGGCGGCGGTTGACCAGCGTCTCAGAGAAGAAAGCATCCGCAACGAGGTTTCGCTGGTGGTAGCGGGCAGCGTGCGCAACAGCGCCGATATCGTCAAGGCGATTGCGCTCGGCGCAGACGCGGTTTATATCGGTTCTTCCGCTTTGATTGCGATAGGCTGCCATATGTGCCAGAACTGCTATACGGGAAAATGCAACTGGGGTATTGCGACGCAGCGCGATGATCTTGTGAAGCGCCTCAATCCGGATATCGCGACGCAGCGCCTTGTGAACCTGATCGGTGCGTGGAAGCACGAGATCGAGGAGATGCTGGGCGGCATGGGCATCAACGCCATTGAAAGCCTGAGAGGCAACAGGCTGATGCTGCGCGGTGTGGGGCTGAACCAAAAAGAACTTGATATTCTCGGCATCAAGCATGCCGGTGAATAAACGGGGGTTATAAAATGAAAAAAGTTTATGCTGACGAAAATTGGTGTCTCGGTTGCGGACTGTGCAAGGTATACTGCCGCACATCGCACTCGCTGACGCTTGATATCATCAAAGCGCACAAGATGGAAGAGCCGCGCCCTGTGGAGCGGCTGCATATTGAAACGGGCGACAAGGTTAACTTTGCGCTGCAGTGCCGCCACTGCGACGACCCCAAGTGCGTGCAGGCATGCATAACGGGCGCGATGCAGAAGGACCCTGAAACAGGCCTCGTGCTGAACGAAACCGAGCGCTGCGTGGGTTGCTGGACTTGCGTGCTGGCGTGCCCGTTCGGCGCGATTGTGCGCGACGAGGGCAGCCACAAAGTGGCCGCCAAGTGTGACCTGTGTGCCGCGATGGGCGAGCCCGAGTGCGTGAAGCATTGCCCGAACAACGCGCTTAAATACGAAGACAGGGGGGAATGAGCATGAAATATGTGATTATCGGCAATTCCGCCGCTGCCGTGGGGTGTATAGAGGGCCTGCGCAAATGTGACAAAACAGGGTCCATCACCGTGATTTCAGACGAGAAGCACCATGTGTACTCGCGTCCGCTGATATCGTATTATCTCGCGGGTAAGGTGAAGCCGGAAAATATGGTGTACCGCAAAAAGGATTTTTACGAAAAGAACAACGTGACCACACTGTTTGATAAGAAGGCGGTGTCGATTGACCCCAAGAAGAAAACCGTAGCGCTCAGCGACGGCGGCAGCGTGGCTTACGAC
>JAEZIW010000063.1 GCA_023436525.1 Bacillota bacterium | reverse complement strand
GCCCTAACTCAACGCGATTGATATAAACATCCGTCTTTTCATGAAAGTAAGTAGAGGTCGACGAGTCACCGCTTTTAGACGGAGTCGGAGACATCAGAAAATCCATCTGTTTTATAAATATCTCCTGAATATCTTGCCAAGGCTTGGTCTGCACATTCTCGTTATCAACACGGGTGATTTCGGACGGATTGTTCCACGTGACCTTCACAATTTGATTATTCTGAAATTCGATCCAAAGATATTCGGGTTTCCATAAAAAAATCATCGGGGCACCATCAACGCTGGTTACCGTTGTGCCAATATGCTGATTGATATAGGTCTCCAGTAAGCTGTTAAAGTCACGCGTATAGTAGAAGCTGAAGCTGTTTTCTCCTTTGCAAACGGTATTGAGCGACATATAATCGATACCCATGTTTTTAACGCATTGGTCAACTTGTTCTTTTGATTTAATAAATTGAGCATCATCATTCAGAGAATCCGGTAGAACATACTTTCCGAAAGTGGCGATATTTTGAGGTGCGAGCTTGCTGGACTCAAAATAGAATGATGAACCGATTCTATCAGGGGGCCAGTTAACAAAATCTATATAGAATGAGGCGTCATCGGCTGTTGCGAGCATATTGGCCTGCAGGCTGCCGTCTCCAACGTCACGGAGCTGATAACTGGCTTCCTTCAGCTCGCTGTCGTCCGGCGCTGTTTTCATTTCATTTTCATAGTATTCAATTGCGGAATGCAGGCCGCTAAGAAAGCTTTCTTTACCATCTTCCGGAATGGGCTCTAAGGCCCCCTCGTATGGCAGCATATCGTTCTCGACTCTGAATATCTCCTCTTTAACATCCATGATAGACCGTTCAAGCTGTGATTTTGTGAGCTGGTCTCCCTGATCATAAATTGTTGCGGTCGGGCAGAAAATGCCGGTGATGGATTTGAGCTGATCACCGCTTTCAAACATTTTTGGGGCGATTGACAACACGGGAAGCTTATCCACATCGGTATTTACCATCACCGCATCCACAAACAAGCGGTTGCCCGAGTCGTATTCCTTTTCATACGTCCATTTTTCTGCGGTATCTTTAGCTTCTTGTGTGGCCGATTCAGCCGGTGCTGCCGTGTTCTGAATGGTCTGCTCAAGATTGATATCACCTTTATTTGTGACAACCACATCGCCGGGCGTTGGCTGGCAGGCTGTCAGCAGCAGCGTCAGCGCCAGCACTGATAGTATGTTTGTATATATCCTGCGCCTTTTTCTCATAGAGTGCTCCTTTGCGATTAATATGGAAGACAGTTTGGCGTGTTTTGCATGCACGCCAACTTTCGTCAATAGCCAAGGTTTCTGTCAATCACACTGCCATCTATGGCGTTGATGGTCAGGAAGCTTGTCCCGTATCTGTCATCAACGTATTCATTATTCTCGTTTAGTTGATAGCTTCCGGACTGGTGCTTTTCATATTTATCAACTGTATAGCCAAAGAAATCCCATGCGGGTATCAGCATAAATCCGGCCGAGTTTTTCTGAGCCACCCTTACCAGCCCAAGCTCGATTCGTGAGATGACGATTTTCCTTGAAACAACACCTTCATTTTCGTAGTCATTCCATGCATATTGGGTTTGCATATAAGTCTTAAAGTTGTTTTGTATATCCTCATAAGGCAGCAACGCCACGTTGTTGTTCATCGTCTCTTTTATATTGATGGGATATCGCCATTGAAAATCAATGATACCCGACTTATCAACACAAACTCTGAGTATTTCATCAGGCCAATGCTCAGTAAAGCTTTGCCCAGTGGATACGCCCATGTTTCTTTCAACGTGCGTGATCGGGATACCGTCCACGGTTCTGGCGTATATAAAGCAGTAAACTTTGGCTTGGTTTTCCCCATCTGCTTGAAGAACTTTAACATACCCAGCCTGACACAGTTGGGTGTTGTCAATCCCTATTTTGGCAATAGCTGCAGATGCAATCTGCAGCGCATCATCATACGATAGTTCCAAATCCTCATGGCCATCAAGAACTTGAAAATTATCATCAACAGAGTTTCCCGATTCCGTATTGCTGAACCACACGCCTTGGTTTACGCTTGAGAATTTAAACAAATCGATTCGGGCTTTGTTCTTCCTGCCCAGATCAATCTCGCCTGTAATCTCTTGGTTAAGCTGCTGCTGCTCGTGAATCTCATCCATCTTCGATTGAAGATCCTTATCGGATAAACCCTGATCTCTTAACGTTGCTTCCAGAGCTGCGTCATCAGCTTCATTGATCTCGGGTGATGCAAAGTTCCTAGAGATAACTCTCGGAGCTTCATCTGTTGTTGATTCTGAAAGCGTGTAGAGATACTGAAGCCATTCTGTCATCGCTGTGTATTTTTGTTTATAATATTCCGGGTCAGAGTTTTCATAGGCTGGGAGCTCATTGGCCAAAAAATCTTCAGCATATTTGATTTCGAATTCAATTTCACTTTTTGTCATCGTGTCGCTTTGCGCGTATATTATATTGTTACCTATAAGCGCATTTAAAACGTTGTCTGCGGTTTGCTGAGATAAATCAAGAGGCTCAATATTCACCACAGGGTATTGAGAAACATCCGGGACATTAATTTGGGCATTGACCTCAATGTTAACACGCTCGTCTTTCGACGCAAAAGACTCTTCCCAAGTTTGAGGCGCTGAATAGCCTTCTGCTGCTTGAGCGCTCGCAGAGATTTTACTTTCGAGTTCGCCGTCGTTTTTATTTACCACCAATACGCTCTTGGGCGTCGGCTGGCAGGCGGTTAACTGTAACAAAACCAGCACGATGAAAACAGCAGCGGCGTTTCTTTTGATAGAGATCATCTTTGCTCCTTAATATTCTGAGAAAGCCAAACAGATAATAGTATCAGCGCTAAACGATATTTGATTGACCACATATGCCCATTTTATCACCGAAAGAGGATAATCGCAATAAAAATGTAATTATATTGTAACAATTAGCGTGATGAAGATATAAGTGCCGCCGCCGGTTTGCAAACAAGTTGTCATCGCTCATGTATATTATTTTTCCATGTGGCCATAATTGATAGCGCATATATATGACACTGTGATAACAAGGTAAGTAAATATGACCACAAACAAAAAGCTCTCGGCGCTTGCGATAGTCATGGCGCTGGTGCTGCTGCTCAGTGCGTGCACACCCACGCCGTTTCGTCTGCACGTCATCGCCAATTCCGATTCGGACGATGATCAGGCGGTGAAAATGCAGGTGCGCGACGCGGTGCTGAAAGCCACCGAAGACGGAATCCTTCAATGTACCAATGCGAGCGAAGCGCGCGCATATATCGAAAACAACCTTGAGATAATAGAAAAGACGGCAAATGAAACGCTGGCCGAAAACGGATTTGACTACTCGGCCGTGGCGCAGGTGGGCACGTTCCATTTCCCCGAAAAGACGTATCAGAACGTGACGTACCCCGAGGGCGACTATCAGGCGCTGGAAGTGACGCTGGGCAGCGGTGATGGGCATAACTGGTGGTGCGTGATGTTCCCGCCGCTGTGTCTCACTGAGATCGATGGTGTGGACGAAGATGAAACACAGGTGGAATACACGTCGTTTTTCGCGGAGCTTTTTGACAGCCTGTTCGGATAATCTGCCGTTAATCTTATTTCAAGGAGATCGGCCATATGAGAAAGAAACTGAAACCGCTGGTATTTTTAGTGCTGGCGGTTTTGTTATGCAGCGGTGCCGCTATTATGCCCGTCGCGTCATACAAAATGGGAGCGAGCGGCGACGCGATACGGGAAATTCAGCAGCGCCTGAAAGACTGGGGCTATTACACGGGCAATGTTGACGGGTATTACGGTGTATTGACGCAGGATGCGGTGATTTATTTCCAGAAAAAGCACGGCATCACGGTTGACGGTGTGGTGGGTGCGCAAACAGCGGAGAAGCTCGGCGTGGCAGCCCCCAGCGGCAGCAGCGGCAGCGCAAACGATAATGATGTGTATTTGCTCGCAAAGCTGGTACACGGCGAGGCGCGCGGCGAACCGTATAAGGGCATGGTGGCAGTGGCCGCGGTGGTGCTGAATCGCGTGGAAAGCTCGCTTTTCCCAAACAGCATCGCCAATGTGATTTACCAGAGCGGCGCGTTCTCGGTGGTGGATGACGGGCAGATTAATCTGGCGCCCGATCAAGGCTCGCTGCGTGCCGCGAGAGACGCTATAAATGGGTGGGATCCTTCCGGCGGTGCGTTGTTTTATTATAACCCCGCCAAAACTAGCAATAAATACATGTGGTCGCGTCCGGTGATTGTCACCATCGGCGATCATGTTTTTTGCAAATAGGAGGGCATTATGAAAAGAGTATATAAAATTATAGCGGCGGTGGCTGCGGGTGTGCTGATTGTGACGCTCACAACAACCACCATTGTGTTTCACAGCCAGAAGCAAATACTAAAAAATCAGCTTGGTGCAGTCTATACAAAATCGTTCGAACAGCTGATGTCGGATGTAACGAGCCTGGAAGCCAAGCTCTATAAGCTTAAGGCATCCACCGGGGCAAATCAATACACGATGCTGTTGATGGATGTGTGGCGGCAAACGGGAGACACCGAAAGCTCGCTGGCGGCGCTGCCTGTTTCGTATGCCGGTTCGTCTACACTCACGCAGTTTGTGAACAGAACAGGTGATTACTGCCGTTATCTAACCGACAAGCTGTCTCGCGGGGAAACACTTTCGCAAGATGATTTCAATCAGATTCAGCAGCTTGCTTTGTCGTGCGGCGAGGTAAGCGATGAGCTTATGGTCATGCAAAACGGCGGATACCCGGGTGACAACGGATTTGCTGAGAATGTTTTTCTTGCGTCTGATGAGGAGGCGGGCAATCTCGATTTTGCGAATCAGCAGTTTCCGCATCTTGTTTACGACGGGCCTTTTTCGGAAAGTA
>JAEZIW010000087.1 GCA_023436525.1 Bacillota bacterium | reverse complement strand
AACACCGGCAACAATAGCATTATGGCCGCAGCTCTCTTCCACGAAACCCAGTTCGGCAAGGCGCGGATTGCCTACCATCAAATCACGAATGATCATCATTGACTTGACAACAAATTCCCACTGAGCGTCTTTCTGTTCACGCGTGTAGGCAATATCGGCGGGGTTCTTGTCGATGCCTTCCTTGCAGTTTTGTTTCGTCCAGGCAATGGCCTTTTTAAACTCCTCGGGGTCATAAATACCTTGGTCAATCCGGCGAAGAATTTCCGTTTCATCAACCGACTCGCTTCTCATGCCGAAGTATTCTTGTATCATATCCTGATTGAGTATGCTGCCTGCGATGCCCATGCACATTGAGCCGATTTGCAGATAGCTTTTGGAACGCATCTGCTTAGCTGCAAGTCCGCATCTGACAAAACGCAGTATTTTTTCCTGCACATCCGCGGGGATGCTTTGATCGGATGCGTCCTGCACATCGTGGCCGTAAATGCCGAATGCCGGAAGCCCTTTTTGCGTATGCGCCGCGAGCACCGCCGCGAGGAACACCGCACCGGGGCGTTCTGTGCCGTTGAAGCCCCAAACAGCCTTGATGGTCATGCTATCCTGGTCCATCACTTCGGTGGAGTAACACCAGCAGGGGGAGACGGTCAGCGTCACGCCGACGTTTTCTTTCTCGAATTTTTCCTGACACATAACGGCTTCTTTCACGCCGCCGATGGTTGTATCGGCAATCACCACCTCAACCGGTTCACCGTTTGGGTATTTCAGGTTTTCTTTGATGAGCTTCGCCGCAGACAACGCCATTCCCATTGTCTGATTTTCCAGTCCTTCTCTTACGCCGTTTCTTCTGCCGTCAATACACGGCCTGATACCTATCTTCACCATATTGTTTTTCTGTCCTTTCGTGTTTATATGTTAAGGGCGTGCCTTTTAAAGCCTGTTTTTTCGCGGTGCTGTCACCGAATCTCTGTGCACCGCCTGTGTGCGAAGCACGGTGATTTTTACGGGATGATCGCTGCGGCTGCGCATTCGCTCCAGCAGCATTTGTGAAGCGATTTTGCCGATATCTTCAATGGGCTGCGCCATCACACAAAGATGAGGCTTAATCACCTTTGCAAACGGCATGTCGTCAAACCCAAACAAAGAAATATCGTCGGGAACGCTAATGCCCTGCTCGTTAAGCGCCATCATTGCGCCAACCGTTGTATCATAGTTTGTGGCAAACAGTGCCGTCATATCAGGGTTGCTTAACAAAAGCTTTTTGCAGGCCTTATACCCGCTTTCAATGGCGAAATCGCAATGCTCGATGAGCCTGTCTTTCACGTCGATACTGTTTTTCTTAAGTGTGAGCACATATCCCGAAAGACGGTCGAGTGCGGTGGAAACATCGCGCGGGCCTGCGATAATACCGATCTCAGTGTGCCCCAGCTGTATCAAATGATTCGTGACTTCCGAAGATGCATGCATATTGTCGACCAGCACCGCATCCACATGCCCGATACAGTCGGATACGATTCTGTCGAGCAGCACAACGGGGATGCGGTTTTCCAGCACCTCATACAAATGTGAGCCGTCTGCGCCGACCGGCATGTTGATAATACCATCGACACGTTTCGCCATTAAAAAACGTACCAGCTCCGATTCGCGGTCGTGATCGCTGCGCGAGTCGCAGATGAGCGTTGCATAGCCGTTTCGGCGCAGTTCGTCAACAATGATCGGTATGGTCTGCGCGACATAAACGTTGCCGATATCGGGGATGATAATGCCGACAGTATTGGATTTATTGGTCTTTAAGCCGCGCGCAAACTCGTTTACCGTGAAGTTAAGGTCTTTAATGGCTTGCTCAATTTTCTCACGGTTAGCGGGCAGCACGTTGCCGCCGTTGATGTATTTCGATATTGTTGCGTAGGCAAGGCCGGTACGCTTGGCGACATCTTTAATGGTCGGCATGAGGCGTTTCCTTCCATAAAAAACAAGTTGGGCGAATTTTGCAGCGTAAAACGTTACGCTCTAATCTGATATTAATCAGTGAAGCCAAACGTGTCAAGGAAAAAACAAAATTGGTGCGATTTTTTTTGAATATATCGCTTTAAACGGCGCGTGTGCCAGACGACGATTCGATCAGACAATTATGAATTGGAAAAGAGTTGACAGAGGATTATGGCTGTGTTAGAGTTTTTAGTAAGCGAAACGTTACACGTTACTTGCGCTGTTTATTATGGGTTGTCAAGGGGTCACGGCCCCGGAAGAGTCTTCATCATCTATGCAATTTCATGTTTTGAGATACTTCATAAAAAATTGACGGTAAAGGGTTAATATTATGAAAGATTATTTAGCGGTAGACCTTGGAGCCAGCAACGGACGGGCGATCATCGGACGGTTCAACGGTGAGACATTAGCGCTGGAAGAGCTGACACGGTTTGAGAACAACTACGTAAAGCTGCATGGCGCTTATTACTGGGACATACTGCGGCTTTATTCCAATATCAAGGATGCGCTTTGCTGCTATGCGAGAACGAAAAAAGGCGAACTGGCTGGCATCGGTATTGACACCTGGGGCGTTGATTTTGGGTTGATCGATAAGCAGGGAAAGCTGACAGGCAATCCGCGAGCCTACCGTGACCCGAGAGGCCCCAGGGGCAGAAAAGCTTTTGAAGCGGCCTATGGTGAACGCTTCGCTTTTGATTTAACAGGCATCGCAAGTATGGATTTCAATACGCTGTTTCAGTTATACGACATGGCGCAAACAAAGGACCCGCAGCTGGAAATTGCGGCGCATTTGCTCACAATGCCGGATCTGCTGGGTTACATGCTGAGCGGCGTGGCCGCCACGGAATACACGCACGCCACCACAACGCAGATGCTCGATGCGGCAACCGGGCAATGGTCTGCCGAGCTGATACAAAAATGCGGTGTCAATCCGTCTCTGTTCTGCGAGATACAGCCGTGCGGCACGGAAAAGGCCAAGGTGCTGCCTGAAATTGTCGGCGATACCGGGCTGAAAGCCGCGCCGTCAGTATTTTGTGTTGGGTCGCACGATACCGCCTCGGCTGTTGCCTGCGTTCCGGCAACGGGAGATAATTATGCGTTTATATCAAGCGGCACGTGGTCGCTGCTTGGTATTGTTACCAAAGAAGCGATTATAAACGATCTTGTATACGATCAGGGTTTTTCCAACGAAGGCACGGTAGACGGCGGGTTTAGGCCGCTGAAAAACATCATGGGCCTTTGGATTATACAGGAATGCAAGCGCCAGTGGGACGCTGAGAACAAGCTGAGCTGGAACGAAATCGAACAGCTGGCGAGAGGGGCGCAGGCTTTCCGGTCACTGATTGATGTGAACGCGCCGGTTTTCTTCGGCGGCGGCGAAATGATACAAAAGATACAGAGCTTTTGTGAGCAAACCGGGCAGAGCGTGCCAACCACCATCGGTGAAATTGCGCGTACGGCTTACGAAAGCCTTGCATACAGCTACCGGGAAGCGTTTGAAGGGCTGGAAAAGCTCAAGGGCAAACGCATCGACGTGCTGCATATCGTGGGCGGCGGGGCGAAGGACGTGCTCTTAAACCATATGGCGGCTGCAGCAATCAACCGTCCCGTTATCGCGGGGCCATTTGAGGCGACGGCGATCGGCAATCTGATGATTCAGGTTAAGGCGGCGGGTGAGGTGAGCGACTTTGCCCAGATGCGAGATGTCATACGCAAATCGTTCAATGTTGTTACGTATGAGCCGACGGATACGCACATGTGGGACGATCACTATGAACGGTACCAACGCATCAAAGAGGCTTACAAGCAAAAACAGCAATAATTTTCTCTTTATATGGAGGCACATATATGATAGACATGAGCAAATGGGAACAGATTGCGGCAGCACGCGTGAATGAGAGAACCGCCGCGCCGGGCCGCCTTTCGGGCAAAATCGCCGTGGTAACGGGCAGCGCACAGGGCTTTGGCAAGGGCATTGCCGAGGGGCTGCACAGCGAAGGGGCCTGCGTGGTGATAGCCGATTTGAACGATACACTGGCGGCATCAGTGGCGGCATCACTCGGTGAGCGCGCGTATTCGGTGCGTGTGGATGTATCTGACGAGCAGAGCGTTGCGGAGATGATTCAAAAGACGGTGGCGCACTTTGGCGGCATTGATTTGTTTATTAGCAATGCGGGTGTGCTCAAAGCGGGTTCGCTCGACGAACTGGAGAAAAAGGATTTTGAGTTTGTCACCGCCATCAATTACACAGCCTTTTTTACCTGCACGAAATATGCGTCGCGCATCATGAAAGCACAGAGCGCGGCCGACCCGTGCTGGACAGGCGATATTATTGAGATTAACTCAAAAAGCGGGCTGGAAGGCAGCAACAAAAATTTTGCGTATGCCGGCAGCAAATTCGGCGGCATCGGGCTGGTGCAGAGCTTCGCGCTGGAGCTTTGTCCGTATCGCATCAAAGTGAATGCCGTTTGCCCCGGCAATTTTCTCGACGGCCCGCTATGGACAGACCCCGAACGCGGTTTGTTCGTGCAGTATCTGCGCGCGGGGAAAGTGAAGGATGCCACATGCATTGCGGATGTGAAGCGCTTCTATGAAGAAAAGGTGCCGATGCAGCGCGGCTGTTTACCGGCTGATGTGAACAAGGCGATATTGTACGCAGTCGAACAGCATTATGAAACCGGGCAGGCAATACCCGTCACAGGCGGGCAGGTTATGCTGGGTTAACAGAACGACACGGAGATAATTATGCAGTATGAGTTGATTAACCGGCTAAACGCCGAAACCAAGGAACAAAGACTTGAAGCATTAAGATTGTTAAAAGCGCTGATTGACAGCGGTGACATCAAGGTGCCCGAGAGGCAGAGCTATACCAACAACCACGTTCACACGACATATTCGTTTTCGCCGTATTCCCCAACAAAGGCCGTGTGGATGGCGCTGATGAGCGGCCTTTCCACCGTGGGCATCATCGATCACGACGCGATTAACGGTGCGCCCGAGTTTATTGAAGCAGGGGAGATTCTAGGGCTGCCCACCACCATCGGCTTTGAGATGCGCACCGACTGGTCCGGCACGGCGTTAAACGGCAAACGCATCAACAACCCGGATCAGGTATCCAGCGCTTATATCTGCGCGCATGGCTTGCCGCACACACAGATTGGCAATGCGGATGCTTATTTAAAAACCATCAGAGTCGCGCGCGAAAAGCGCAGCCGCGCCATGGCCGATAATATCAACAGCATCATGCAGCCGCACGGCATGGCGATTGACTACGACGCGGACGTGCTACCGATTTCCTGCGCGGCGGACGGCGGCGAGGTGACGGAGCGTCATATTCTCTTTGCGTTGGCAAACAAGCTGATCGATACCGTTGGCAAGGGGGAGCCGCTCGTTGCGTTCCTGGAAGAATCCCTTGGGCTCAAGCTCAGCGGTACACAAAAGGCGCTGCTCAGCGATGTGCAAAGCGATATCTATGCATATGATGTTCTCAATGTGTTTAAGGGCAGCTTTGTCTCGCAAGTTTTCATGGACGCGACCCTCGAGGAAACACCAGACGTGCGGGACGTGATTAAAACGGTGAAGGCGCTCGGCGCGATACCGTCGTATTGCTATCTTGGGGATGTGGCGGCATCGCCCACGGGCGATAAAAAAGCGCAGACGTTTGAAGACGGTTACTTGGAAGACGTGTTTGCGGCCGCTAAGGATATCGGGTTTGACGCAATTGCGTATATGCCATCCAGAAACACACCAGAGCAGCTTGAGCGCGTGATGGCGTTGTGCGAGAAATACGGCTTCTTGCAGATAAGCGGCGAGGACATCAATCAGCCGAGGCAGTCTTTCATATGCAAGCAGCTGATGGAGCCGCAGTATAAGCATTTGATTGACACGACGTGGGCACTGGTGGGGCATGAAAAGGCCGCCACCAGGGATTTGAAAAATGCCATGTTTGCGGACGGCGCCCAATTAAGCCCGGTTCAGATGAAGGACCGGATAGAAAAGTACAAGAAGATAGGGTTGGAGTAAAGCTTAAATTGAGGCGTCGGTTAAACCGGCGTCTCAATTTTAATGTCATTTTGAGCAAACGATATCGCGACGACGACATAGTGGATTAAAATCCATGGTAAAGCTCTTAAAAACATGGGATTCTACTTCATAGTCCATCGCTTACGCTCCAACGGAATCATCATGTGCTTACGCACCACAGTAAACGAAAAGTTACGGATAGTGGTCATTCTTTCCACTGTCGTAATGAACAAGTGTAGCGAAGTGACTACGAAGTGGAAAAGAATCTGTTGCAACAGATCCTTCGTCGCTTCGCTTCTCAGGATGACATAAATAGTTACTTTACATAGCAATAACATAAGTAACCTGCCTGCTTGCACCGATAATCGGTGCTTTTTTATTTGCAGTTTTTTCGGCGCGCCGTCACATATATTTAACTAACATTTATGTGACGGGACGGAGCCGGATGAAACGAAGCTTTGTGAAAAACACTCTGATACTGACGCTGACCTCGCAGCTGCTGCGCGTGATCGGTATCTATCTGCTGGCCTACATGTCGGGCAAAATCGGCGAAGAGGGCATCGGCCTGTATCAGCTGATTCTCTCCGTTTACATGCTGGCCGCCACATTTGCGTCCTCGGGCATCGGCATCGCGGTGTCGCGCCTTACCGCTGAAGCCATTTCTAAAAACGGCGGCAGGGGAGCCGGCACCATACTGCGCCGCGCTCTTTGCATCAGCCTGTTAATCGGCTGCGTTTTTGCCGCAGCTTTGTATTTTTTGTCCGATTTCATCGGTGCGGGCTGGCTCGGTGATGTGCGCACGGTGCTGTCTGTCAGAACGCTTTCTTTCGGGCTGCCGTTTATGGCCCTGACATCGTGTCTGCAAGGGTATTTCTACGGCATGAAGAAGGTGTTAAAACCCGCCGGACAGATGATGTTTGAGCAGATGACACGCATCGTGCTCATTATTCTGATACTCGAAGCGTTTTTGCCCAAAGGCCTCGAATACGCGTGCTTTGCCATTATACTCGCCTGCATGATTTCCGAGGGGGTTTCCTGCTGTTTTGGATTTATACTCTATATGATCGACAGACGAAACACCCGGCCGGAGCTGACAGCCGAAAAAGGAACGACGAAAAAAATCGCGACGATCGCTTTGCCGATTGCCGTCAGTTCGTATATCCGCATGGCGCTGAGAACGGCGGAAAACACCATGATACCTGCGGGACTGCGTAAATTCGGCGCGACCGCCAGTCAGGCGCTGTCGCAGTTTGGGCAAATCGGCATGACGATGCCGATCATATTCTTCCCGTGCGGCATACTCGCTGCGGTGGGCACGCTACTGATACCCGAGGTGGCCGAAGCCTATGCCGTGAACAACATGCGGCGTGTGCAGTACCTGTTCGGCAGAGTGTTTAAGAACACAGTTCTGCTCGCTATATTGTTCGCGGGCGTGTTTACGGTGTTCGCGAAGGATTTCAGCCTGCTGATTTATCAAAACGGTGATATCGCGCGTCTGCTGATGCTGCTTGCGCCGCTGGTGCCGCTGATCTATCTTGATTTTATTGTGGATTCGATGCTGAACGGGCTGAATCAGCAGGTACAGACGCTGAAGATCAATATATTCGATTCGTCTCTGCGTGTACTGCTGATCTTTCTCCTCGTTCCCAAATTCGGGATGAACGCGTACATCATTATACTTTATGTCAGCGCACTGATTAACGGCACCTTGAGCATTAGGCGCCTGCTGATATCCAGCGGCGCGAGGATTCCGGTTGTGAAATGGATCATTAAGCCGCTGCTGTGCGTTGCGTCGTCGGCGCTGCTGGTGAAGCTGCTGTTTGCGCTGCTCTCTTTGGGCGGCATTGTGAATGTATGGCTGCTGACAATTAAGATACTGCTGATGATTCTCATTTACATACTTGCGCTGGTGGTCTCGCGCTGTGTTGGCCGCGAAGATGCAAGCCGGTTGATGAAGATGATTAAGGGAATGAAATAATGTGTTGCACTTCAGTTGTACGCAGGCTCATTAACAATGTCTTACGGACACCTGTTCCTTCGCTCTGTGGTATCGGTGTTTTCTGAAGATAGCGATACAGTTCCCGATGTTCCATACAGACCATTAAATCTTTGCACAATCTCATTTCTCATTAAATCATTGTTTGTGCTGCGGCTTGAGCATGTGCCGCACGTGTGGTAGAATCCAATGGATAAAGATAACGAAAAACAGCAGAAATAAATGCTGTTGCCAATGATAAAGGAGACACCATGGCCAAAAGATTCTTCGGCGCTTCATGCGCCGGTATTGCGAGCGTGATGCTGATCGTGTCGCTGCTGATTATGAGCATAGAGATGTTCGCACTGAACCCGTCATTTTTTACAAGCGAATACGCCAAGCTGAACACCGCGCAGGAAATCGGCTTCAGCGAACAGGATCTCACCGCAGTGACGAATAAGCTGATAAACTACATCGTGGATGCGGATGATAATCTTGATATGCAGGCGAGCATCGGCGGCGAGATGCAGGAGGTGTTCGGTCAGCGCGAGAAAGACCATATGGTGGATGTGAAGGCGCTGTATTTGAACGCGAGAGATGTTCGCACGGTCTTTTTGATCGGTGCGGCGGTACTGATTGCGGTGACGATACTGATTAAGAAAAAGCAGGCGCTGAAAACACTATGCAAGTCGTTCCTGTATGTCTCGGGTGTGTTCGTAATCATCGTCGGAGCGCTGGGGCTTTATGCCGCGATCGATTTCACGTCGTTTTGGATTTCGTTCCATCATCTGTTCTTCACGAACGACCTCTGGCTGCTCGATCCGCGCACCGATGTGCTGATTATGATGGTGCCCGAGCAGTTCTTCTCAGACCTTGTGGCGCGCATCATCATTCGTTTTGTATCGCTGATTATTGCGCTTAACGCAGCAGCGGCGGCCGGGCTGATCATCATCAAAAAGAGGAGCAAAGCCGTTGAAGCCTGATATCCAAAGGAAAATACTCGCGATTGAAACCTCGTGCGACGAAACGGCAGCGGCGGTGACGCAGGGGCGCAAAGTGATTGGCAGCGCGGTTTACACGCAAAAGGAGCACGAGCTTTACGGCGGCGTGGTGCCCGAGATTGCCTCGCGCAACCATGTCATGAAGCTGCCGTACATCGTGGATGAAGCGCTGCAAAACGCAGGCATGGGCTTTGCCGATCTCGATGCGATTGCTGTGACGGACGGGCCGGGGCTGATCGGCGCGCTGCTGGTGGGCGTGTCTTACGCCAAGGGGCTTAGCTATTACCATAAGCTGCCGCTTATTCCGGTGCACCATATTGAAGGGCATATCTGCTCACTTTTTATATCGCATGAAACGCTGGAGCCGCCTTTCCTGTGCCTCGTTGTATCGGGCGGGCATTCGCATATCGTGGTGGTGGAAGATTACGGGCAGTATCGTCTGCTCGGCAAAACGCGCGACGACGCGGTGGGCGAGGCGTTTGATAAAACGGCGCGTGTGCTGGGCCTCGGGTACCCGGGCGGGCCAAAGCTCGAAGTGCTGGCGCGGGAGGGCAGCCCGATCTATCAGTATCCGCGCGGCTTCAAGGGAGAGACACATCTCGATTTTACGTTCAGCGGCCTGAAAACGGCGGTGATTAACCATATTCACAACATGGAGCAAAAGGGTGAAGCCTACAAAAAGGCCGATGTTGCCGCGAGCTTTCAGCACGAGGCGGTAGCATTTTTGGCCGATAATACATTTGAAGCGGCGGCACGCACTGGCATCAGCAAAATTGCCATCGCGGGCGGCGTGTCTGCGAACGGCGCACTCCGGGCCGAGTTTCAGGCCCGCGCGGATAAGGCAGGCTTGTCGCTGTATTTGCCGGAGCTGCGCTATTGCACGGACAACGCCGCGATGATCGGCTGTGCGGCTGCTTTTTCGGCAGAAACGCATGAGCCGCTGCGGCTCAACGCAAACGCCGGCAAGATGCTGTTCGAATAACGGTTATATTTCTCGCAGATTAAAATATAGATGAGATAACGGCGGAGGTGTTTTATGAAACGCAGCAGACGTTATCTCATTTACTTTTTAATAGTGATTGTGCTGATCGCATCCTTAATTGCGTTACCGCTCTCAGAACCGGTGATGAAGCAAAAGGATACCGTTATTGTGATTGATGCGGGGCACGGCGGCTTTGACGGCGGCGCGGTAAGCCCGAATGGCGTCAAGGAAGACGGGCTGAATCTTGCGGTTGCCAAACAACTGAAAATGATGTGTGAGAACCAAGGCTATACGGTGATAATGACACGTGAGGATGAAAACGCGCTCGGCAAAACAAAAAATGAAGATATGAAAAAAAGAAAGCAGATTATCGAGAGCGCCGGGGCTGATATTGTGATATCCATTCATATGAACAAATTCAGCGATACATCGTGCTACGGGCCGGTGGTGTTTTTTCACAAGGAGTCAACCGAGGGGGAAGTGCTCGCGAAACTGATGCAGGAGCAGCTGGTGGAAATAATTAAGCCTGAGAAGCCGCGCGTGGAGAAGCCCGAGACCTATTTTATATTGCGTTCGGGCAGCTGCCCGTGCGTGCTGGTGGAGTGCGGATTTTTATCGAACGTGAACGACGAGAAGCTGCTGCAAACGGAGGAGTATCAGGAAAAGTGCGCGATGGCGATATTCAAAGGCGTGCAGCTGTATTTCATGCAGCGGAATCAGTCGACGCCTGCGTAAAAAGCGACAGATGGTCATTCGGTAAGTGAGAGACAAAAGCGGTTAGATTTTTATGTATAGGAGAACGGATGTTATCTTCGGTGTTTACACCGACATATATTTTAAGTTCATATTAGAATGCAACTAAACTGGTCACTCAAGATAAGCTGCTGATTCGGTCATAGTTATTAAGGTTATGATGCCATTATCAGTACATCACGATAAATCAAGGCTTTTTGGCTATCGACAATAATGTCTATATTGAGTTTTCCATTCTTCATTCTTCATTCTTCATTCTTAATTGTTAATTCTTAATTCTTTATTATCCTCTTCACTCTTCATTTACAATAAATCCATTGCTTTTTATTAAAAACAGTGTATAATATCAATAAAGGTCAAAGATAGTCAAAAGAGAGGATGAGCAACAATGTCGATTCTCAGCGATACAATAGAACAGTTCATAAAGGAACTGATGAGTGAATATGAAGGAAAGATAGAGCTGCAGAGAAACGAGTTGGCGCAGCATTTTAACTGCGCACCGTCGCAGATTAACTACGTTCTCGCTACGCGTTTTACGCCCGATAAGGGCTACATCATCGAGAGTCGACGCGGCGGCGGCGGCTACATCCGTCTGCTGCGTCTCAGTATCGACGAGTCGGATCATCTTTTCCGTCTTGTCACCACACGTATCGGTGACAGCATATCCGAGCGCGACGCGCTTGATGTGATTTGCCGCCTTGTGGAAAGCAAGGCTGTCAGCAAACGGGAGGGTGCGCTGATGAGCGCGGCAGTGGCTGATAAATCTCTCGCCATTCCGGCCATGTTGAAGGATCATGTGCGGGCCGGATTATTAAAACAGCTGGTTCTTGTTTTGCTGAGCGAGGAGGAAAAGTGATGCTTTGCGATAATTGCCTGAAAAATAACGCCTCCGTGCATATGACGACATTCGTTAACGGACAGGTGAAAACGGTGCATCTGTGTGCGCAGTGCGCCAGCAAGAAAAAAGCAGCGGTTGTGATGCCGTGGTTCTCGTTCAACGACTTTATGAGCACGTTTTACGAAGAAGCCGGTGCACATGGACAGCAATGCGACGTTTGCGGCACCACGCTTGAAAGCTTTAAAAAAGACGGCAAGCTCGGCTGCGTCAACTGTTACAAGGTGTTTGAAGACAGCATCGCTCCGGCGATTAAAGGCATACACATGAGCATGACGCATATGGGGAAGCGCCCCGGCGAACGTGTGGAGGTGCACCCCGGCAAAGAGAAGGAAGAGGACGAACGGCTAAACCGCAAAGAACAGCTCAAAACAGAGCTGAGGGAAGCGGTGGCGGTGGAGAACTTTGAAGAAGCGGCACGCCTCAGGGATGAAATCGCGCTGCTTGATAAGGAGGGATGAGCATGAAATGGCTGGAAGACGGTGCGCCCGAAAATGACGTGGTGGTTTCCACGCGCATACGGCTCGCCAGAAACATCGCCGATGTGCCTTTCCCGGTGAGAATTTCGAACCCGGACGACATCGAGAAGGTGCACGGGTTCGCTCGGCAATCGCTGCTTGTTTCGCCTGAATTCAGTTATGCGCGTCTCAGCGATATGTCGGAGCTGGAAAAACGCGCGCTTGTGGAGCAGCATGTGATCAGCGCGGATCTATCACGCAGCCGTTTCGGCGGGCTGATATCCAGCGCCGACCAAAGCATCAGCGTGATGATACTCGAGGAAGACCATTACCGGCTGCAGAGCTTAAGCTCCGGGCTTGCGCTATACAAGGCCTATGACGCGGCGGACCGCCTGGATAATATGCTTTCGGAGGGTGTGAGCTACGCGTTTGACGATAAACTCGGGTTTTTAACGAGCTGTCCGTCGAACCTGGGGACAGGCCTGCGTGCCTCGCTGATGCTGCACCTGCCCGCGTTGACGGCGGCCAAGGCGCTGCCGCGTATCACATCAATGATCAGCAAGGTGGGCATGACAGTGCGCGGTGCGTTTGGGGAAGGCAGCACGGCGTCCGGTGCGTTCTATCAGATCTCGAATCAGGTGACGCTCGGCGTTTCGGAAAAGGAGATACTTTCAAGGCTGCTTTCAATGGCCAACAAGGTGATTAACTTTGAGCGAAGTACGCGAAAAGAGCTGTATAAC
>JAEZIW010000218.1 GCA_023436525.1 Bacillota bacterium | reverse complement strand
GAAACCGAGATCGATCTGCTGCGTCACGCGGTGGATACCAAGGATAAAATGGCAATTGAAGCGCTTTCGAAACAGTTTGGCCTGAGTGATGCGCTCACCGGGCAGATCACGGCGCTGACCGATCTTTTCGGCGGCAGCGAGGTGTTTGAAAAGGCGCTGCAGGTATCGAGCAGCACAGTCTGCGCGGACGCGGTGGAGAATTTGAGAAAGGTGTATACGCTGCTTAAGGAATACGGGCTGGAAGAATACATCACGATTGACCTTGGCATGCTGCACGACATCGCCTATTACTCGGGCATCATCTTCCGCGGGCTCGCAACGGGCATCGGTTTTCCTGTGGTTTCAGGTGGCCGCTACGACGATTTGCTCGGCAAGTTTGGCAAGAGCGCACCGGCAACCGGCTTTGCTCTTGGTATCAAGCGCGTGATGATCGCAATGGAACGGCAGGGGCTGCTCAGCGGCTATTACCAAACGGATGCCATCGTTTCATGCGATCCGTCGGTGAGCGGCAAGGCGTATGCTTTTGCAGAAGCGATGAGAAAGCAGGGAAAACGGACGCTGTTTATAGCGGGCTTGAATCCCGGCAGTCTGCTCAGCGAAAAGGAACGCATAAACGCCAAGGAAGCCATACTGTTTGACGCGAGCGGCTGCCTGCAGACGCTGTAAGGAGTGACTATGCAAATAACAATTGCGCTGGCCAAAGGACGGCTGGCTGAAAAAGCGATGGTGATACTCGAAAAATGCGGCATCGACTGCAGCGAGTTGAAAGAAGATTCGCGCAAGCTGATTTTCTACGATAAGAAAAACAACGTACGTTTTATACTTGTGAAGCCCATCGATGTACCGACCTATGTGGATCACGGCGTGGCAGACATGGGCATCGTCGGTAAGGATACGCTGCTGGAAGCGAATCTGCCGCTGTACGAAATGGTGGATATGAAGTTCGCCAAATGCCGTTTGGCTGTGGCGGGCTACCCGGCCAGGCAGGATAGCTCACTCACCTCATCGGTATTGCGCGTTGCCACGAAATACCCCGAAATCGCGAAACGCTTTTATGCGTCGAAGGGTGTGTCGGTGGAATGCATCAAGCTGCACGGCAGCGTGGAATTGGGGCCGATACTCGGGCTTTCGGATGTGATACTCGATATCGTGGAGAGCGGTAGAACACTGGTGGAAAACGGCTTGGTGATTATTGAGGATGTCAGCGATGTTTCCGCGCGGCTGGCCGTTAACCGCGCCAGTCTGAAAATTAAGGCAGCTGTGTTAAAACCGTTGATCGAAAAGATCGAAAAAGCGGTGGAGGAAGCGTAAATGCGAATTTATGACAGCGCGGACTTAGAATCGGCCTTGAGCCGACTGAGCCGCAAGGCCGAAACCGACGAGTCGATCATCAATGCTGTTCGCGGTATTATCAAAGATGTGTCGGCGCGCGGCGATGAGGCGCTGATTGAGTATACAAAGAAATTTGACGGTTTTGCATTGAGCGCCGATAATATGCGTGTGACCCGGCAGGAGATCGACGACGCTTACGCGGCTGTACCGGCAGAATTGCTGGAGACGCTGAAAAAGAGCGCCGCCAACATTGCAGCCTTTCATGAGCCGCAGCGACGCGACGGGTATGAACGCCGAAACGGCGGTGCGGTCACCGGACGTATTGTGAGGCCTATGCAGCGTGCGGGCGTGTATGTGCCCGGCGGCAAAGCGGCGTACCCTTCCAGCGTGCTGATGAACATCATTCCGGCCAAAATTGCCGGTGTGGAACAGATCATTATGGTGACGCCGCCCGGCAAAACGGGCGTGATTGAGCCGCTGACGCTGGTTGCGGCCGATATCGCGGGTGCTGACATGATAATCAAAATCGGCGGCGCACAGGCCGTGGCGGCGCTGGCCTTTGGCACCAGGAGTGTGCCCAAAGTGGATATTATCACAGGCCCCGGCAACGCGTATGTGGCGGCTGCCAAGCGCGAGGTGTACGGCACCGTCGGCATTGATATGATCGCGGGGCCGTCGGAGGTGCTGATCGTCGCGGACGACAGCGCAAACCCGTCGTATGTCGCGGCGGATTTTCTCTCGCAGGCTGAGCACGATGAGAAGGCGGCGAGCATACTGCTGACACCCAGCCGAGAACTGGCCGACAAGGCCGCGGCAGAGATCGTCCGTCAACTGGCGCTGCTCCCAAGGCGCGATATCGCGGCGCAGTCCATTGACGCCTATGGCACAATCGTGGTGACGCGTTCACTTGATGACGCGTTTGAGATCGCGAACCTTATCGCGCCCGAACATCTGGAAATCATGACGGAAAACCCAAGAGAGGGGCTTGCAAAGGTGAAGAACGCGGGTGCGGTGTTTCTCGGCAGCTATTCACCCGAGCCGCTCGGCGATTATTTCGCGGGGCCCAATCACGTGCTGCCCACGTCGGGCACGGCACGGTTTTCATCGCCGCTGTCGGTGGATGTTTTTGCGAAGACAATTAACTACATGGAATACGATAAGCAAAGCCTTGCCGCCTGCAGCACAGAAATTGAGCGCTTCGCAAAAGCCGAAGGCCTCGATGCCCATGCCAAAAGCGCAGGCGTTCGCTTTAAAGGGGAGGAATCAAAATGAGAAGTGCGGAGATTCAGCGGAACACCAACGAAACAAAAATAAGCCTGTCGCTGGAGATTGACGGCGACGGATCGCGCCGCATCAGCACAGGCATCGGCTTCTTTGACCACATGCTCGATCTGTTTGCGAAGCATGGCCTTTTTGATCTTGATATCAACGTCAGCGGCGACTTGCATGTGGATGAGCACCACACCGTTGAGGATGTGGGCATCGTGCTCGGTGATGCGTTTGCGCAGGCCGTGGGCGACAAAGCGGGTATCAACAGGTATGCCACGCAGTTTGTGCCTATGGACGAAGCGCTTGCGTTTGTCAGCGTCGATTTTTCGGGCCGCGCGTTTTTGCAGTACGGCGTGGACTGCCCGGATCAGCTCGTGGGCGGTATCAGCAGCCAAATATTCGAGGAATTTTTCCGCGCGTTTGCGACAGCCGCCAAGATCACGCTGCATATTGGTGTGCTTTACGGCAGCAACACGCATCACATGATAGAGGCGGTATTCAAAGCGGCGGCGCGTGCCATTCGTATCGCGCTGGAGGACGACCCGAGAAACAGCGGTATACCCTCCACAAAAGGAGTATTATAGGCCATGATAGCCATTATTGATTACGGAATGGGCAATTTGCGCAGTGTTCAGAAAGCGTTTGAGTTTTTGGGCTGCGATGCGCGCATCACAGAGAATAAGAACGACTTAAAGGACGCATCGCATATTGTGCTGCCGGGTGTGGGTGCATTTGCGGATGCGGTAAGCTGCCTTGAGCAATCGGGCATGCGGCAGACGATGCTTGACGAAGTTAAAAAAGGCAAGCCGTTCTTGGGCATTTGCCTTGGCATGCAGCTGCTTTTTAATAAGAGCTATGAGAACGGCGAACATGATGGGCTCGGGCTTATCTCGGGCGACGTGGTGCCTTTTCGGGTAGATGGCCTTAAGGTGCCGCATATGGGCTGGAACAGCCTTGTGGCGCGCGACAACGCACTGTTTAACCGGGACGGAGAGAAGTATGTTTATTTTGTGCACTCTTACCATGCATCCGGCGTGCCCGAAGCGTGCATCATCGCAGAAGCAGACTACGGC
>JAEZIW010000164.1 GCA_023436525.1 Bacillota bacterium | reverse complement strand
GTCACTCTGTCGCGAAAGGCAAGGCCGAGGCTGACATCGTGCCCGGGGGTGAGCCCCTGCGCAATCAGCGCGTCGGTCACGGTGCGAAAGGCGAGCTGTTCTGAGTTGTTTTCTTTGCTCAGGTGCCCGAGCAATATCGACGAAACGCCGGCACACGCAAGGCGTACCGCCGCATCGGCTGCGTCGTCGTTGCTGAGGTGGCCGCGGCGCGAGCGTATGCGCTCCTTGAGCGCCCTTGGGTATCGGCCCGATTCCAGCATCGATAAATCGTGGTTTGATTCGAGCAGCACAAGATCGCACGCTTGCAGCTTGATCTCCAGCGCTTTAGGGAAGTACCCAAGGTCGGTCGCGATACCGATCCTTCGGTTGCCGCAGGAAACGCAATACCCCACCGGGTCGGCGGCGTCGTGCGGAATGTCATTAGGCTCGATTAAAAGATCATCAATATAGAACCCCGTCTTGCCGATCACGCGGGTAAAGCGGCTTTGAACATTGCCAAGTTTATCGGAGCAGGCTTCCCATGTGGAGGCGGTTGCGTAGACGGGAATGTCGTGCTTGCGCGAGAGAATACCCGCACCCGCAATATGGTCGGAATGCTCGTGTGTGATGAGTATGCCTTTTATTTCGCGAATGTCTTGCCCGATGCTGTGCATCGCCTCTTCTATGCGTCGCCCCGATACGCCCGCATCCACTAGAACATGGGTGGTGCCGGAGCTGATTAATATTGCGTTGCCGGATGAGCCGGAAAAAAGCGGGGTTAAAGAGAGTGCCATCTGTTTACGTCCTTTCCTGCTGAGCATTATAACATACACGGATTGCGAAAAGCTATGCTGTCGTTGCTTCCGTCTTATGGGATGTGGTATCTTTAAATCAAAGCAGGAGGAACGTCATGGAAAAATCGTGCGTGCAGGTGTATACCGGCAACGGCAAAGGCAAGACGACGGCTGCGATGGGGCTCGCCATGCGGGCGGCGGGGCAGGAGCTTGGTGTGAAAGTTGTGCAGTTCATGAAAGGCCGCGACACGGGCGAGATGGCATCGCTGCAAAAGCTCGGCGTTGAACTGGTGCGCGCGTCGCACAGCGAAAAGTTTTTCCACACCATGACGGATGATGAAAAAGCCGCGCTGCGGTTTGACGCGCAGGAGGCTCTGCGTTTGATTGGTGTGTGGCTGAATCATATTGATTTACTGATACTCGACGAGGCACTTGGCGCACTGACCTGCGGGGTGCTGAAGATGGATGAGCTGCTCGGCATTATCGACAGTCGCGGCGGTACCGAGATTGTGATCACGGGGCGCAACGCACCGGATGAAATCATCAGCAAGGCCGATTTGGTAACGGAAATGCGTGAGGTGAAGCACTATATGACGAGCGGCGTAACCGCAAGAAAGGGCATTGAATACTGATGGGCATTGTGCTGGTGACAGGCGGCGCGCGCAGCGGTAAAAGCACGTTTGCGGAGCAGCGCGCAAAGGAAGCGGGCGGCACCGTCGGCTATATCGCCACGGCGGTGAACACCGATGAGGATATGGCGGACAGAATCGCCAAACACAGAGCAGCCCGGCCCGCCGAATGGGCCACGTTTGAGAAAACGCGCGGTTTCGCCGAACTGACCCGGGACGAACGCTTTATGCGCTGCGATACGCTGCTGCTCGATTGCCTGACGACGCTGACGGCCAATCACATGATGGACAGCGGTCTGGATTTTGATACATGCGCATCTGACGCGGTACAGGCGATCGAACAAAAACTCACGGCGGATGTGGATGACTTGATGACAGCGGCGCGTGATAAACGGCTCTTCATGGTAACCAACGAGGTGGGGCAGGGCGTGGTGCCCGCTTATCGTATGGGCAGCCTGTTTCGCGATATGGCGGGACGGCTCAACATGCTCGTCGCCGCGCGGGCAGACGAAGTTTACTGCATGATTTGCGGGCTACCGCTGCGGCTGAAATAAAGTAAACGCTGATTGATTCGGTATGTCGTCAAGCGTTTTCCATGCTTGGAGATATCACAGAAATGAGTGACTGAGGGATAAAAACTGGCTTTATATCGGTCGCTCCTTCAGGACTTCATGCCACCTCCCGGTCCCGAAGAGAGATACGATAGGCTTTGTCGATAAATAGGGCGCGTCTTGGAAGCCGCGCCCTACATGGATGTATGAAACCGTGGATCCGGCATCCAAGTTTACTGAAAGGGACTTATGAAAAGCTTTGTGTTAATGCTCGCGTTTTTCACACGTGTACCGATGCGCGTAACCGGTGAGATCGATGCGGAACAGTATCAAAAAGGTATCAAATACCTGCCGTTAATCGGCCTGTTGATCGGGCTGCCGATGGGGGCGGTGATGCTGCTGGCGCCGTGGATCGGCAGCTATGTAGCGGCCTTTTTGGCACTGGCGATATATCTTTTGATGAGCGGTGCGCTGCACGTGGACGGCATGGCGGACACCATAGACGGGTTTGCCGCCCGCCGCGACAGAGAAGGCACGCTTGCGATTATGAAGGACAGCCGCATTGGTACGTTCGGCGCGCTCGCGGTTTGCGTTTACGCCGTGGGTATGACGGTGCTGATGGCAAGGGCGGGCGTGTTGGCGGCGGTGCTGTGTCCGCTTGCGGGACGGTCGGCGGCGCTGCTGTGCGCGAGAAGGAACAAAAGCGCAACGAACGGGCTCGGGCGGTGGTTTGTGGACGGCGTGAAAACGGGGCATGTTGTGAGCGCGGCGGTGCTGTTTGCAGCCGTCACGGCTGTGGGGCTGGCCGTTTATAAGTGGCTGTTTCCCGGGCTTATTTTCCTCTCGTATCTCGCGGCGCTGGCAGCGGCTGAGGGTGCCGCCCGGCGTATGGCTAAAAAGCTCGGTGGCATCACGGGAGATGTGATCGGCTTCTCAATTGAATTCGGGCAGCTTGTTTTTTTGCTTTTCTCATCATTTGCTGTTATCATATTATAAAGAAAGACCGATATAACGGATGAAACGGGCCCGTGATTAAGACAGGATGCGACAAAAAACATTCTTTGACAAAAGGCACGGGCATTATATAATATCTAATAACAGAAGTCGAGAGAGGGGCGGGTTATGGGAAGTTCAATCAATGATATTTTAATGGAGGATTTTCAAAACGTCGTCAGCGAGCTGCTGATGCGCAACAGAAGCATTCTTGATATCCTCACAAAGATACAGACAAGCGCAGGCCGTGTGGACCGCAGCGTTGTTAAAGCGGTTACGCATTGCGGATGCATTGAAATCGAAGGGAAAAAGCAGGTTTTTCCGGGTGAGGTCAGCATGAAGAATTTAAGCGGCCTTATGTCGACCCAGCTCAAAGGCGAGCTTTGCAACGAATGCAGGCAAACCATTGAGAAGGAAATCGGCGGCGCGCTGTTCTATCTGGCGGCGCTGTGCAATTCACTCGGCATCAGCCTTTACGATGTGGTGTTAAGTGAAAAGGAAACGCTCGGGACACTCGGAAGCTACAGTCTGCGATAGGTTTTGGTTTATAAGCGGCGGCTTATAAGCGCCGCTTTTATTTTATAAAGTTTGAAAAAATTCGAAAGGCAAAACAGCATGAAGAGACCGTTTATTACCAAAGATCAAGCCGAGGCCATCAGGCTTAAGTTTCCCACACCCTTTTATTTATATGATGAAAAAGGAATAAGAGAAAACGCTAGACGGCTCAGCAAAGCCTTTGGCTGGAACAAAGGGTTTAAAGAGTATTTTGCCGTCAAAGCCACGCCCAACCCGTCGATTTTGAACATATTGAAGGAAGAGGGGTGCGGTGTAGACTGTTCGTCTTTAACCGAGCTGATGATGGCGAAAATGTGCGGGTTTGAGGGCGACGATATCATGTTCTCGTCGAATGTGACCCCCGAAGAGGATTATCGGCTGGCCGGTGAGCTGAAGGCCGTGATCAATTTTGACGACATCACACACATTGATTACCTGAACGAACTGATCGGCATTCCGGAATTGATTGGCTGCCGGTTTAACCCGGGCGGCCATTTCGAGCTGGAAAACAAAATCATGGACAACCCCGGTGAAGCGAAATACGGCTTCACGCGCCCGCAGCTGACGGAAGGCTTTAAAAAGCTGCTGGCGCTGGGCGCAAAGCGCTTCGGCCTGCACGCGTTTTTGGCATCCAACACCACCACGAACGCCTATTACCCCAAGCTTGCGCAGCTGCTGTTTGAAACGGCTGTTGAGCTGAACCGCGAGACGGGCGCACCCATCGCGTACATCAATTTGTCGGGCGGCATCGGTATTCCGTACCGGCCGGGCGAAAAGGGCAACGACATTGAATTCATCGGCAACGCGGTGCGCGAGGCGTTTGAGGAAATCATGGTGCCCGCAGGCCTTGGCGATACGGCGATTTACACGGAGCTTGGGCGCTATATGCTTGCGCCATACGGCGTGCTGGTAACCACGGCCATCCACAAGAAAGAAATTTATAAGAACTATATCGGCGTGGATGCCTGCGCCGCCAATTTGATGCGCCCCGCGATGTATGGCGCGTATCACCACATTACCGTGCTCGGCAAGGAAGACGCTCCCGAAGATTGTCTATACGATGTGACGGGCGGGCTTTGCGAGAACAACGACAAATTCGCCATCGACAGGATGCTGCCGAAAATAGAAAACGGCGACATTTTGGTGCTGCACGACGCAGGCGCACACGGTTTTGCCATGGGCTACAATTATAACGGCAAGCTCAGGAGCGCGGAGCTGCTGCTCAAGGAAAACGGTGAGGTGCAAATGATTCGGCGTGCGGAAACGCCCGACGATTATTTTGCCACATTTGATTTTTAACCGATACAAGACAGCGGCCCATTTTTAAAATAGTCATGAACCGGCCTCTTATGAGGCCGGTTAACAAACTTTGTAAAATGTTTATGAAAAGACCTCCAATTGCCTCATTTCTGTCTTGACAATGAAAATTGAGTATAGTAATATGTTATATTGCATTAGCGTGCTCATAATAGGGGAGGAGTCTCTATAATTGCCGACGAAGGCTGCGAGGTTTTATGACCGGGGTTTTTTCAAACCTCGTATAATTTCGCCGCGGTTCGGGAATAATCAGCGGGTGCCTTCATCTTGAAAATGTCATAATGTTATTCTGCATAACAGGAGAGTGGATACGAATTTATGGTGCATGAAGTCAATTACGGAAAGCGAAACAGGATGAGCTTTTCCAAGATCGAAGAAGTCCTGGATATGCCGGATCTGATCGAGATCCAGAAGAACTCATATAATTCATTTTTGGAGACCGGATTGAGAGAGGTCCTCAATGACATCTCGCCTATCACCGATTATTCCGAGAATCTGATTCTTGAATTCATCGATTACTATATTGAGAACAAACCAAAGTACACCGTCGAAGAGTGTAAAGAACGCGACGTGAACTTTGCTGCGCCTTTGAAGGTGATCGTGCGTCTCATCAACAAGGAGACGGGCGAGATGAAGGAACAGGAAGTGTTCATGGGCGATTTTCCGCTCATGACCGAAAAGGGAACGTTCATCATCAACGGTGCAGAGCGCGTTATTGTCAGCCAGCTGGTGCGCAGCCCCGGCGTTTATTTCGACGTCGCGATTGATAAGTCGGGTAAGGATTTGTTCTCTGCCACAGTGATTCCGAACCGCGGCGCATGGCTGGAATACGAAACGGATTCCAATGACTGCTACTGGGTTCGCGTCGACAGAACGCGCAAGCTGCCCATGACGGTGCTGATGCGCGCGATGGGCTGCGGCACAAATTCAGAAATTATCAAGCTCTTCGGAGACGAAGACTTTTTACAGGCCACATTTAAAAAGGACGGCGGACAGAGCGTGGAGGATGGTCTCATCGAGATTTACCGCCGCCTGCGTCCGGGCGAACCGCCCACAGTGGAAAGTGCGCGGATGCTGATTGATTCGCTGTTTTTTGACCCGAGGCGTTACGATCTGGCACGCGTCGGCCGCTACAAATATAATAAGAAGCTTTCCATCGCGGGGCGTATTGAAGGCTTTAAGAGCGCGGACAACATCGTTTCGGAAGACGGCGAACTGCTGGCTGCCAAGGGCGAAGTGATTTCGCGCGAAGCCGCTAAACAAATTGAAGAAGCGGGCATCAACAGCGTGATGCTGCTGATCGGCGAAAACGAAGTGAAGGTGCTTGGCAACAACTTCGTGCGCGTTAACAACCTGCTTTCATTCGATCCTTCCGTTGTGGGCATCAATGAAAAGGTTCATTACCCCACGTTTAAGGCGCTGATGGATGAGTTCGGCGGCAACGAGGAGGAACTCAAAAAACAGCTCAAAGCGAACATTGAAAGGCTGATCCCCAAGCACATCATCGTGGACGACATTATGGCGTCGATGAGCTATCAGATGGGCCTTAAATACGGCATTGGCCGCACCGACGATATTGATCACCTTGGCAACAGACGTTTGAGAAGCGTTGGTGAGCTGCTGCAAAACCAGATCCGCGTGGGCTTATCAAGGCTCGAGCGCGTGGTCAGAGAGCGTATGTCTATACAGGATATGGATGTGGCGACCCCCTCAAACCTGATTAATATCCGCCCGGTAACGGCGGCAATCAAGGAGTTTTTCGGATCATCTCAGCTCTCTCAGTTTATGGATCAGACGAACCCGCTGGCTGAACTCACGCATAAGCGCCGCTTGTCGGCTCTCGGCCCCGGCGGTTTGAACCGTGAACGTGCCTCCTTCGATGTCCGCGACGTTCACCATACACATTACGGACGCATGTGCCCGATTGAGACGCCTGAAGGACCGAACATCGGCCTGATCGGCTCACTCTCAACGTTTGCGCGCATCAACGAATACGGCTTCATCGAATCGCCGTATCGGCTGATTGATAAGAAAAACAAAATCGTCACAGAGCAGATTGTCTATCTGACCGCGGACGAAGAGGATAAATACGTGGTGGCGCAGGCCAACGAACCGATCGGCGACGACGGTAACTTCAAGCGTCCCCGCGTTATGTCGCGCCGCCAGGAAGAGATTGTGGAAGTGTCGCGCGACGAGGTTGACCTCATGGACGTGTCGCCGAAGCAGGTTGTTTCGGTGGCTACAGCGCTGATTCCGTTCCTTGAGAACGACGACGCGAACCGTGCGCTGATGGGCTCGAACATGCAGCGTCAGGCTGTGCCGTTAACCATACCCGAAGCACCGATTGTGGGCACGGGCATGGAGCACAAGGCCGCAAGCGACTCGGGCGCTGTGGTGCGTGCTTACGAAGACGGTGCGGTAAAAAGCGTATCCGCAGACAGAATACTGGTACAGGAAGACAAACAGCTGCGAGAATACAAGCTGATCAAATTCTCGCGCTCAAATCAGGGAACCTGCATCAATCAGTACCCGATTGTGAAAACCGGCGAGAAGGTGAAAAAAGGCCAGATCATTGCTGACGGCCCATCCACCGAAAACGGCGAGCTCGCGCTCGGCCGCAACGTATTGGTTGGTTTCATGACATGGGAAGGCTACAACTACGAAGACGCGATACTCATCAGCGAACGACTCGTTCGCGACGATGTGTTCACGTCGATTCATATTGAAGGCTACGAAGCCGAAGCACGCGACACGAAGCTTGGGCCCGAAGAGATTACGCGCGATATCCCCAATGTGGGTGAAGATGCGCTGAAGAATCTTGACGAGCGCGGCATTATCCGCATCGGTGCCGAGGTGCGCGCGGGAGATATTCTCGTGGGCAAAGTAACACCCAAGGGCGAAACGGAGCTGACGGCCGAAGAACGCTTGCTGCGTGCGATCTTCGGCGAAAAAGCGCGCGAGGTCAGAGACACGTCGCTGCGTGTGCCGCACGGCGAAGAAGGTATCGTCGTGGACATCAAGGTGTTTACGCGTGAAAACAAAGATGAACTGACAGCGGGCGTTAATAAGCTGGTGCGCGTGTATATCGCGCAGAAACGCAAAATTTCCGTCGGCGACAAAATGGCCGGACGCCACGGCAACAAGGGCGTTATTTCACGGATACTGCCCGTTGAGGATATGCCGTTCCTGCCGGACGGCACACCGCTTGACATCGTATTAAATCCGCTGGGCGTTCCCTCGCGTATGAACATCGGGCAGGTGCTCGAAGTGCATCTTGGGTATGTGGCCAGGGCGATGGGCTGGAAAATTGCTACGCCGGTTTTTGATGGCGCGACAGAGGATGACATTATGGACCTCTTTAAGCAGCTCGGCCTCGAGC